>CAJUNM010000019.1 GCA_910587805.1 uncultured Christensenellaceae bacterium | reverse complement strand
GTCTATAAAAGTAAAATCAATTAAAGAGGAACTCGACAAAATTCGCCGACAAGAAACGGAAAATAAAAAACATATCGCAGAAAAACAAATACCCAATGTGCAAGCATTGTACGATTATTGTTTAGAATACACTCCTAATATTGATAATCTGAACTATAAGTCATATACCGAATCTATAAACGAAAAATTTTGCGTTGAAAAATGGAATTATTATAGTAATGAAAATCGTTTCGTGACACTTGATAGCTTCCAAATTACAAAGCGGTGCGACTTTTCGATATGGTATTCTAAAATTCAAAGCATGAATATTGATATATTTACGGCAATTGATGAGCATATACAATCATGCGAAATAGTTTTTTATATATTTTATGAGGGTAATGTATACTATGACAATATAGATAGTTGCAAATGGGAAGAAGCCTGTGCACGTATTTCATTTGATTACGAACACTTAGATGATGCAAAAAGATTTTGTGAGATACTAAAAACAATCATTGCATTAAAAAAACGAGATTACGACTAATATTATACTTCTCTATATAATTCCCGTCTTTGACGGAATAAAATTATAGGGAGTATCTTATGAAAAACAGTACCAAAGAAAGACTTGCAAATCTCTTTCTCGAAATCGAGGAAGCAACCGCGACATCTGTCGCATCCAAGACCGAATCCGCATATAAGTTTTTGCGTAAAACAGTCTTGCCGCTGTCACACAAGCAACAAAAACTTCTCCACTATGCCATTGTGCATAAAATGCAAGACGGAAACGGCACGTACTCTTACATAGTACAAGCACGTTACAACGGCAACACGATTGCCGTTACCGCCACCACACTCGACGAAGCGAAAGCTTTGTTGACCGCTGCTATAAACGGAGAAGCACAATGAACACCGACGAACGCTATTACATAAGCTCAAACAAGTTTTCCACGCAAGAACGCATTACAAAGCGCGGGCGCGTGTATGACATCATTTTCCGAATAGTAACTTTGGACGGCGTGGAAAAGCAAAAGAAGCTTTCGGGTTTCTTTACCAAAGGTGCGGCAAAGGAAGCATATCTCGATTTTGTACAGCAACACTGCGAGCTTACAAAAGGTAAAGCTATACGCAAAAAGAAATCGGAAAACGCAACGCCAAAAGATGATCTTAAAGTAAAGACATTGGCTGCACTTTACTTCGAATCTCTGTCCAATCAAATCAAAGATGCCACCATATATGAAAAAAAGAAGCTGTTCGATTTATTCCTTATTCCCCGCTTCGGCTATATGGATGTAAGAGATATAAACAAACAAGAACTGTATAAATGGCAAGATGAACTTTGGACCACTAAAAACACAAAGACTGGGGATTATTGTTCGTATAGGTATCTGACTAAAATACGAACATACTTTTCGGCATTTTTAACATGGTGTTCAGAACGGTATGAAACGACTAATTACTTGCTTCAAATCAAAAAACCGAAACGTCGCACATCGAAAAAGGATATGCAATTTTGGACACGCGACGAGTTCAATCGCTTTATCGCAGTTGTGGATAAACCCGTATATCATACTCTGTTTATGACGATGTTCTATACCGGGCGTCGCAAAGGCGAAATTCTTGCGCTTACTCCGAACGATGTCGATCTATCGAAAAAATCTATAAGCTTCACAAAGTCTCTCACTCGAAAGACATTGACTAAGGCGCCTTTTGAAATAACGTCTACCAAGGCAGAGAAAAAGGCGGCAACGCCCATATGCGATAGCCTGCTGCAAGAACTCGAGCAATACACACCGATAGGCGATTTCTATTTCGGCGGAGATACACCGCTAACAGATAATACCATACGTCGTACGTTCAATGCGTATGCGGCAAAAGCAAACGTAAAACAAATACGCATACACGATTTGCGACATTCGTTTGTATCATTGCTTATTCACTTAGGAGCACCATTAACTGTCGTTGCCGATCTCATAGGCGATACTCTTGCACAAGTAACAAAAACATACGCTCATTTGTATGACGAGGATAAGCAAAGTATCATTGCTAAAATCGGATAATATATTACAAAAATGTGACTACGACCAAAAACACACAATATAATGTGTTGCGCTTTGTATAAAAAATACACTATATTGTGTGTCATGTAATCGCGTCGCCCCTGCCAAACTCCCACATTTATGTGGGAGTTTTGTTTTGGGGCGTAAGCGATTCGGCGTCGCCGTAGTCATGCGTTACGATCGCATAATCCGTAATAGAACTGTCGTTACAGCTTCTTGCAAGTTTTTGCGGCGCGCAACTATTTTAATCCGCGCTTTATATCGCGCGCGGTGTAGGCGTGACATATAGCGGCGGCAAGCGCGTCGGCAGCGTCATCTGGCTTGGGCGTTTCGCGCAGACGCAGCAAAGATTGAACCATATACTGCACCTGAGTTTTATGCGCATTGCCGTTGCCCGTGACCGTCGATTTTATTTGCAGCGGCGTATACTCGAAAAGCTTATCGCAAAGCTTTGCGCACGAAAGCAGCACTACTCCGCGCGCTTGCGCTACCTTTATGCCGGTGGTGATATTCGTATTAAAGAACAATTCCTCGATCGCTATCTCGTCCGGTTCGACTTCCTTTATCATTTCGGTAATGTTCTTTTCTATCAGCAGCAGCCGCTCCGGCGTCGACAGCTTAGCGGGCGTTTCTACCGCGCCGTAATCGAGCGGACGCAGTTTGCCGTTTTCGTATTCGATTATTCCGTACCCGACTATGGCATAGCCCGGGTCGATACCGAGTATTCGCATCGCGATTTCCTTTGGATTTATTTACCTATACATAGGCATCAATATCGAGTAATCTTTGAGCCGCTTTTTTGCGGCTTTGAAATTTTTATAGAATTTTTCGACCGTCGTCCAGAACGCTTTGCCGTGATCGTGATAAACGGTATGCGACAGTTCGTGCACTATCACGTAATCTATTATCCACGGCTCGGTCATGAGTAATCGCCAATTGAGCATGATGTTGCATTGCCCGTCGCAGCTTCCCCATTTGGTCTTTGCGTTGGTCAACGCGAAACTCTTGTACTCAAGACCGGTGATTTGCGAGACCTCGCGCAAACGCTTTTCCAGCTCGTCCGCCGCTCGGCGCACGTAAGCGTTGACCGCATATTTTATCTTGCCGTCGTATTTTTGCGGCACGTATATATTTCCGTTTTCGATCGCTACGCGCTTATGTTCCGCGCTCGTTACGAGCGGTAATTGCCCGCCGCGATACAGCATGCACTCGCCCGAAACGACCCGCGCAAACTCTGCGGTTTTCTTGCCGTATTCGGCAAGCTTACGCGCAATCCAACCCGACTTTTGCGTTATAAAGCGTTCTATCTGCCCTATATCGGTCGAAAGCGGCGCTTTGACTATGACGTCGCCGCCGACGATACGTATCGACACGGTCTTGCGGTTTTGCCTTTCGAGCTTATATTCCATCGGCAAAATCCGTAGGTTTTACATTATCGGTATACTCTTTGCGCGCGCGGAACTCCGTCATAAAATCGCCGAAACGATCGTTGAGGATCGCGTCGCGTATACTCTCCATCAGTCTCGTTAGGTAATATAGATTGTGATAAGACAGCAGTCTCGCGCCGAGCACCTCGCCTGCGTTTATCAAGTGCCGCAAGTACGAACGCGAGAAATTCCTGCACGTATAGCAATCGCACTCTTGATCGAGCGGGCTTGTATCTTCCTTATAAATTGCGTTGCGAACCGTGATTTTTCCTGCGTGAGTAAACGCCAAGCCGTTACGCGCCGTGCGTGTGGGCAGCACGCAATCGAACATATCTATGCCGCGCAGCACGCCTTCGGCGAGGCAATCGGGACTGCCGACGCCCATGAGATAGCGCGGCATATTTTGCGGAAACTCGGGGCGCAATGCGTCGAGCATTCTGTACATTACGGACTTAGGCTCGCCCACCGAAAGTCCGCCTACCGCTATGCCGCAGCGCGCAAATTGCTTCACTTCGCGCAGCGAACGCAGTCGCAAGTCCTCGAACATATTACCTTGTATTATAGGGAACAGCATTTGCTTTTCGTTCTTGTGATGAACGTAGCAACGTTCGAGCCAACGCGTAGTGCGCTCGAGCGCGCGCTCTGCATATACTTTATCGCAACCCGCCGCAGAACACTCGTCGAACGCCATTATAATATCCGAGCCGAGCGCATTCTGTATATCTATCGATTTTTCGGGCGTGAATACGTGGCGCGAACCGTCGATATGGGAGTTGAACTCAACGCCGTTATCGGTTATCTTATTGAGCCGAGCAAGCGAAAACACCTGAAACCCGCCGCTGTCGGTAAGAATGGGCTTGTTCCAATTCATGAACTTATGCAGTCCGCCTGCGTTCCAAACGGTGTTCTCGCCCGGACGCATATATAAATGGTAGGTGTTGGAAAGTATTATCTGCGCACCAAGCTCTTCCAGCTCGTACGGCGCAAGCGTCTTTACCGTAGCTTGCGTTCCGACGGGCATAAACACGGGCGTTTTGATCACGCCGTGCGGCGTGGTGAACTCGCCCACGCGCGCGCCCGTCTGCTTACATACATGTATTTCCTTAAATGAAAATTCGCTCATTGTTATCCTTTATCAATGTTATTTTGCACCACGGCTTACATAACCGTAAGTGATCGTGGCGGAAAGACGGCTGACGTACATTACAACGCTATTGGAAGAAACAAGCGTCGCCGAACGAAAAGAACCTATACTTTTCGTCTACCGCCGTCTTGTATATTTCAAGCGCTTTTTCTCTGCCGACGAGCGCAGAAACGAGCATGATCAGCGTTGATTCGGGCAAGTGAAAGTTTGTTATAAGCGCGTCGATTATCTTGAACTTATACGGCGGATAAATAAATATGCTCGTATATCCGCTGCCGGCGCAGACCATGCCCGTATCGGTCGCGCACGACTCGAGCACGCGCACGCTCGTTGTGCCGACGGCGATCACGCGTCTGCCTTCACGCTTTGCGGCGTTTATCTTTTCCGCCGTCTCGTCCGTCAAGCAGTAGTACTCGCTGTGCATTTTGTGCGCTTCGAGTTCGTCGGTCTTTACAGGCAGAAACGTGCCTAACCCGACGTGCAGAAGCACTTCCGCTATCTCAACGCCTTTGTCTTCGAGCTTTTTCAAAAGCCCGTCGGTAAAATGCAAGCCCGCAGTCGGCGCGGCTGCCGAGCCGAGCTGCTTGGAATACACGGTCTGGTATCGCTCTTTATCCTCGAGCGTGCCGTGAATATAATGCGGCAACGGCATTTCGCCTATTTCATAGAGGATATTCTCGAACACTCCGTCGTAATCGAACTTTACGGTGCGTTCGCCCTCGTCGCCGACCGCCACTATCTCGCCGCGCATTTTCGGCGAAAATACAAGCGTTGTGCCGAGCTTGACGCGTTTTGCGGGACGGCAAACCGTCTCCCAAGTATCGGCAGCGACCCGCTTATTGAGCAAGAACGATATTTTTGCGCCCGTGCCGTCCTTTACGCCCGTAATGCGCGCGGGCAACACACGAGTATTGTTTATAACGAGCAGATCGCCCTTATGCAGAATGTCCGCAAGATCGCAAAACCTGCGGTGGCTTATGGCGTCGGTTTTTCCGTCGTAAACCAAAAGCCGCGACATATCACGCGGCTCGATAGGCGTTTGAGCGATCAGCTCTTGCGGCAGTTCGTAGTAAAAATCGTGTTTATTCATTATTTATCCGTGTCCAAAAACGACATTTGCTCTATCGCTTTTTTAGAAGGTCTGATCCCGAGATGATCGTACGCCGCTTTGAGCGCCACTCTGCCGCGCGGCGTGCGCGCTATAAACCCGAGCCGGATCAGGTACGGTTCGATAACGTCCTCTATAGTGCCTGCGTCTTCGTTTATCGCCGCAGCGAGCGTTTCCAAACCGCAAGGTCCGCCGCCGAACTTTTCGGTCAAAGCGCCGAGCAATTTTTTATCGTTGAAATCAAGCCCTTTCGCGTCTATTTCCATATCGTTCAGAGCTTTGTCGGTAATAGCCAGATCGACGTTGCCGTCGGCGTTGAACACTTGTGCGAAATCGCGCACGCGTTTTAACAGCCTGTTCGCTATTCTCGGCGTGCCGCGCGATCTCGACGCAAGTTCGCGCGCCGCATCGTCGGCTATCGATATCTTGAGCAGCCGCGCCGAACGCTTTACAATGCGCACGAGATCGTCTATCGAGTACGGCTCGAGCCTGCATATAACGCCGAACCTGTCGCGAAGCGGTCCCGTGAGCATACCCGCGCGGGTGGTCGCGCCTATCAGCGTGAACTTATTGATATTGAGCCGTATTGACGTAGCGCCCGCGCCCTTGCCCGTGGATATATCGAGCGCAAAATCTTCCATTGCCGGATACAGCACTTCTTCTATCGAATGATTGAGCCTGTGTATCTCGTCGAGAAACAGCACGTCGCGGTCTTGAAGGTTTGTGAGCAACGACGCGAGGTTCGCCGCGCGCTCGATGCCGGGTCCGCTCGTAACTTTGATCTCAACGCCAAGCTCGCTCGCTATTATGTGCGCGAGCGTTGTTTTTCCCAGCCCGGGCGGGCCGTAGAGCAACACGTGATCGAGCGCTTCGCCGCGGCTTCTGCTCGCCGCAACGTACACTTTGAGATTCGCCTTGACCTTTTCCTGACCTATGTATTCGTCAAAGGTTTTGGGGCGAAGCGACAGATCTCCGTCGTCCTCTATCAGCTCTTTGTTTGTAATAAAACGTCCTTTTTCCATAATGCAAGACTATCCGTGCAACACCGCGAAAACTATCTGTTCGGTGGTCATGCCGGATTTGTTTACTTTTTTGACGGCGGTTTCCGCCTCGCGTTTATCGTAGCCCAGCCCGATCAGCGCATTGAGCGCTTGCTCGTCCACAGCTCCGCCGTCCGCTGTAGGCGCAGCGCTCGTGGCAAACTCGGCAAAGCCGCTTTTAAGTTCCACAACAATACGCTCTGCGGTTTTTTTGCCTATACCCTTGATCGACGACAGCGTCGCGGCATTCCCGTCCGCTATCGCGGCGATCAAGCCGTCGAGACTCATGCCGCCGAGAACGCCGACGGCGAGCTTTGCACCCACGCCCGAAACGCCTATAAGCGACATAAAAACTTCTCTCTCGCGCTCGGACACGAACCCGAACAGCTCGAGTGCGTCCTCGCGCACGGCAAGGTAAACGGGAACTTTGGCTTCGGTCTTTCGACTGTACTCCGCGCAAGCGTTAGCCGAGCAGACGAGCGCGAACCCAACGCCGCCGCAATCGAGCACTACGCGGTTTTCTCTGACGGCAACGATCTTTCCCGACAAATAGTCGAACATGGTTATTCCTCGTCGCTCGACTCGCCCTCGGGATTATCAAACCCGATACCGCCCTTTTCGGCTACGAGCGCGCGTACTTTGGCTTCTATCTCGGCTTTGAAATCGGGTTTCTCGTTCATGAGATTTTTGACCGTTTCTCTGCCTTGACCGATACGTTCGTCGTTGTAAGAGAACCACGAACCGCTCTTTTGAACAATGCCGTACTCGATGGCAAGATCCAATATCGAACCTTCGTTGGAAAAGCCCTTGCCGAATATCAAGTCGACTTCCACCGTCTTGAACGGGGGCGCGAGCTTGTTCTTAACGACTTTGATCTTTGTGCGATTGCCTATGATCGCGCTCGACTCCTTGATAGGCTCGCCTTTTCTGACGTCGAGACGCACGCTCGCGTAAAACTTGAGCGCCTTGCCGCCGGGCGTAACCTCGGGATTTCCGTACATAACGCCTATCTTCTCGCGCAATTGATTGATAAATATCATGCAAGTCTTGGTCTTGTTGGACACTCCCGCTATCTTGCGCAACGCTTGTGACATCAAACGCGCTTGCAAACCGACATGACTGTCGCCGATCTCGCCGTCGATCTCCGCCTTGGGCGTGAGCGCTGCCACGGAGTCGATTACTATAACGTCCATCGCGGCGGAACGCATGAGCGCTTCGGCAATATCGAGCGCTTGTTCGCCGTTATCGGGCTGGCAAATATACAGTCTCGACAAGTCGATACCGAGCGCTTGCGCGTAAACGGGATCGAGCGCGTGCTCCGCGTCTATAAACGCTACCATGCCGCCCGCTTTTTGCGTTTCCGCAATAACGTGCAACGACAGCGTGGTTTTACCGCTCGATTCGGGTCCGTAGATCTCCACAATTCTGCCGCGCGGCAAACCGCCGATGCCGAGCGCAAGATCGAGCGCCAAGCAACCCGTGGGCACGGAATCGACCTTGTTTACCACCGAATCGGTCATGCGCATGATCGAGCCTTTGCCGTATGTCTTTTCTATCTGGGCAATGGTCTCGGCGAGCGCCTTTTCCTTTTCGACGGGGGTCATGTCGGTGTTGTAAACTTTGAATTTTTCCTTTTTATCCATAATTACCTCTTATGAGTTTTTTAACTGATCGTAATAATCGGAATATCACTCGCCGTCTCTATCGGACGCGCGTTCTTTATTAAGAAGTATTCTGCGCCGCTCGAGATAGTCGTAAAGCAAAAACATTGCGTTCTTAACGCCGCTGCGTATATTCTCTTCGCGCGTACCGTCGAACGTGTATTTATAGGTGTGGACAAGCTCGCTGTCTCCGATCGAAATATAACACTCGCCCGTTTGACCGTTGCCGCCCACCGTCGGTCCTGCGTTTCCCGTAGTGGCTATGGCGATATCGCAATTGCGGCTTTCTATCAGACCGACCGCCATGTTGTATGCGGTATCGCGGCTCACTACGCCGCTGCTCGCTATGGTTTCCGCGGGTATGTTCAAGCGGCTTATCTTGGACGCCACGGAATACGTGACGAGACCTTCGGCAAAATATTCGCTCGCGCCCGAAACGGACGTCAATTCTTTTGCGATAGAACCGCCCGTAAACGATTCGGCGGTCTTTATCTTGAGTTTTTGCTCTTTAAGCAATTGCGCGACGCACTCTGTCACGCTCGTGCGGTCGTATGCGTACGTGAATTTATAAAGCAACTCGTTCAGCTTGCCCGAAATATCGGTCAGCTCCGTTCGAGGCATGCTCGCCGAACAGCGCGCATGCACTTCGCACTCCAAAAAATCGGGAAACAGCGCGATCTTGACCTTGCTGCTGCGTTTCGTATAATCCTTGAGTATATTTTTCAGTTCGTCTTCGCTCTTTCCGAAAGTCTTGAAAATAATTACCTCGAAACGCGAGCGTTTGTTTTTGGAATTGACGAGCGGAATGAAAACGTCGTACAGCCAATCTTCGGTTACGGCTTTCGCTATGCCGAACAGTTTTCCGTCGCGCTCGAACGTAGCGGGGCTGTCCGTAAGATCGGTATACACCGAGTAGAACGCAGCAGTATCGCCTTCTACCGCTATAGCGTCGCACACGGCGCGAAGTTGCGATACGCCCCATTCTATAGACGAGGGCTGAACCGTCAAAAACGCTTCGGCGCTGTGTCCGCTATCGAAAAGCGCCATTTGCGCCGCGCGCATATCGGTTTTACAACTGCCTATTGACAAAAACCCTACTTTCATTTATCCCCCTTGAGCACCGCTTTATTGAGAACGATATAACGCACGCCCGACAGAACGGTCATTATCATCGAGAACGACAACAGTCCGAACCCGATATAAAATATGATCGCGCTCGCAAGCTCCGCGCCTTGACCGCCTATGCCGAAAACGTCGCTCACGGGCAACAGCAAGATCAGGGCGACCATTTGCGACGCGGTCTTGATCTTTCCGTAAATATCCGCGGCGAGCACAACGCCTTTATCTGCGGCGATAATACGGAAACCGCTGATCATTATCTCGCGGCAAAGAATGACCATGGTATAAATGACAATACAAATGTAAAACGCCTTGTGCTCTACTACAGGCTCCGTTATTGCAAGCACCGAAACGGCTATCAATGCGCATGCGCAAAGCATTTTATCGGCGATGGGATCGAGGAATTTGCCGAGTGCGGAAACCGTGTTGGTTTTTCGCGCGATGTATCCGTCGAAAAAGTCCGTAATGCACGCAATGCAAAACACGGCAGTTGCCGCGGTCATGTGCCACGGGAACTCGACGAACACCAATACTATGAATATCGGGATCAGCGCTATCCTCGCAATCGTCAATTTATTCGCAACGTTCATTTGCCGTCAGTCCTCCTGATTTGCTTCGACGACTTCGCCGTACAGATCGTAATCGTCGCAACCCGTTATTTTCACTTCGTAGCTGTCGCCTACGTTAGCCTCGCGCGCAGTGAAATATACGCGCCCGTCAACTTCGGGCGACATAAATTCCGCGCGCCCGACAAACATATCTTTATCGAAATCTATATCTTCATACAGCACCGTTACTGTCTTTCCGATAAGGCTTTGGCAAAACCCGCGCGTAAGCTCCGTGCAAATTTCGCCGAGCGCGTTTACTCGCTCGCGTTTGACCGCCTTGCTTACGTGTCCTTTCAGCCGCGCGGCTGCCGTGCCGTCCTCTTTGGAATATGCGAATATGCCTGCATACTCGGGACGCGCTTCGCGAACGAACTCCGCGAGTTCGGCAAACTCGGTTTCGGTCTCGCCGGGGAATCCGACCATGAGCGTGGTGCGCACAACAATTCCGTGCGCATGCAGTTTTTTGAAAAGCTCGACGAGACGGGCTCGCGTGGTCTTGCGGTTCATGAGCTTGAGTATCTTGTCCGAACCGTGCTGCGCGGGAATGTCTATGTATTTTGCGATCTTGTCCGAACCCGATATTTTCGATACAAGCTCGTCGCCGACCCGTTCGGGATAGCAATAGAGCAAGCGTATCTTTTCGACGTCCGTTTTTTCGAGTTCGGTCAAAAGCGAAACGAGACTTGCGCCTATATCCTCGCCGTAGCGCGTTACGTCTTGAGCAACAAGTATAATCTCTTTTACTCCGTCGCCGACAAGCGAACGCACTTCGCGCACTATATCGTGCACCGGACGAGACATGTACGCGCCGCGAATGGACGGTATGGCGCAAAACGTGCATTTATTGTCGCATCCATCTGCAATCTTTACGTAAGCGAGGTGCGGATAAGTAGTGAGCAGCCGTCCCGAGTTTTCCGCCGCGCAAAAGTCGTACTCGCCCGCGCATGCGGTTTCCGCATATTCGGCGCGCGGCGAGATAGCGTCCAATATTTTGTCGTACTCGCGCGTGCCCAAAAACGCATCCACTTCGGGCAGTTCCGTCTCAAGCTCGGCGCGGTACTTTTGCGGCAAACAGCCGGTAACTATCAGTCTTTTGCACTTGCCCGTCTTTTTAAGCTCGGCGCACTGCAAAATGGCGTCTATGCTCTCTTGTCTCGCGCTCTCGATAAAAGCGCAGGTGTTGACTATGATAACGTCCGCATCGGGAACGTCCGAAATGCCGTAACCGCCGCGCGAAACGCCGAACAGCATGTGTTCGGTATCCACTCTATTCTTATCACACCCGAGGGATATGACGGCTACGTTTTTCATTTACTCAAAAGCTCCTTGATCGTCCGTTCGTGTTATTGTTTCCGTGTTCGGCATCCGCCGCGCGCGGTTATTCGTCGATCTCTCTGCCGAACAGTTCTTTGAACTTTTCGGCGGTGATATACACTTCGCGAGGTTTGGAATTGTTTGTGCTCGGTCCTATATAATTGACTTCCGCCATATACTCGACGATACGCGACGCGCGAGCATAGCCTATCGAGAATCTGCGCTGTATACCCGACGAAGACGCTTGCTTGTTCTTTATGCAGAACGCGAGAATATCTTGGAACATCGGGTCTTCCTTGGCGGAATCGAGTCCGCCCATTCCGCTGTTGGGATTGCTGTTGTATATCTTGCTCGCGGCGTCCTCGTCGAAGTCGCTCTCGCAGTTTTCCTTGATATACGTAATGACCGAGATAACTTCCTCGTCGGTAATGAACGAGCCTTGCAAGCGGCGCGGCTCGAAATATCCCGACGGGAAATACAGCATATCGCCTTGACCGACGAGCGCTTCCGCACCCATCGTATCGAGAATAATACGAGATTCGAGCTGGTTTGAAACCTTGAACGCGATAAATGCCGTCATGTTCGCTTTTATCGTTCCCGTCAATACGTCGGAACGCGGGCTTTGCGTCGCGAGTATCAAGTGAATGCCCGCCGCGCGTGCTTTTGCCGAGATCACTTTTATGCGTTCCTCTATCTCGTGCTTTGCCGTAGACAGCATGAGGTCGGCAAGCTCGTCCACTATAATGATTATGTGCGGCATCTTGTCCGACTTGCCTGTTTTTACATCCGGCAGTTCGTTATACATTCCGAGATTACTGCAGCCGTACTTTGCCATCATCATGTACCGCCGTTCCATCTCGTTGCTCGCCCATTTGAGCGCGCTGAATGCGTCGTTCGGCTCGGTTATGATCGAATCGAACAGCAAGTGAGGCATGTGGTTGTACTTGGCAAACTCGACGCGTTTGGGGTCTATGAGTATAAACCGCACGTCGTCCGGCGAAGCGCTGTAAAGCAAGCTGATTATCAAACCGTTAAGGCATGCGCTCTTACCGCTGCCCGTTTGCCCGCCTATCAAAAGATGCGGGATCTTTTCGAGATTGCAACATACGACCGCACCGCCTATGTCTACGCCGAGCGCCGACGTCATCGAGGACTTTGAGTTTTTATATTCGGACGACTCCACGACCTCGCGCAATGCGACTATGCCCTTTTGTGCGTTAGGAACTTCTATACCGACCGCGCGTTTTCCGGGGATAGGCGCTTCAACACGCACGTGCCCGACTGCGGCAAGCTCGTATTCTATATCCGAACAGCGCGTTGCTATCGATTTGACGGAAACGCCGGAGGGCACTTCCAACTCGTATCTCGTAACCGTAGGACCGGGAACAATGCGAATTACTTTTATATCCGCTTTCAAGAACCCGCTCATGACCGCCTCGAGCGTGGTCGCAGTCTCTTGCAACAGTTCGGCGGGCACGTCCTCGCGCACCGACGGCTTTAACAGATCGATCGGCGGCGGCGTATAATTGTCGTAACGCTTGCGACGACGGGTATCGTCCACAACTATAGACTGCGCCTTTTCGCGTATTACCATATCCATAGATATTTGATTGTCTATGGGCGCGAGCTTTTTGGCTTTGGATTTTTGCACGGGCGCGGGTTCTGCCGTTTCGGCGTCCGCGGCAACGTATGCGCCGGACCTGTCCTCGCCGTCGATGAGATCGCTCGTAATATCGTGAGTTTCCGACATATCGACCGCAGGACCGTCTGCGATCACAAGTCCGCCCGCCACAGTCATGGAATCGGTGCCGTCGAAAATTTCTTCTCTGTCCGTATTCGGTTCCGCGTACGGCGCGGCGGCGTCTATTATCTCGCCTACCGGTTCCGACTCGGTCTCTTGTTCCTCGACGTATCTGCCGTTGAGTTCGGAAGCGTCGATTATTTCGTTTTCGTCAGGCAACGGCGCGGCTTTACCCACTCCGCGCAATTCCTCGAACGACTTTATAAGCTCGTCGTCGCTCTTACCCGGCGAAACGATTATACTGTCCGCAACGGAAAATTCCGACACGGGGGTTTCGAGCGGCGATATTTTTTCCGTCGGCGCGGGCTTTTGCGATTTGCCGCCGTCCTTGGGTGCGTTGAATATACCGTCGGGACGCACGACGCGGCTGTTATCCACACGCGAGGAAAAAGACGGCGTTGCGGGCGCGATATAACGCTCGTCGCGCGCCGCGCTCTCTATCTCCGACTGCTTGCGCTTTTCGGTATCCTCGCTCAAATGCTTTTTGATATCGAGTTCCGCCGTTTCGATGCCCTCGTCGCTGTAATAATAATTGCGTTGCGACGGGAACTGCACCTCGAGCTGCGGTTCGTCGTGATCTACGCGCTTGGGGCGATTCGCCCGCGCGTCCTCGTCCACTTTTACGTGCGGCTCGGCATAAGTCGGCTGCGACGGCTCTGCATAACTTTCGTACACGCTTTGCGCGCTTTGCACGTCGCGCATGTATTCGGTATTGCGCTCGCTCTGTACGTCTTGAGTTTTTCGGCTCTGCATGCCCTGATTATTGAAATCGTCGAGCATACGCATATTGAGCGTGTCGGAACCGCCGTACAGCGTGTCGCGCGCGACATTCTTGTCCATACCCGAACTCGGCGGCGTAACGGGCGACGAATAAATAGGCATTGCGCCGTAATCGCTCGTGCGGCGCGGCTCGTTCACGGGCAAGTCGCTCGCCGTGCCCGAAAGCGCGTCTATGCCGTAATCGGCGGGCAAGCGCGGGGCGATCTGTCCTACGTACAGTTTGGACGGTGTTTCGAGCGCGGTAACGCGCTTGGATTCCGCATCGGACAAAAATCCGCCGCGCGGCTTTTTTTCGGGTTCTTTTACGGGCGCGCGTCTGTTGCGTATGAGCGCGACAATATTTATCATAACGGCGACCGTGGCGAGAATACCTACAGAAAAAACGACGTAGCAGCCGATCTCGGTTATTGCGGTTTTAAGCCCGAACGCGATCGTGCCCATTATCACGCCGCCTACGGTATACTTTGCGTTATAGACCGACGAAATATATTCGCCGAACGGCTGTTTGAGAAACGCGTGCGACGTAGCAAGCTGCAAAATCACAAGCGCGAAAAACGCGAGCAACGCCGAGCATACGCCCGTTTTGACGCTCACATACGGCGTGCGGCGATTGAACAAGAATACCCCGCCCAAAAGCGTCGCTACCAGCACGGGATAAATAACTATTCCGAACGTACCCAAAAGCACGCTGAATACTGTTTGACTGACTACGCTCAATATCGGCGGGATCACTATGCACAGCAACAGAAAAGCCGATACCACGATAAGAACTATAGCAAGCACGTCGTGATTGCCGCTCTTGCGTGAATTATTTTTTTGTCGAACCTTACGCGCCAAAATCAAGCCTCCGAAAAAAGCAGTAGAAAAAATACGTGACACTTCTACGCCTAACCATTATAACACAAACACCGTTCGTTTTCAAGTGTTTGGGCGCGGTTTGTTTATTTTTTGCCGTCGCACGAAAAAAGCGACCGACGTCGCTTTATCGTTATGTATTATTTTGGATATTACAGGTCTTTTTTGTCGAACACCACAACGCGCGTAGACGATCCGCTCTCGTTGAAGTCGTTGCGGTCAAGCTCGAGCTCGTCAACATCCTCTTCCACCGCCTCGCTCTCGAAAAGTCGAGTGAACGGCTCGACTTTATCTATATCGAGTTCGCAGCGCTTGACCTTGTAGTGCATCGGTATGACTATATCGGGCATGAGCCTATCCACGTATTCCTTAGCGGCGTCCGCATCCGTCGTATACGTTCCGCCGACGGGGATCATGAGCACGTTTACGGGCATCAACCGCTCTATCAGCTCGGGACTGCAAGGCTCGCCTATGTCGCCCATGTGACATATATTTACGCCGTCCATACGAAATTTGAATATGACGTTTTTGCCGCGTTCCGCGCCGTCCTTATCGTCGTGGAACGACGGAACGCCGAGTATATGTATACCGTTATACTCATGCTGCCCCGGTTTATCCAAGACTTCTTTATATTCCTTTACGCCGTTCAAATAATTATGATCGGCATGCCCGTGCGATATTGTAACGACGTCCGCAGCCGGCTTGTCGTAACCGTAGCCGACAAACTCGGGATCGAACGGATCGGTCAATACCGATATGCCCGTGCTTTCCGTAAGCAGAAACGATGAGTGTCCCAACCATTTGATCTTCATATTTTATCCCTCAAAAAATCCCGCGTAAAATTATGCTGCGCTCGGCGGCGACTTCCCCGCCCGAAAGCAACGCGTAGTTCAGATTCATTCGCAAGCCCGCGTCGGAACATTCCGCTTCGCGCGCGCAAGTTCGCACGGCGTATTCCACCGCGCCGAATACAGTATCGAGACGCATTCGCGTTTCTTCATCCGCGAGCGTAAGCGTATACGACTGATTTTTTCCCGCACAACAAAAGACGGTGCGCTCGGCGGCATGGTCGACCGTATACTTATCCTCGCCCATATCAAAATCCAATATAAAACCTCCGACGGTGCCGCGGTACGTTCCGCTGCACTTAACGGGTTCTATATCCGACGTAATTTCTAACGTTATCGGTCTTGGGGGTGGAAATTCCGTATCCATGATTACATTTTACACTAAATATGTTTTCTTGTCAACAGCCAAAGCCCGTTTTTTCGATTTCTTTGCGATTTATTGAAAAAGTCATCTTCTACGGAGAGATCCGATGAACGAGGGCGGAAGAAGTCGATAGCGGCTGTCGCCGCGTTAAAGTTGAGATTCCTCGGCACGCAAAAAATGCTCGGAATAGCCTGCGGCTGCTGCGTAGGACAAAAACAAGCGAAACGGGTATTATTTTCGATTTCCAAAATCAAAGCGGTTCCGAATAACGAAACCGCCTCGATTTTTTATCGCAGTATATTATCGTCAGCGCATCAAGCTCTTTCTTTCGTCGAGATACGTCCATACCGCAGTGCCGACTACAAACGCCATACTCAATCCGAAAATCGTCCACAACGACGCGCCGAAACGTTTGAGCAACACGTCGCGGTAATATATCCACTTCGCCTCGAAATGGAGTATTTCCGTACCCGCGCCTATAAAGTTCATGGCATTGCTGTTGGCGACGGTATACAGTATGCGCGTTGCGGACTGCACGACGCAATTCTTGAAACGCACGTCGGCATTATTCGACGAAGTAAAGCCCGAGCCGCCGGAAGGCCCGTCCAAAATATCCGTGCCCGCGAGCATTCCGTAACCGAGATTCTCATTCGGCGCTTCGTACCAGTCGCTTATGGCGAACCCGAGCATACCCGCCTCGCCCCGCAACCAGCGCGTCATAAGGTTGTAATTGCTGCCGCCCCAAGACTTGCCGATCTTATTGAACGCTATCATGACGTTCATGGCGTCGCCTATCTCTATCGCCATTTCAAACGGACGCAAGTATACTTGCCGCATCGTTTGTTCGTCGAGCCACGAGCTGTAATACGATCTGCTGTGATCTTGATCGTTGAGCACGAAATGCTTATTGTACACGTACAAGCCTTTGCTCTGCGCACCGAGCGTTTCGTAGCCGCCGATCATACCCGTAAGGAAGGGATCGTCGCTGTAAAACTCGCCCGCTCTGCCGTGATAAGGATTTCTCTGCAAGCCGAGACCGAATCCGTACAGTCCGGACGCGCCCGTCCACAACGCATCTTCGCCTATCGCCTTGCCGACGAGCAAAGCCACATCGTTATTGAACGTAGCGGCGATTATGCCCTCGCACGGATATCCCGTGGGGTATGCGATCTTAGCCGTGCTGTCGAACTTATGATACATTCCCGCGCCGGTATTCGTGCCGAACTTCCATTCAAAGCCGTTCGATGCGTTTTGATCGATCGTACCGGGTTTATTGATGCTCGTGACCGTGGGCGTTTGACGTCTGCCAGACGAGAACAACGCTTCTATGTCGGTATCCGTCAATTGCCCGACGATATCCGCCCATTTTTTGACGTCCGCTTCGCTCGCGCCGTTCGCTACGTCGTACTCGACGCCGATAAGATCGACGAGATCGTATTCCGTATCGCTTTGACCGTATTCGTATTGCGCAGTATCGAACTTGACGTTATAATATCTCTCGTAATTATCGATAAGCGCGGCGGTCATTTGATCTCTCGAGTTGAACGTGCCGGACGAGTTGTCGACATTGTTCGCGCCCGTTCCGCTCATACCGATATAACCGTTATCTATCGCGGCGGTGGCTGCCCAGTCGTAACGCGAAAAGAATTTTATGTCGTTGCTCGCGTCGCCGTCTTTATTCGGGTTGACGTCGCCGAACAAGTTATGCACTTCGTCCGTAGTGCCCTGAGTCCAATATTTATAGTTCTCGCTTCGATTTTCGCTTACCGTAACCGTCGCTACGTTGCCCGCATTGCCTATGCCGTACCCGTCGTCGAAATTCGCATCGGTAGCTTTTCCGCCTTTGGCGAGATATATGCTGTTCACAGCCTCGTGCGCGTTGCGCGCCGCAACGAGCTTATAATCGCCCGCAGACAACACGTAACCGCCGCCCGTATACTGCTCGCCGTCGCCGAGCTTATCGTCGTACGCCGCGAACCATTTGTTGGCGTCGATCTTGATCTGCAAAGTCTGAGATTCCGCAGGCGCGAGTATACCGGTCTTGCCGTAACCGACGAGCTGCACGGACGGCTTTTGCACGCCGTGCGCTCTGTCCGTATCGGTTATAGGCTGCTGAAGATAGACTTGCACTATCTCTTTGCCCGAAAACGCGCCGGTATTCGTGACGGTGACGCTCATGATTATATCGTCGCAATCTCCGACGTTATCGCCCGTAGCTCTTTTTTCGCTGTCGGGACGGGCTTTGCCGTGGTTTCCGCTATAACCTTCGCCGCTGAGATCGAACTTGCCGTTGTTGGAAGCCATAAGTCCGCCCGAATAATAGTTCTTTTCGGGATCGGGATCGGGCGCTACGCTCACATCCGAATAATCGAACGACGTGTACGAAAGTCCGTGACCGAACGGGTACGATACCTGCGCGTCGTAGTCGTACGAACCGGCTTTCGCCGCGCCGTTCAAAATATCCTCGTATCGCGTTTCGGCATATCGGTAACCTACGTACATACCCTCGACGTTGGTCACGTTTCCGCCTATCGAATAATTGCGCATAGACGGATTGTTCTTCTGCGCCGTGTACCAGCCCGCGCTCAGACCTCCAGACGGATTGAGCGTACCTACGAGTATATCCGCTACGGCTTTTATTCCGTCCGATCCCGTAAATCCCGCCCAGATACCGGCTACCGAACAGTCTGCCGTACTTTTGAGCACTTCGGGAATATCCGACTGCGGCGCGTTGGCTTGATTGAAAATGACTATCAGTTTGGAATAGTTGGATTTTAACGCCGTGATAAGCGCGATCTCGGTAGGCGTAAGCGCCATATAATCTGTGGAAGTCGTTTCGCCGTGCGCGCCTTTATTGCGGATCTTTGCGCTCGCCTCTCCGTGCGCATTGGGAAGATCCGCCGCCTCGTTAGTCATTCTGCCCGTAACATAAACGGCTGTCGTATTTTTGCCGAATGCGCCCTGATTTTTTCCCGATGCGGGAATATCCTCCCATGCCGCTTCGGTAAGCTGCGGAATAGTTCCGTTTTCATCCTCTTTGCCCCAAAACCCTATAGTATCGAATCTGCGGTATTCCGTACCGTCGCCGTTGTACCAAGTTTCGAGGTTCTTGTTCATTTCGAGTCCGACTTTCTCAAACTCGTCGTAAAAAAACTGTCTGCGGTTTTCTTCCGCTTTTTTGTCGTACGCGAGCGGCGAGTTTATTTTGTTATTGCCCGCGCCGTCCAAACAGTACATCGGATCGTAGCCCGTCACACCGTAAAGACTGACTTTGTCGCCTGCGGCGAGCGGCAACGTGTTTTTGTCGTTTTGCAAAAGCACCGTACCCTCGCCCTGCGCGTACCAAGCGATTTCGCCGTTGCCGTTGAGGTTATCCTCTACGGACGAATACCACGTTTTGTAACGCACAGCTTCCTTACCGGAGTTGATTATTATATCGGCAGGCTTTCCGAGTTCTTCGCTCGTGAACACGAAGTCGGTAAGCAAGACTTCCACGGCTTTATCCGTGAGCAGCGTATCCGCTATCACGAATATGCCTATAAGCACCACCGAAATACACGCGAGTATGCGAGAAGTTATATGCAATGCTTTACGCGTTGTTTTTAACTTATTCGTTGACATTTTCGTTTTCCTCCGTCGCATTTATAATAACGGGTTTTTTGCGCATGCGTATCCACGCGAGGGCGGTCAACGCTATCGCGCAGATCGCAAAGAATATCAAAGACGTAATAAGCGAACCTATGCCGCCGAGCGCAAGCACTTTCGATACGCTTATGCCCGTCATACTCATATCGCTCACTGCGGAAAGATAAAACGAATACACGTCGCAAACAGATACCACTATCGAAACAAAGCTCATAGCCGCCGCGACGCCTGCGCCCGCCCACTCGTGCTTTACAAGCGACAGTCCGAAAAACGCGAACAGACCGAGCATTGTGAGCACTGCGGGAAGCGCGCCGCCGCCCGCGACCTTAGTTCCCGCCGATGCGATTATTCCGCCTATGAACGCAAGCCCCGCAAACCCGAGCGCAATATAAAACGCAACGTTTCGCGTCTTGAAAAAATCGATGAAAAACTCTTTGATCTTGTTCATTATCTCCTCCTTAAGCGTTTACGGCGACCGACATTGCCACGCCGAGATTAAACCCGCTCGCCGCCGCATCCATCACGAAGTACGAAAGCGCATTACCGTTGCTTACGTTCGATATAGTCAGATCGACTACTATGGATTCGCCTGAGGTAAGCTCGACTTTTTTGCCGTCTCTGCCGTTCGTTTCCGTACCGCTGTTTATCTGGTATACGGTAAACGCTAATTTGCCGCTGCCGTAATTTGTGAAACGGTACGTAAAAGTATAGCTTTTCGCCGTCTCTAATTTATAAGTGGTCTTAAACCGAAACGCATTGCCGACCGCCATATCTGCGCTGCAAGTGAGTCTTATGCCCTTCTCGTCGCCGCCTACGATATCGGACTGTTTGGCGAATTTTCCTTCGAGCGAAGCCGTCACGTTATCGGGTCCGTAAGGACAGCCTTTCTCGCCCGCGCCGGCGCCCGAAAGCGGAGTAAGCGCGGTATCGGTCGTCTTGAAATACGGCGCGATCGTTATTTCGGGGCTGTCGGCAATAATGCCGCCGCTGCCGATAATAGCGCCGTTTGCGGTATCAAACCATCCGACGAGCGTTCTGCCGTCGGCAATCGAGCCGGATACCATTTCGGCTGTAGGCGCATAAAGTTTTGCGCCTTCCATTATATCGGGGGCATATCCGTTGAGCGTAATACCCTCGGGCAAGTTGACTTTTACGGTCACTTTTTCGGCAAATACCGGAACAAGCTCGAAAGTCGCGTCCGAAGACAGGAGCAATCCCGACATAGAGATCGATTTGGGAATTACATGCTCTTTGCCGTCTATAAGGAGCCGCCACTCTTTTATTACCGAGCCTTCCGGCACAGTATATTGCTCGGCTGCGGGCGCGACGATGAGCCTGCCTACGCGTTGCGTAAGATAACCGGCGTCAACCGTTACATCCGCATATTTTTCCGCATCGAATTTTATAACGGTATCGTTTGCAAGCGGCGCTTGATTTTTGTATTCGTCCGCAACGTCGGTCGCGCCTTCGATCACCTTATAACCTATAGAGAAACCGAACTCGAACGACTCTGCGTCTTTCTCGAACACGATATACGTGATTGCATTGTTATTTGAATTGAGCAGATACTGACCTGTTTTGCTCATGCTCTCGCCGGGCGCAAGATTGACTTCTATGCGATACCGACTTTCATAACCGTACTGTCCGCTCGCGGTATGATCGGCTGCGCCGTTTATCTGATATATACTCAGCTTGAGATTGGTTTCACCGCTGTTGATCAAATTGAAACAGAACTCGATGATACCGTTTTCGGGAGATCTTTCTTTATACTTGGAATCGAAACGCATCGCGCTGCCCGCTATAACGGGTCTATCGGACGAAACGATCGAACCGAGATACGTATAACCGTTAACGCCGTTTACAAGCATTGCGGTACTGCCATCAACATTCGTCATACCGAGATATTCGGCCGTGCCGCTGCCGTCGTCGGCGAACAAACCACCCGGTGCATATGCAGGATTGGGTTTGTTTCGTCCCGTGCCGATAGCAAGATATTCGTAATCGCCGACAGTCTGCCAATACGGCGCGATCGTTATCGCGCGCGGCGCTTCGGTGCCGTTCGGCAATATCTCGCCCGTAGCGTAATTATACCAACCCGCAGGGTCGCCGTTCTTGTTTCCGACGAGCTGCGCGCCGGTAGGCAGCACAAGCTCTTCGCCTATCGCAATATCGGGAGCATATCCGTCAAGCGTTACGCCGTCGGGAAGCTGTACCGTTATCTGCGCGCGCTCGACGAGCACGGGTGTTACAGTCAAGCCCGTAACTTCTATTACCATATCGGTAGTTAATGCGTTTTCGACCAACACGTCGCCCGTCTCCGTATCCGTCACGGTCCAACCGACAAGCTTTTTATCGGTATCGTTATTATACTGTCCGTCGGCGGGCAGAGCGAACGTATCGCCTATCGCGCGCGTCGTGTTTATATACGAATCGGAAACAGTGAATCCCGCGGGAAGTTCGCCGCGCGTCACGCTTACGGGCGAACCTACGGGCGCAGACAGTACGGGACGTATCGTTATGTCCTCGAACACGTACGAATTATCGTTTATCTTTCTTTCTCCGTCCTCGGAGACAATCACCCAATAGCGCACGCGTCTGCCGTCCGCGATCTTTATTTGTTCGTCCGTGGGTAAAATGAGCGCTTCGCCGTCGAATACGCGCACCGAAGTATCGTAGCCGTCGAGCGTTACGCCCTCGGGCAAGCTCACCGTTACCGTCTTATACTCGACGAACACAGGCTTAAGCTCTACCGTCGCAGCCGAGGGCAACAGCAAGCCGCCGTAGTTTCTGTTTGCGGGTAACGCTCTTTCCGTACCGTTTATAACGAGTTTCCAGCCCGCCAAACGCTCGCCCTCGGGCAGCGTAAATTCGCTTTCCGTCGGCGCGATAATAAGTCTGCCGGCAAGCTGACGCAAATAGTTCTCGCTCACCGTCAAGCCGCGGTTTGACTCCGCATCGTATTCTATATTGACGTAATTGTTGCGCGGCGCTTGGTTCTTGTACTCGTCCGCAACGTCGGTAGCGCCGTCTATTATCTTGCTGCCTATGGATATTCCGAACTTGAACGAATCGACGTCTTCCTCGAACACTATGTAAGTAAGCGCGTTCGCGTTCGAGCCGGCAAGCACATATTGCGCAAGCTTTGTTGCGCTCTCGCCCGGCTCGAGATCGAACTCCGTGCGGTAGCGAATAGTTTCGTAATTATAGAAACCGCTGCCGCTCTTATATTCGGAACTCGCGCTCACTTGATATACGCTCAGCTTCAAGCGCGACGTACCGCCGTTATACAGCGTATATGCGAACTCGAGCACGCCGTCGCCCGACCAACGGTTGGGATGCACCGAATCGAGACGTACGGCAACGCCCGCCGTTACGGGTTGCGCGCACGAAATTACCGAACCGAGATATGTTCCCGCTTTTCCGCCGTCTATCATTTGCGCGCTGCCGCCGCCTTTTCTCAATCCCTCGTATTTGCCGCCGTTACCGAACAGATTTCCGGGAACTTCATCGCTGTTATAACCGGTACTCTGACTGCTGCCGACCGCCACATAGCTGTAGCCGCCCATCGTTTCCCAATACGGCGCGATAGTCATGTCACCGAGTATGCTTACGTCCGCGCCCAATATTCCGCCCGTAGCGAAATCGAACCAACCGCTCGGCGCGCCGTTTGCATTGCCCTGTATTTGATCCGCCGTCGGCAATACGAGTTTATCGTATGTCATTACGTCGGTAACGTAGCTGTCGGATACAGTCATTCCCTCGGGGAGTTTGACCGTTATTTTCGCCGCTTTCGGGAACACGGGCTTAAGCGTCATATCGCCGTAAACGCGCGCTTTGGCGGTGATCGGCGTTTCGCCGTCTACCGACCAATGCAAGAACGTTTTGCCCGTATCGTTGGTTATTTGATCGACAGTAGGCAATTCGAGCAAGTCGAAAGTGGTGTATTCCGTCTTGTACTCGTCGGATACCGTAAAGCCTTCGGGAAGATCGAGCGTCACTTTTGCGGGCACGCGGTCTATCGTGTTTTTGACAGCCTGAACAACGCCCAAGTCAAAACCGTTTAATGCGGGCGCATCGAATCTGATGATCGTCATTGCGTTGCCGTCGTTTTTATTTATGTCTTGCGCTATAATCAAGGACTTGGATTCGCCCGGCGCAAGAACTATGCCGTACGACGGCTCGGCGTCCGTACCCGAAATGTTTTCGCCGCCGTTCATTTGATATGCGGTGAACGAAATCGAAGTATCGCCGTAGTTCTTGAAAGTATAGTAATATGTATATTCCGCGCCTTCCTCGCGATTGAACGTGGACTTGATACGGACGCGATTGCCCGCCGATCTCACGCTTTCGGAATAGTGCAATATCCTGCCGGCATAACCGTCTACTATCGCATTTTCGGCGGTTATAGACGCGGAAGTTATGCCGTTGCCGTAATCGTAGCCGTTTGAACCGAACCACAGGTAGTTGCCGTTCTCGTTTGCGTAGTACGGGATCACGGTGACTTCCGCTTGCGGCGCGAACTCCGCAAGAGAATTGTAACCTACGATCGCACCGTCCGCATTAAGCAACGCCAAGCCGCCTACTTCGCGACCGTCGAGCGCGCTCTGATCGAAATCCGCATTTGTAAACGGCGTGCCGAGTTTGAACAGCTTTTCGCGGCTGCCGTCGGCAAACGTTATCTTCGAGCTTTCGGATATACGCACCATCGTTTCCGTGATCGGAAGCGACGGATCGTAATATCCGCCCGGGATAGTCGGACGCGTAGATCCCGTGCCGTCCTCATTGTAGTCGTAAGCGTCTCCAATGGTTGTTTGCATCCCCCCCCCCGGGAATTTCCGGAATTTCGTCGGCGGGCGGTTTGCCCAAACAACCGACCGACGAGAACATAACCGCGCTCGCCAGCAAGCTAACCAAAGATAGCTTCGTCTTTTTCGTCATCTCTCTCCTCCGCATCATAAAATCATTTTATATTAGGAATAAGAACCGAGAGCATAATGCTCCCGCATATACGAATACATTATATACTATTATTTCGCAATTTTCAATTGCAATTTGTTTTATGCTATATTGCAGATTTTACAGTCTTATTAAAAATATACAATATAACGAATAAAATCGGTTTACTTTCTCAATATCATAGCTTTAATATCGCCGACCGCGGTGCGCGTTTTTTCGTCGTTTGCCATAGCAGCGACCACTCTGTCGCGTGCGTGCAACACAGTTGTATGTTCTTTGCCGCCGAAAAACTGCCCGACGGAGATCATAGGCAGCGAGAGCATATCGTAAATGAGGTACATCGCTATCTGACGCGCCTCGACTATCTCTTTATTTTTCTTTTTCCCGACCACGTCCGCTTTGGCAATGTTAAAATATTTGCACGTGTAATCTATTATTTCGTCCGCCGTTATTTCTTCGCACGTTTGCACGCGATAATCGCCGAGCGCCTGTTTGCAAATATCCATATCGACGCGCGATTCGGAAAGCTTTGCGAGGAAAATGACTTTAGTCAACACGCCTTCCATTTCGCGTATGTTGCTCGACACGTTTTCGGCTATGTACTCGAGCACGTTTGCGGGAATATTCGTTTTGGCTTCCTGCGACTTGTGCTGCAAAATAGCTATGCGCGTTTCGAGATCGGGCGGCTGTATATCCACAACGAGGCTCGACGCAAACCGAGATTTAACTCGCGCATCGAGATCGGGTATTTCCTGCGGGGGGCAGTCGGATGCAAACACCATTTGTTTGCCCGCATTCTGCAATTCCTCGAACGTGTGAAATATCTCCTCTTGAGTTGAAGGCTTTTTGCTTATGAACTGCACGTCGTCTATCATCAAAAGATCGACGCCGCGGTACTTGTCTCTGAAGTCTTGATTCGCGCCCTTGGCGGTGCGTATGGAATCGATAAACTCGTTGATAAATGTCTTTGAAGAAACGTATACGATCTTCAAGTTGGACATTGACATGCGCACGGCGTTGCCTATAGCATGCATGATATGCGTTTTGCCGAGACCTACTCCGCCGTAAATAAACAACGGATTATACAGCGTGCCGGGGTTTTCGGCGACAGCTTGAGCCGCGGCGTGCGCCAATTTGTTGCACCCGCCTACGACGAAATTTTCAAAATTATACTTCGGATTGATGTTGCTCGCATGGCTTGACGAAACGGGCGCGGCTTTTTCGGTTTTTTTCGGTTCGCTCTCGCGCGGCGAGTACCTGTCGCGCTCGTCTTCCGAGATCAAAGTCAGCTCCGACGGCGCGCCGTCCACACGGCGCAAAGCGCCCTTGAGCAACGGCATATACCGCGACACGACCTCGCTCTTCGATGCGGAAGTCGGCGAAACGAGTACGAGAATACCGTCCTCTATGCCGAGCGGGCGTAAAGGCTTGATCCACACGTCGAAGCCCAAGGTATTGACCTCGACTTCCAATATAGACAGCATATCCTGCCAGATCTGTTCCGCGTCCATCATAACTGCTTTTGCATTATACCATGTTTGATTTACAAAATCAACGGTTTTGGGCGTTTTTCATATTCACCGATATTTTGTATATTTCGCTCTTTGCCACGTGTCTGTCGTTTGCGACGAGCTTTACGGCGCTTTTTACGTCGTGCCCGAGTTTCAGATAATGTTCTATATGTTCCTCGACGGACAGCTTGTTAAGCTCGCTTTCGCCGCTCGCGCCTTCCACCACGACCGCGAACTCGCCTTTTTTGACTATCTCGGGCATGTTTCCGAGCGTACCGCGCGTGACGGTCTCGAACATTTTAGTCATTTCTCGGCATACCGCGCACTTGCGCGCGCCGAGCGTTTCGTACAAAAACTCGAGATCGGCGTCTATATCGTGCACGGCGCTGTAAAACACGAGCGTGCACGGCATACCGACGTACGGCTTGACAAAGCGCGCACGATCAAGCTTTTTTTCGGGCAAAAATCCGAGCACGGCAAACGCGCGCGAAGAAAGTCCCGAAAGCACGACGGCGTTTACCGCCGCGCACGCGCCGCTCACCACCGTAAACTCCGCGCCGCGCTCTATCGCAAGATCGACGAGCACATGCCCGGGATCGGACACCGCGGGCATGCCCGCGTCGGACACCACGGCAATATCGCTCCCCGCCTCGAGCTTTTGCAAAAGTCCGTCGGCGGTTTCGCGCTCGTTGAATTTGTGGTACGATACGAGCGGAGTTTTTATATCGTACTTTTTCAACAGTATGGCGGTATGCCGAGTGTCCTCGGCGGCGATGAGATCGACGGATTTGAGCACGTCGAGCGCTCTCAAACTTATTTCGTCGAGATTGCCTATCGGCGTTGCAACAAAATACAGCATGGTCAAAACTCCTCGGTCGTTACGGTAAGTCCGCTCTTGCCGCCTTTTACGCACTTGAGCAAGAACGTTTTACCGTTGACGTTTACGATCAATTTTTTCGGCGTCAGCCCGAGCGCGCGGCACTCGCATAAAACCTCGTCGAGCCGCCCCGCGGTATGAACGAAATACGCCGCTCCGCCTTGCCCGAGACTGTTTGCCGCGGTCTCCGCAACGTCGCGAAACGCGACGGTAAGTTCGCTGTTAGCCGCGGGCGAGATCGCGCTCGGTTTGGAATCGGATTTGTAATACGGCGGATTGCATACGACAGCCGAAAACCGATTGCGATTTTCCGCCGCGCCACGAGACGGATCTATCCCGTTTTCCGCGTTAGGATAAAACCGCTTGACTTCGCGCAAATCGGCGTTTACGAACCGCACATCGCAAAGCCCGTTGAGCTTTACAGAGCGCACGCTCATATCGAACAGCGTTTCGTCAAGCTCCGCGCCGAGCACTCGCGCGCCCGTAGCTATAGCCACGAGTATTCCCACAACGCCGCAACCCGAACACAGATCGAGCACGTCAAAGCCGCGACGAATATCTTTCGATGCGAATGTTGCGAGCGCAACCGCGTCCGAACCGAAACGGTAAACGTCCCGTCGCTGTATGATGTAAAACCCGTCGCCGAGCGGTTCGGCGGTCTCGCCGAGTTTAACGATGTCGTCGTTTGATTCCACTTTCAACCTTCATTTACGGCGCGCGTTAAAGCCGCGCAAACGGTATTGCGTCGCCTTAACAACGCCGTTAAGGAATGAGTTCGTACACGCCGTCCATATTGCGGTACGATTGATTATAATCAAGCCCGTAGCCGATAAAGAATTTATCCGTATCGAAAACGAACCCTATGTAATCGGCTACGCCCTCTTTGCGCGCGAGCATAGAACACAGCTTGACGGAGTTAGCGCCTTGGCTCAAGAACCGCTTTTTCATGAGCGCGACGGTCTTGCCGGTATCGACTATGTCTTCCACAACAACCACGTTCGCGCCTTTTTGTATCTCCGCGTCCTGAATAAGCACAGGCTCGCACGACTTCATACCGTCGTAACTGCGCACGGACACGAACTCGCAACGTATATCCGATTTCAAGTGCTTGATAACGTCGCAGTAAAACATAGCCGCGCCGCGCAGCACGCACACGCAAATAAGCGGCTTATCCGATCCCGCATTGTCCTTGTCGATCTCGGCGGCAAGTTCTTTTGCGCGCGCGCGTATGCTTTCGCCGGAGATAAACGTTTGTCCGATTTCCATATTGTTCTCCTTTTCGTGGGTATTTCGCATTGTATCATATCGTTATAAGCACGCGGCGTTTGGTATCGGCGGTGACGCGTACGTTATCCGAAACCTGCATACCTACCACCGCCAAAATCTCTTTGCCGCGCGCTATGAGCGGCGTACGCGACTTTATGCGGTTCGGCACTTTGTTATCCGTAAAGTATTGCTTGAGCTTTTTCGGCTTGCCGCCGAACGGCGTAAAAACGTCGCCGTCACGCCGAAACCGCACCACCGCGCCGTCGAGCTTGTCGGCATCCGCCACGCACCCGACAAACGCTTTCGGGTCGGAGTCGGTGTTTTCCACGCGGAACGTCAAGCCGTCTATAACGTTCGTGCCGCACACAAGCGGACGCTCTCCGCCGTACTCCGCTCGCGGGATATAAAACGCGACCGCACTGCTCTCGCGCTCGGCTTTGACCCCGTTCGCCGCCTCGGCTATCGCGCCGACTCTTTTACCGCGCAGCGCTACCGCCGCGGAAATCTGCTCGCGAGTAACGTCTACGAGCGAAAAATACGCGAGCGCGCGACGAACGTATCTGCCTGCAAGCGCGCCGTCGAGCGCGCTCGAGCGAACGCACACCGCGCCGCGATCGTAGTAGATATTTTCGGCGTCCGCGAGCGCGTCGAGCGTGTCTGCCGCGCTCTCGCACTCGCGTGCAAACTCGTTTACGGCGCGCACTGCGCCCGTATACCGCTGCTCTATAAGCGGCAGCACGTTGAGCCGAATAAAGTTCCTGTCTGCGTCGGGTACGAGGTTGGTCTCGTCCGTGACGTATTCGATACCGTTCTCGGTGGCATACGCGTCGAGTTCGGCGGGATAAACGGAGATAAACGGGCGTATCAGCTTGCGTTCCGCATCGAACCCGCCGATGCCGCGCAATCCGTCAAGCCCCGCGCCGCGAAACAAATGCATAAGCACGCTCTCGGCGTTGTCGAGCGCGTGATGCGCGGTAAGTATGTAGTCCGCTCTGTCCGATTTTATCATATCGTAAAAAGCGTCGTAGCGCAAGTTTCTCGCCGCTTGCTCGACCGTTTGACCGCACTGCTCGGCGGCGCGCTTAACGTCAACTCGCACCGAAATAAACGCAACGCCGCTTTTTTCGCAAAGCCCGCGAACGAAATTTTCGTCGCGGTCTGCGGCGTCGCGCAAACAGTGATTGACGTGCACGACGATCACGCGCGATTTGTCGATACCGCAACGCAAGATCGCATGCAAAAGGCATACGGAATCGCGTCCGCCGGACACTCCGACTGCGAATCTCTTACCTTCCGCGCAAGCAAGCGCACCGCCTACAGTTTCGACCAAGTCAATCATTGCTACATTATAACGCAAATTTGCGCTTGTGTCAATGCGTGCGCCGCTGTTTTTGCTGCCCCGCGCGTAATTTTCGATGCCCGTCGCAACCGGTACGCGGCGACAGTTATCCGGCGGCATAACTCCGCGCACATGCAAAAACGCCGATACGAACGCTGTAAACATATTTTCTGCCGAAAACGACAAACGCCTTATCCGTAAACGGAAAGGCGTTGATACTAAAAAACGGGAATATTTTGCGAAAAACTAAATGCGTTTCAGTTCAGTTCGTAGCCGTGCTTGCTCGATAAGCCGTTTTGACGGTCGTAATTTTCTTTGTTCTTTTTCAGATATATCTCGAAAAGTTCGTCGCTCGTCATTCCGCTGTCTATGCACATACCCAAGAAGAAATGCAGCACGTCTACAATCTCCTCTTTGAGTTTATCGGAATCGATCTCGGTTTGGTTTTTCCACCATTTGTAATGCGCCTCTTCCACTACCTCGGCGAGTTCAACCATGAGCGCCTGAGCTTTTTTGCACACCCATTCGCTCGAGCTGTAATCGAGATTGCGCTTATCGCGTATGTATGCGTCGAGTCCCGCTTGCATGCGGAACAGAACGTCGAGCTTGTCCTCTTTTGCCGAAGTTTCGGTTACGTTTTTCATTGTTCGATATACCTCTTTATAATGTTCTCGTCGCTGTCCGACGGCTTTTTCCCGACATATGCGAGCGCGGGCGGCTGCGAAAAAATTTCGCGCGCAAGCTCGTTTATATCCGATCTGCGTATTTTCCCTATGCGCTCGAGCAGTTCGTCTACGTTATAATCCTTGTCGAGCAACAATCTCCAACGCATAAGCGCGAGCATATAGCCCGTAGATTTCTCCTTGCCGAATACCGTACTCGCTTTTAATTGAGTCTTTGCGCGCTCGGTCTCCTCGTCTGTAACGCCGTCTTTTACGAGCTTGCGTATCTCGTCGCCTATCGCCTCGACGCTTTTGGCGGCATTTACGGGGCTTACGTTGGCGCATACCGAAAAGAATCCGTTACCCGTGCCGATCGACGGCGAGCTGTACACGCTGTATACCAAACCCATTTTTTCGCGCAGACGTTGGAACAATCTTGAACTCATCGTCTTACCGAAAAGACAATCGAGCGCGGACAGCACGGGCACGCGCTCGTCGCTTGCTATGAGCGACGGATATGCAACGGATATCTCGCTCTGCTCGTAATCGCGGAAATAGCTGCCGTAGCCCGATACGAATCGTTCGGTCGCTATCTTTTTCGGCGCGGAATACTCGGCGGAAACAAGCCCGTTCATATATTTTTCGACAAGCTCCGTCGCGTCGGTTTCCGTGATATTGCCCACAAAGCCTATAACGGTATTGCTCGGCAAATAATGCGTTCTTTTATATTCGAGAATATCGGCTTTGCCGAACGACGAAACGTTGGATTTTGTACCCAATATTTCTCTGCCGAGCGCGCCTTTGTACATGGTGCGGCAAAGCACGTCGTAGCACACGCCGTCCGGCTCGTCAAAGCCCATGTTGATCTCCTCGAGTATCACCTTGCGCTCGCGTTCAAGCTCCGCTTCGGGATATTCGGAGTTCAAGAACAGATCGGACAATATCTCGAAACATTCTTCGGTTTTCTCGTCGATAGAATTAAAATAATAGCAAGTATATTCCTTGCCCGTAAAAGCGTTATAGGATGCGCCCGCATCGTCGAACTTTTTGACTATCTGCTCGGCGGTGCGCTTTCGAGTGCCTTTGAACTGCATATGCTCGATAAAGTGCGATATGCCGTTTTCGGTTTCGGTCTCGTACGCGCTGCCCGCGCCTACGAGTATACCTACCGCAACCGAGCGCACGGACGTGTTCTGCTCGACGACTACGGTCAATCCGCTTTCGTATTTTTTTACCATATTGTTTCCTTGTTTGATTGTTGTTAAGAGATCACTTCGCTTACGGGCGCGACGGTCAATCCTTTGCTCTCGATCTCCTCGATTATGCGCTCGAGAGTCTTTGCCGTGGCTTCGGTCGGGTGCATTAGGATAAGGTCTCCGCCCTTTAGATTTTTTACGGCGCGCTTATATATAAGCTCGCTGTCGTGATCGCGCCAATCGATAGTGTCGCGCGTCCACATGACGGTCTTGTAGCCCAGTTCTTCGGCGACTCGCACCACGGTATCGTTGTACGCGCCCGAAGGCGGAGCAAACAAGTTCATATTCACGCCGAGCGTATCGAAAACTATCTCGTGCGCCGACGATATTTCTTTTTTGTTGTAAGCCGAATCGATCTTTGAATGGTCTTTATGATAATAGCCGTGGTTGCCTATCTCGTGCCCGCGTGCGTGAATATCCTTAAGCACAGCCGTATTTACAGCCGCCCAGCTCCCGCCGACGAAAAACGTCGTCTTCACATTGTGTCTGTCCATAATGTCGAGCATGGGCGCGATATACTCCGTACCCCAATACACGTTGATCATGAGCGACATCTTGTCGTCGGAATCGCCCGAGAATATAGGATCGTTTTTGGACACGGCGTTCGCGGCGCGGCGCGGCATCATGACAAGCACGAGCACGAGTGCAGTCACCGTGGCGCATATTACTATATTACCCAAAACCACTCTGAAAAATTTAGCGTCGAAGCGTATGCGTTTCATAAAAAACACCCCCGACATAGCATATTAGCAGTCGGGGCGCGTTTATTACTTTTTTACTATTTTGCTTGATCGAGAATTTCAAGCAGCTTAAGGTCGATCTTGCCCTGTTTGGTAAAGCTGACGACTTCGACTTTTACTTTATCGCCTACCTTGAGCAAGTCGGACACGTTGGCAAGGCGTTTGCCCGCGAACTTGCCGAGCTTTGCGATATGGACCATACCGTCACGACCGGGCGAAAGTTCCACGAACGCGCCGAGCTCGTCGCGAACGGTCACAACAGGTCCTTCGTACACGTCGCCGATCTCGGGGTCTTTTACTATGCTCAAAATGGTCTGTTTCGCCTTTTCGGTCATTACGGGGTCTACGCCGGCGATGAACACTCTGCCGTCCTCTTCGATGTCTATCTTGACGCCCGTGTCCTCGACGATCTTGTTGATGACTTTGCCCTGCTTGCCGATAACGTCGCCGATCTTTTCGGGATCGATATTGAACATAATGATCTTGGGCGCGTACTGCGAGAGTTCGGGGCGCGGCTTGTCGAGCACCTCGAGCATTTTGCCGAGAATGTGCAGTCTGCCTTTGCGCGCCTGCTCGAGCGCGGTCCGAAGTATCTCTTCGCTTATGCCTTTTATCTTTATATCCATTTGGATAGCGGTGATGCCTTCGCTCGTGCCCGCTACCTTAAAGTCCATGTCGCCCAAAAAGTCCTCGAGGCCTTGAATATCCGAGAGAATTGCAAGTCTGTTCTTTTCCTCGTCCTTTATGAGTCCCATAGCTATGCCCGCTACGGGCGCTTTGATGGGAACGCCCGCATCCATGAGCGACAGCGTAGAACCGCATACGCTCGCTTGCGACGTGGAACCGTTGGACGAAAGTATTTCCGAAACGACGCGAATGGTATAAGGGAATTCTTCCTCGGACGGTATGACCGGTTCGAGCGCGCGCTCTGCGAGCGCGCCGTGCCCTATCTCGCGTCTGCCCGGCGCGCGAAGCGGCTTGGCTTCGCCCGTCGAGTACGGCGGCATGTTGTATTGGTGCATATAGCGC
>CAJUNM010000018.1 GCA_910587805.1 uncultured Christensenellaceae bacterium | reverse complement strand
CGCCGCGCTTGGTGTAACGCGTCATCGCGACACGCGCCGCCTCTATCTGGTTGGAGGTGATCCTGCCGGGATCGAGGCTGACGAGCGCGTAATCGCCGTAAGCGATGGTGCTGCCTCTGGTCGCCTTGCCCTTCATTCTGCCGCGCTGTACTCTGCGGTGCTTAACTTTGTTGGGTGATAACATTACCGATCGCCCTCCTTAAACTCGTTTTGATCGGGCGCTTTTTTGGGAGCGACGAGAATGTCGCCCTTGTAGATCCACACCTTGACGCCCAATACGCCGAACGTGGTGCGCGCAATACAATAACCGTAATCGATGTCTGCACGCAACGTTTGCAGCGGTATGGAACCCTCTTGGTAGTGCTCGGAACGCGCGATCTCCGCGCCGTCCAAACGTCCGGATACCATGACTTTGACACCCTTCGCGCCCGCATGCATCGCCTTGGACATTGCCTGCTTCATGGTGCGACGGAAGAACGCGCGCTTTTCGAGCTGCGCCGCTATATTCTCGGCGAGGAGCTTTGCGTTCAAGTCGGGGTGCTTGACTTCTATAATATTGACATAGATCTTTTTGCCGGCGGTGAGCTTTTCGAGATTCTTGCGAAGCTCGTCCACGCCCGCGTGCTTTTGACCTATGATCTTGCCGGGGAATTGCGAGTGGATCGATACCTGAACCTTGCCTTGCGGACGTTCGATAACGACCTTGCTTATACCGCAGCTTTTATACTTGGTTTCTATATGCTCGCGGATCTTGTGATCCTCGATCAAAAACGCCGCAAACTCGGCTTTGCCCGCATACCACTGCGAGTTCCACTTTTCGTTGACGCCGACGCGCAAGCCGTGAGGATTGACTTTCTGACCCATGATTAACGTTCCTCCTTGGTGTCGAGAATAACGGTGATGTGGCTGGTGCGCTTAAGGATATGGTGCGCTCTGCCCTTGCTTACAGGCTGATAGCGCTTGAGCGTAGGTCCAATATCGGCGTAAGCCTCGGCAACGAACAAATCGTCGACCGATATATTCTTGTTATGCTCGGCATTTGCCGCAGCCGAGTTCAATACCTTGAAAATCGGCTCGCTCGCCGCTTTGGGCGTAGCTTGCAATATAGCCATGGCGTCCGTGACCGATTTGCCGCGAATGAGCGCGAGTACGATCCTCACCTTGTCGGGCGAGATACGCACGTACTTCGCCGTAGCAAACGGGCGTTTTTCGCGGCGCTCTTGTACCGCCGCCGCCTTTTCTTTCATTCTCTTAGCCATAACTACTCCTTATCTGCCCTTCGTCGTCTTTTCGCCTGCGTGACCGAGGAAGGTACGCGTGGGCGCGAACTCGCCCAACTTGTGCCCGACCATGTCGGTGGTGACGTAAACGGGAACGAACTTTTTACCGTTGTGCACGGCAAACGTAAGTCCGATAAACTCGGGGAATATCGTCGACGCGCGCGACCACGTTTTGATAGGACGCTTATCTTGCGTCTCCGCCATCGCCTCGGCTTTTTTCATAAGCTTGGCGTCAACATAGTAACCTTTTTTTGTCGATCTTGACATATCCTATAAGCTCCTTAATTGATGCGCTTGACAATGAACTTGTCGGACGCCTTGTGCTTTGCTCTCGTCTTCTTACCGAGCGTCGGCTTGCCCCAAGGCGATACCGGACTCGGTCTGCCTATCGGGCTCTTGCCCTCGCCTCCGTGAGGGTGGTCGCAAGGGTTCATGACCACGCCGCGGACGGTGGGCTTTACGCCCATGTGACGCTTACGTCCCGCTTTGCCCAAAGACACAAGCTCGTGGTCGAGATTGCCGACCTGACCTATCGTGGCTTTGCAGCGTTGGAGCACCATGCGCATTTCGCCGGACGGCAGACGCAACGTGGCGTATTTGCCTTCCTTTGCCATGAGCTGCGCCGCAGCGCCCGCCGTACGGACCATTTGACCGCCTCTGCCCGGCAACATTTCGATGTTGTGAACGAGCGTACCTACGGGAATCTGCGAAAGCGGCAACGCGTTGCCCGCCTTTATATCCGCATCGTCGCCCGATATAACGGTGTCGCCCTTTTGCAGTCCGAGCGGAGCGAGAATGTATCTGCGTTCGCCGTCGGCATAGCACAAGAGCGCGATGAACGCCGTGCGATTGGGATCGTATTCCACGGTCTCGACCTTGGCGGGGATATTGTCCTTGTTGCGCTTGAAGTCGATAATGCGGTATTTTTGACGGTTGCCTCCGCCGATGTGGCGGACCGTGATCTTACCGGAGAAGTTACGACCGCCCTTGCGGCTCTGTTCTCTCAAAAGCGGCTTGTACGGCTTGTCGCCCGTCAGCTCGCTCGCCGCAATCACCGTCTTAAAGCGCGTGCCCGGCGTAATGGGTTTATATCTCTTGATTGCCATGAAACTCATGACCTCCTGTATTTTATGTTCGGTGCGACCGTCGGATTAGGATAGCGTTTCAAAGAACTGAATAGCTTTAGAGCTTTCCGTGAGCGTAACGTACGCTTTTTTGCGGGCGGACGTATAGCCTTCGGTTCTGCCTTGACGCTTTTTCTTGCCGCGAACGTTGACTATGTTTACGCTTTCCACAGATACGTCGAACGCCTGTTCCACAGCCGCTTTGACCTGAGTTTTGTCGGCGCGTCTGTCTACGTAAAACGCATAACGCTTGTCGTGAATACCCTGAGTCGATTTTTCGGACAGTATCGGGCTTATTATAATGTCGTGTGCGTTCATTGTGCCGCGACCTCCTTAGCCGTATATTTTTGCTCTATCGCTTTGAGCGCGTCTACGGTGGTGAGCATCACGGAGTTTGCGACCACGTCGTACACATTGAGGCTTTCGCTCGCCGCCGTGCGCACATTGGGTATGTTGTGCGAGGCGCGGAGCGCGTTGTCGCTGCCCTCGGGCAGAACCAACAGCACGCGGCTCGTAAGCTTGAGCGCGTCCAAAACGCCCGCCATAAGCTTGGTCTTGGGCTCGATCTCGAGCTTGTCCAACACAACGAGATTGCCGTCCGCGAGTTTTGCCGAGAGCGCGCTCGTAAACGCGTTCATTTTGGCGAGCTTGTTCACCTTTTTGCGGAAACTTCTCGGCTTCGGAGCGAACACTACGCCGCCGCCCTTCCACTGCGGAGCGCGAATGGAGCCTTGGCGCGCGTTGCCCGTGCCCTTTTGACGCCACGGCTTTTTGCCGCCGCCGCGAACCTCGGTGCGCGTGAGAGTGCTCTTCGTGCCTTGGCGCGCGTTAGCCATTTGCGCCACGACCACCTGATGTATGAGCGGCTCGTTGTACTCTACGCCGAACACGCTTTCGTCCAATTCCATCGTACCTGCGACGGAACCGTCTTGATGATATATTTTAATTGTAGGCATAATACCGATTCTCCTTAATATCCCGATTACTTAACGGTTTCTTTGACCGTGACCAATCCGCCCTTGGGACCGGGAACGGCGCCGCGAATGAGAAGTACGTTGCGCTCTTTGTCGACCTTGACAACCTTGAGGTTTTGAATGGTGACGTTTTCGTGACCGTACTGACCGGGCATCTTGAGATTTTTTATGCGGCGCGACGGATTGGAGTTTGCGCCCGTCGAACCGACGCTGCGGTGAACGGGTCCCGTACCGTGCGTCATTTTGAGGCGGTGGTGGTTCCAACGCTTGATAACGCCGGAAAATCCGTGCCCTTTGGAAACGCCGGACACGTCTACCATGTCGCCGTCCGCAAACATGGTGCAGTCTATAATATTGCCCACGTCGTAGCTGTCCGCGTTCTCGTAACGGAACTCGCGGAGATAACGGCAAGGCTTGACCTTTGCTTTGCCGAAAAGACCCTTTTCGGGCTTGTTGAGCTTGCGCTCGGGAATTTCTTCAAAAGCGCAAACAACGGCGCTGTAACCGTTGCGATCTACGGTGCGCTTGTCCACTACGGTCATCGGACCGCAAGCTACCACTGTGACGGGAATGGAAATGTCGTTTTCGCCGAAAATCCGCGTCATTCCTATTTTTTTGCCTAATATAGCTTTGTTCATGATCGGCTCCTAATTACAGCTTTATCTTGATGTCGACGCCCGCGGGCAGATCGAGACGCATGAGCGAATCGACCGTCTTGCCGGACGGCGAGTAAATATCAATCAATCTCGAGTACGTGCGAAGCTCGAACTGCTCGCGCGAATCTTTGTGCTTGTGTACCGAACGCAAGATGGTGACCACTTCCTTTTGCGTAGGCAGCGGAATAGGTCCGCACACCTTGGAACCAGTCTGCTTCGCCGCATCGACTATGCGCTGCGCAGAGCTGTCGACCAATTCGTGATCGTATGCACGAAGCTTAATACGTATTTTTTGGCTGGACATAAACTTCTCCTTATTGCCTGTCGGTTGCCCGATCGTTGTATAGGCTTTCACGCGCCCGGGCGTGCCATTTTTCGGTTTTTGTTTAGCTCTCCGAGGAGAGCTTAAAACCGCGGCACTGCACATGCGGGCAATGTAGCTTATCTATTATAAGCTCTTTGCCGTTATCTGTCAAACGTTTTGATACGGTTTTTCAAAATTTTTTGCGAAAATTTTACCGCCGTTTCCGTTGCGGTATGATAAATAAATGTATTACACCTTGTAGTATCTCTTTTATAGAATTATGCCCCTTCGATAAGCATACCGATTCTCCTTGAAAATATTTTCACTGAATTTATTTTCACTGAAATATTATTCAGTGAAATTCAATGCAACATTTTTTTGCAAGCTACTTTCAAAAAATTTGTGCACAATTATGTGCAATGCAAGTAATCTTAAAAATATTGTGCTATAATTAAGAGAAGGAGCGTTACACCATGCCGAATAAATTAAGCACTTCAGCCGAACTCGAACGGCTGAGAAAAGAAATTGTAGAGTTCGATCCGCGAGATTGGGGTCATTCCGTTACGAAAGAACAGTTAGAATATGAACTTGCCCGTTGTTACGAAGCATATGACAATCTATCTAAAAATGAGATGCTTCTAATATGGTATTTACGTCATTCAAGCATCGGAACAACCGTCAAATTTTTGGCGTCTGCAAAATTGCAATATGAAGCGTACATGGCTTTGCCCAATCATCGTGCAAAATAATCGCAAAGCTTTTCACGCAAAAAGGCGTGCCGCTCGACACGCCTTTATATTGTGCTTTTCTTTAATATATGGATTATTCCGTTATTCCGTTGGCAGGCTCGCCCTCGTCTTCTATCACTTCTTGGTGCGGCGCGGTAGCAACGCAAACGACTGTGCCTTGATTCTTGACGCGCATCATTCTCACGCCTTGAGTATCGCGGCTTATCTTGGAAATCTCTTTTACGAGCATTCTTATTATGGTGCCGTTGTCTGAGATTATCATGACGTCCTCGTCGGGATCGACGAGTTTCATGTTGACGAGCCGACCCGTCTTTGAGTTGAACGTGCCCGCTTTTATGCCCTTGCCGGCGCGCGATTGCAGTCTGAACTCCTCTATGTCCGTACGTTTGCCGAACCCGTTTTCACTGACGGTGAGCACGTCGCACTCCGGACGCACGATCGTCATATCGACTACGTTGTCGTCCTCGGCGAGTTTCATTGCGCGCACGCCTTGAGTGTCTCTGCCCATGAGCCGCACGTTCTCCTCGGAGAATCTTATGCACTTACCCGTTTGCGACGCGATAAGTATCTCGTCGATACCGCCCGACTGCTGTACGGAAATAAGCTCGTCGCCCTCGTTGAGCTTGATAGCGACCTTGCCGACTTTACGTATGAGCTTGAACTCGGTGAGCGCGGTCTTTTTGATCATGCCGCGCTTGGTCGCCATAACGAGATTACCCTTGTATTCGTCCTCTTTGATCGGAATGACCGCGCTTACTTTTTCGCCGTCGCCGAGCTGCAACAGGTTGACTATCGCTCTGCCTCTCGCGGTACGCTCCGCCTCGGGCACTTCGTACGCCTTAGCCGCATATACTCTGCCGAAATTGGTGAAGTACAACAGCGTATCGTGCGTGCACGTGACGAACATTTTTTCCACAAAGTCTTCCTCTTTGGGGCGGTGCGCAGTAATGCCCTTGCCGCCGCGGTGCTGCGCTTTATACTCGGTAGTAGGCAAACGCTTGATATATCCGTAGTGCGTCATGGATATAACTACGTCCTCTTTGTCGATGAGATCGCCTATATCAATTTCGCTGTAATCGACGCATAGCTCGCTGCGGCGCGGGTTGTCGTACGCATCCTTTATTTCTTGCAGCTCGTCGCGCACGATGTCCGTAACGCGCTTGGGGCTTGCGAGGATAGCCTTGAAATCGGCGATCTTTTCGCGCAACGCCACAAGCTCGGCTTGGAGCGCGTCTATTTCGAGACTTGTCAGTCTGCGCAGTTTCATTTCGAGTATGGCGTTCGCCTGTTTATCGGACAGATAGAACTCCGCCATCAATTTTTCCGCCGCTTCTACATTGTCGCGGCTCTGCTTGATTATCTTGATGACCTTATCGATATTCGCCTGCGCCTTGACGAGACCTTCGACTATATGCTCGCGCTCTTGCGCGGCGGCAAGGTCGTGCTTGGTACGACGGACAATGATCTCTTCTTGGTGCAAAAGGTAATGCTCGAGCATCTCCTTGAGATTGAGCACTTTCGGTTCGCCGTTTGCGAGCGCGAGGAACGTTATGCCTTGCGAAACCTGCAAGTTGGTATGCTTATAAAGCATATTGAGCACGACTTGAGCTTGCGCGTCGCGCTTAACTTCTATAACTATGCGCATGCCTTCGCGGTCCGATTCTTCCTTGACGTCGGAAATGCCCTCGATGCGCTTGTCCTTGACGAGATCGGCTATCTGAATGATAAGCTTTTCTTTGTTCACCTGATACGGCAACTCTGTAACGACGATGCGCTGACGCATAAGGTCGCTGCCCTCGCGAACGGGATATTCCTCGATCTCGGCTTTGGCTCGAATGACGACGCCGCCCTTACCCGTTTTGTACGCGCGCTTTATATTCGCTCTGCCCATAATGACGCCGCCCGTGGGATAATCGGGCGCGGGAACATAGCGCATAAGCTCTTCGACGGTTATTTCGGGGTTTTCGATCAACGCGTCGATCGCGCTTATGACCTCGCCGAGATTGTGCGGAGGTATAGCCGTAGCCATACCGACCGCTATACCGTCCGAACCGTTCACCAAAAGGTTAGGGAAACGCGACGGCAAAACCGTAGGCTCTTGCAAACTGTCGTCGAAGTTGTTTGTCCAATCGACGGTTTCTTTGTCGATGTCGCGCAGCATTTCGTTAGCAATCTTGGCAAGACGGGCTTCGGTATAACGCATAGCCGCGGGCGGATCGCCGTCGACCGAGCCGAAGTTACCGTGTCCGTCTACGAGCGGATAGCGCATGGAAAAGTCCTGCGCGAACCGCACCAACGCATCGTACACCGACGAATCGCCGTGCGGGTGATATTTACCGAGAACGTCGCCGACTACGCGCGCGCACTTGCGGTACGGTTTATCCGACCACAGCGAAAGCTCGCCCATCGAATACAGTATACGACGGTGCACGGGCTTGAGTCCGTCGCGCACGTCGGGTATCGCGCGCGAAACGTTGACCGCCATAGCGTACGCTATAAAGCAGGTCTTCATTTCGTCGACAACGGCGGTTTGGATTATTTTGGTATTGTCGACGTAATTCTTATCGCCGTCGCCGCCGCCTTTATTGGAACGTAATCCTCTTTTAGCCATGACTATAACTATCTCCTAAATGAATGTGTGATTTGACGGTACAAACGCACTGCCGTGTCGCGATCATGTTCGTCAAATATCGAGTTCCGTTACGAGTTTTGCGTTCTGCTCGATAAACTGTCTGCGAAGCTCGGGCAGATCGCCCATAAGCACGCTGAATATCTCGTCCGCCTCGAACGCATCGTCCATGGTTATGCGTTTGAGCGAGCGATGCTCGGGGCTCATGGTCGTGTACCAAAGCTGTTCCGCGTTCATTTCGCCGAGACCTTTGTAACGCTGAATATCACAACCCTTTCTGCCCATACGGTCGAGCGCGTCGTCGCGCTCTTTCTCGTCATAGCAATACTCTTCCTTTTTGCCTTTGCTCACTTTGTACAGAGGCGGGAGCGCCGCATAAACATGACCTTTTTCGATGAGCGGACGCATAAACCTGAAGAAGAACGTAAGCAACAAAATGCGAATATGACTGCCGTCTACGTCGGCGTCGGTCATACATATGATCTTGTCGTAGCGCAGTTTGCTCTCGTCGAACTCGTCGCCGATACCGCAACCGAACGCAGTGATCATCGCTTTGATCTCCGCGTTTTCCAGAACGTGATTAAGCCGCGCTTTTTCCACATTGAGTATCTTGCCGCGCAGCGGAAGTATCGCTTGGAAACGCCTGTCTCTGCCCTGTTTTGCCGTGCCGCCCGCGCTGTCGCCCTCGACAATGAATATTTCGCAATTGGACGGATCGCGGTTGGTGCAGTCCGCAAGCTTGCCCGGCAGCGACGCCGTCTCGAACACGCCCTTGCGCCGAGTGAGATCGCGCGCGTTCCGCGCCGCATCGCGCGCACGCTGAGCGGTTATGGTTTTAACTACCAGCTCTTTCGCCTCTTTGGGATTTTCCTCGAGGTACGTGCCGAATGTTTCGGTAACCGCCTTTTCCACTTGCAAACGCATGCCGGAATTGCCGAGCTTGGTCTTTGTCTGACCCTCGAACTGCGGTTCGGTAAGCTTGACCGACACGATCGCGGTCAAACCTTCGCGCACGTCCTCGCCCGACAGCTTGTCGTCGTCCTTTATAAGGTTCTGCTTGTGCGCGTAATCATTGATCACCTTTGTGAGCGCGTTCTTAAATCCCACAAGGTGAGTGCCGCCCTCTTCGGTGTTTATATTGTTGGCATACGAATAAATAAGTTCGTTATACCCGTCGTTGTATTGAATGGCGTACTCGACCTCGCTGTCTTTGAACACCTTATCGCCGTAAATGACCTCGGCGAACATGGTCTCCTTGTTGCGATTGAGATATTCCACGAAATCCTTGATGCCGCCGTCGAAACGGAACGCGTCGTGGGTCTCTCTGCCCTTGCGGTTATCGAACAGCTCTATCTCCAAACCCTTGTTGAGATATGCCACCTCGCGCAAACGCGTGCGCATCGTGTCGTACGAAAACTCGATCGTTTCAAATATCTCGTTGTCCGGAAAGAACGTGACCTTCGTACCCGTCTTATCCGTTTTGCCCACCTCGGCAAGCGGCTTCATCGGCACGCCGCGATTATAGCGCTGACGGTAGATCTTGCCGTTTCGGTAGACCTCGATATCGAGCCATTCGGAGAGCGCGTTCACGCAAGATACGCCGACGCCGTGCAGACCGCCGGACACTTTGTATCCGCCGCCGCCGAACTTGCCGCCCGCGTGCAGCTTAGTCAGAACGACCTCTACCGTCGACACCTTTTCTTTAGGGTGTATATCGACGGGGATTCCTCTGCCGTTGTCGGTGACCGCCACCGCGCCGTCGCGCGTGATCTCGACGATTATCTTGTCGCAATACCCCGCGAGCGCTTCGTCGACCGAGTTGTCGACCACCTCGGTGACAAGGTGATGCAAGCCGTGTTCGTCGGTCGAACCGATGTACATGCCCGGACGCTTACGTACAGGCTCAAGCCCCTCGAGGACCTGTATCGAACTCGAACTGTAACTGCCGTTATCCGATTTTCTCGCCATAAAAACTCCTCCGATCTCGGGGCGGTTTTGCTGCGGAATATTCCCGCATTTCGCCGTACCCCGACAGTCGTATACATTATACCACAATCGTGCGCCGAAATCAATGTATTTAAGCCGTTTTCGGCGCAATTTTGAACATTATTTTTCGACGCGCGCCGTATAAAGGCTTTAATAGACGCCGTATGCCATTTTATGTGCGAAAACGGTTTTAATACTCCGCACAAAAAAATACCGCAAAATCGCACTCATCGGGCGAAACCGATTTTTAAGCAAGAAACCATACCTTAAAGTTTATTCTTTGTCATACGCAATCAACAACACACGCACCGCACGTTTTTTGTCTTACGCAGCAGCCGCAAGCTATTCCGAGCATCGCGAGGAAAGCCCCTATTAATCGCTGATAACCTCTCCCGAGCGCGCTACCGCGCGCCCACCCTCTCCAAAAGGAGAGGACTTTTTATCGGTTGAGATTTTTCGGCACACAGAAAACGCTCGCATGCCGAAGAATCTCAACCCTAATGCCGTGCAAGCGGTTTTCTCGTTGTCCCCTCTCGGGGAAAATGTCGGTGCAGCCGACAAAAGGGGCTACTTCTTTTGTCATTCCGAGTGCAACGAGGAATCTCAACTTTAATAAAAAGAGTAAGCGCCGTTTCCGACGCTTACTCCATAAATAACGGTAACGAAATCAAAAAATTGAAAATTCTTAATTATTATAAAGATCGCACAAGTATACGAGCTGCGCGGTGAGTTCGTTCTTTAGCGTCTCGACGCGCGAGTTGGTTTTGGGCGTGTGCTTTTCCACGAACTTGCGGGACTCGCGGTATCGCGAGGACGTTTTTACATAGCGCAAATACGCTCTGTCGTAATCGTTTGCCGCATTGCATACGGCGCGGTTAGTCGAAATAATATCGTCCTCGAGCACCGTCAGGTTTTCGCCCGCTTCGAGCTTACCGACGAGTTTTTGTATTACGTATTCCACGCTTTGTTTGTCCATGTTAATCTCCGTTTAACCCAAGTGCAGAGTATTGCAATAATGCTTATAGAACCACCACATGACCTTACTGCGCACTCGCCAATCGAACATGTACGCGAAGGTTGTATACGAATGCCAACGCAAAAACTTATACATTTTTTTGTCGTGAGCTTTGATATATTCCCAAAGCTCGGCGAGAGCCTTTTTGCGTTCGGGCGTATTTTCCGCGCCCGTAAAGAACACCGTAGTTATCATAACGCAATTGAGCGTATGCCGCATGTACCGCTTAAGACCTTTAGGCTGGCTGTTTACTTCCGAAAGCTTATGCGCGTCGACCATATGCCGCATGACGCGAATCTGCTGATCGTACCGCGCGACTATGTTTTTGCTGTTGACCGACTGATCCGACCTGCCGATATAGTAGCAATACAGATTTACGTTGAGATAGAATATCTTGCGCGTATACGGCATGGGCTGATACGCGTAGAGATTGTCCACATAGAACGTATGCTCGGGCAAAACGACCTTACTCTCTTTGAGCTTGTCCAGCCTGTACATGAGCGCGTGCATCAACAGCATATGCGCGTACTTAAACCGCTTGATCTTATCCCAAGCGATCATCTTGCCCTCGGGCATTTTCGTCTCGTACGAACTGACGTACTCTTTTTCTCCGACCTTGCAATATACAAAATTCGTTATATAAAGATCCGGCAATTCGTCCGCTTGTATGTGGTCTTTTATGGTTTGAATGAGCTTTGCCAACGCGTCGGGATTGACCCAATCGTCGGAGTCGATTACTTTGAAATAAAGCCCCGTCGCCTGTTTCAAGCCTGCGTTTATGCCCGAGCCGTGCCCGCCGTTTTCCTTATCGACGACTTTGACGATGTTCGGGTATTTTTCGGCATAGTCCGCTGCGATGAGCGGCGTATCGTCGTGAGAACCGTCGTTTACTATTACGATCTCCACGTCGTCGCCGCCCGTCAGCAGACTGTCTATACATTTTTTCATGTAGCCTTGCGAGTTGTAGCAAGGGACGGTAAAGGTAATGAGTTTCATGTTATGCGCGCTTATTCGATAGCGCCGTCCTTATTCTCCTGAGTGTCGTCCCCCTCCCTCGACGAATCGGTTACATTGTCTATTTCCGTTGTTGAAGGCTCGGCGTCGGGCGCGACGGGCGTCGTCTCCTCTACAGGAACTTCCTCGTCCTCGAGCGTTACCTCGGTGCGACCCATCGCGGAGCGCAGCTTGTTGAATTCCTCGAGCCGTGCGGTATCGCGCTTGAGCTGCTTTTCGGCTTTTGCGGCGAGCTTTTGCTCGTACGCGGCACGCTGTTCGGGCGTCATTGCGTCGAGCTTGGCTTGTTTCGCGGCTTCCTTGGCGGCTTTCTTCGCCTCGGCGGCAGCTTTTTTATCCTCGCGCGCTTTGAGCACCTTTGCGTTCTCTTCCTCGAAGTTAAGGTTGTTCTTTTCGCACTTGGCTTTGAGCGCTTCTATACGACGCTGCTCGGCTTGCTCGTTCGATTCTTCCTCTTGGAGCTTGAGCGCGGTCTTGGGATCGACATAGCTCTTGCCCTCGGCGAGCGCCTTGGCGCGCTGGTCTTTGACAATAGCTTTGAAGTCGAACTTGCCGAACTTCTCCACGCCCATGAATATGAACACAATGGCTATAACGAGATAGCAAAGCGTTTCGCCGCCGATAAACAAACCGCCCATTGCGACCTGTATATTAGCGGGAACAACATTGGTGTAATCGATAAACTGCACTTTTTCGAGTACGCCTTCCGCATTTTCCACCATCTTTTCTGTAAGATGCGAGTTGTAATCGAGCGAACTCAAAACCATATTGAGTATACCGGTCGCAATACCGGTCATGCCCGCCATGATAGCGCCGTACACCGTCATAGTAAAACCGTCGGTACGAATGCCGTGCATAGCCTCTTGATGATCGAGAGTGTCGGCGAGGAGCGCGAGCGACAAATACATCGCTGGCGTCGAACCGAGCGCCTTGATCACAAACGACGTTGTTACAACATAGAAGTTTGTCGGAGCGATAAAGCCTATCGCGCCGCCGACCGCTGCAAGTATCGCGCCGCAAAGTATCGCTTTGCCCTTGCCTATCTTATTGGAAAGCGGCCATGCAAGCACCATTCCTATCGCCGTAGGTATTGCGCCTATGATCGACAGCGTGCCCTGATAGTTACCGCCTATTTGCGAATTGAACGTGCCCTCGGCGTCCGAGAACATGAGCATACAATAGTATGTCTGCGAAGTATTTTTAAGCAAACCGCCGAGCTGATAAAGGAAGAAGAAGGCGACCATTATCCACCAATACTTATCCTTAAAACAGACTTTTACCTGTTCTATAAGCGGAACTTTTTTAACTTCCTCGGCGGTCGCGTTATTGAACGATTCCTCGGTAACGCGCTCGCGAGTAAAGTAGAATTCCATTATTACGCCGATCGCCGCGAGTATAACCAATCCGATCGCTATCCAATACCAAATACTGAACGACGTTTCGACGGAAACCTTCGACGCAAACAGATAGCCGTTCAAATACGGCAATATCATGGAGCTTAAGCCCATAGCCGCAAGGCTGGTCGCGTTGGATATTGTCGCCAAAAGTCCGCGGTCCTTGCTGTTACGAGTCGAAAGGTTAACGAGCGACGCATGCGGCGTGTAGTAGAACGGATATGCAAAGCCGAACCATATATTATAGCCGAACATTATACATACAACTGCAACGATCTGCTTTGTTCCGTCATCGCCCGGGAACGGGAACACGATAAACAGCAAGAGCAGAGCCAACAGCATTATCGGCAATGCCAGCAAGAGCAGCGGGCGCGATTTGCCCGCTTTGGTCTTGCATCTGTCCATCAATCGCCCTATAAGAATATTACCGAGTACTACGAACACAACCGATATAACCGGCAGCCATTGGAATATAATGCTTCCCCAATTGCCCCAAGTACTGATCTTCAATACGTCGGACATGTAACGGTTGTAGTTACTCGAAAGGATGGAGTTCGCGAGCAATGCGAACGTCGGTCCGATGAAGTAACCCAATCCGCCTTCGGGGAAGATCTTTGTGTTAGCCGATTTCACCGCACTGCGCATGATCGGGCTTTCAAAGAAACTCTTTTTGGCTTTCTTTTCAGTATTTTCAGCCATATTTTATTTTGCCTCCTCGGTCGATTTTACTTTTTTGTCTTTTTTGGCTTTTTCCTTGCTGCAAAACATGTGCAAGCCTTTCCAGAAATGTCCGTTGAACATCATCAAAAGTCCTTCCATCTTGCGGCGGGTAAAGCCTACGAATTTGCTCATGCCTCGCACGGGTTGGTGCAGCATGCCCATGACGAGCGTGTTTGCCTGAGTGCGCATGCCGAAACCTCTGCACAGGCTTATGGCGAAACGTATCGCGCCGGAGAACAGCCTGCCCGTCCACCCGCGCGAATACCGAAGATCGGCGATCGTGCAATTTTCGTGAATGACCATTCTGTTCTTTTTGTAGAACTTATATTCGGGGTCGGGAATGTCTCTGCCTATGAGCGTTTTGAATTCGTCGTCGCTCACACGCTTAACGTCGCCGCTGTAATACGACGGGATCGTCTCGGGATCGTACGGCATTTCGTCGGTAGTGCCGACTTGAGTTATTTCGCCTTCGAGCACGATGTCTTTTATGCTCTTACCGACGTATAGCTCGTACTTGCCGTCCTCTATCTCCCATTTATTTGTTTTTACGTTAAAGTAGCGGAACGTTTTATCGTCGAACGGGATAGTGACCTTTGCGCTTTCTCCCGCTTTGATAAACGTTTTCGCAAAGCCTTTAAGCTCCTTTTTAGGTCTGAATATCTTGCCGTCCGCTTTGCCTACGTAAAGCTGCGAGATCTCCGCGCCGTCGCGCTCGCCCGTGTTGGTCACGGTAAACGACACGCCCGTTTTATCTACTTTTATATCCGAGTACTCAAACGTAGTGTAGCTCAATCCGTAACCGAACGGATATTCCACCTCTACGCCCGCGGTATCGAAATACCGATAGCCTATGTACGGACCTTCGCGGTACTCGACCGTCATTTTCTTGCCGGGGAAGTAGTTTGACGTGGAAACGTCGTCGTACTTTACGGGGAACGTTTCAGCAAGCTTACCCGAGGGATTGACTTTGCCCGTTACGATGTTCAAGATCGCGTCGGCGCAAGCCTGACCGGACAAGCACGCATACACGAACGCATTCGCGTCGCGCAAAAACTCGAGTTCGACCGCGCTGCCGCAGGCGAGCACGACCGCTATCTTTTTGCCGGTCGCCTTGAGCGCCTTGTACAATTCTATCTGATTATCGTTTATGCGGATATGCTCTCTGTCCAAACCTTCCGCTTCGCTCACCTCGTCAAGCCCGAGGAACAGCAGCGCAACGTCCGATTTTTCGGTAAGCTTGACGGCTTTTTTGATCAAGCCGTTATTCTTTTTGCCGTAACGGTCGAAACCTTTTTCATAGCCCGTTATGTTGAGCGTGTATTCGTGCAGATCCTCGACAATGGTCTCGACTACGGGGATTTTCACCTCGCCGGCAACAGTGACTACGCCTTGAACGTAAGGTTTGTTTTTAGGCTCGGGACGTTTCGTGATCTCGGTGAACTTATTGAGCACCGTAGGATTGACTATGGACGAACCCGCGCCCTGATACCTCGGGTTTTGCGCAAAGTCGCCGATGACCGCGACCTTTACCTTGCTGTCGAGCGGGAGCGTGCCGTCGTTTTTCAAAAGGACAATACTATCCTCGGCGCAACGCCGCGCAAGATCGTTATGCGCGTCTACGTCGAACGTGTGTTCGCCTTCCTCGATCTTTGTGCTTTCTATAAGGTCGAGCAGTCTGTCGACGCACTCGTCCACGTACTTTATATCGAGCGAGCCGTCTTCGACAGCCTTTACTATATCGTCGGCGCCGTAGCGGCAGGCGGGCATTTCCAACTCGTTGCCCGCGACGACTGCGGCTACGCGGTCGTTGCAGCCCGCCCAGTCTGACACGATAACGCCGTTAAATCCCCATTCGTCGCGTAGTATCTCGCGCATGAGATGTATATTCTCGTCCGCGAACGTGCCGTTGACGAGGTTGTACGACGTCATCAGCGATTTGGTCTTGCCTTCCTTGACGGCTATCTCGAACGCCGTCAGATATATCTCGCGCAACGTGCGTTCGTCGAGCACGGAGTCCGACACCATGCGCCGTTCTTCTTGGTTGTTGCACGCAAAATGCTTGATGCACGCGGAAGTGCCGTTTTCCTGTATACCGCGTATGTACGCCGCGCTCATCTTGCCGGCAAGATACGGGTCTTCCGAAAAATACTCGAAGTTTCTGCCGCAGCGCGGATTGCGTTTCATGCAAGTACCCGGACCTAAAAGCACGTTCACGTTTTGCGCCTTGGCTTCCGCGCCGAGCGCTTTGCCCATAAGCTCGCCGAGCGCTTCGTTCCAACCGTTAGCCATAGCTGCGGCGGTAGGAAAACATGTGGCGGGCACGCTCGCATTGAGACCGAGGTGATCCGCCGCGGCGGCTTGCTTGCGTATGCCGTGCGGTCCGTCCGACAAAAACATGCTCGCTACGCCAAGGTCTTCGTAGTCGCGCGACTGCCAAAAGTCTTTACCCGTCAGGAAGTCGGCTTTTTGCCGCAACGTCATTTTATTTATAATTTCCTGTTTATCCATCATTCTCCTTTTCCCTATAAATATAGACAGAATAAAATAGATATGTACAGTAATATTACCATATAACCGATAATATGTCAAGTACCGTAACGCAAATTGTACGTTTTTTAACCTATTACGCGCTTTTCTCGCGCAATCCGATACGATACATACAAAACGGAGCGAGCATATATGCTCGCTCCGCATGAAACGCCGTGTCGTCGGTCTACTTTTTGGAAGGCGGGATCACGCGCTTTTCGGGTTTGGCGGCAGACTGCGCAGGGCGCGCCGCGGCAGTAGGTCTTGCCGCCGGCTTGCTCGGTGCGTGCGCGGACGCAGCGGTCGCATGATGCGAGGCGGTCGCGTGTTGCGCCGACGGCGCGGCGTGTGCCGCGGGCTTATGCTCGACGGGTTTTTCTCCGGACGCCGCTTTTTTCGCTTTGAGGTTGCGCTCGACTATCTCGTGTGGATCGGGCTTTTTATCCTTTTCGGTTTTCTTTTCGGGCTGCGCCGCTTTGACGGTTTTGCGTTCCTCGGCGCGTTTCGCGCTTTTTTGCTCGCTCATTTCGTCGTACTTTTTCATGACCTTGTTTCCGAACACGAGGTTGCGGAACTTAGGTATAAACACAAGGCACAGAATGAGCGCCAAAAGCGCGGCGAACAACACCACGAATACCGACAGCGCAACGGCGAGGTTGTGCTCGAGATAGATATTCGGCGCGTTGATAAGCTCCGCCGTGTACGGAATGCCTATAACGTTGAGCATGACTTTGCTCGAATTAAGCGTGATAATTTCCACAGTGTGCTCCTTTTTATTCAGTTGTTCCGCGGTAAACACAAGCTTGCGCGATTCTTCTATTTCGGAATTAAGCGGAACGGTGGTGACGAGCTTGCCGTCGAGCTTGATCTTTATCGATCCGTAGCCCGCGCCCGTCGCGGCATACAGCGCGAAGCTGTCGCCCTTGAACCTGATCACCGCTTTGGAATTTTTCTTTTGAGCTATTAAGTATCCGTTCGGCTCGGACTCGATGGTCTTGGAATCTTTCCACGCCTTGGACGTATAGAGCTTGGAACTCGTAGGCGCGATAACGCGTTGGGTTTGCGATTGCACGCCCGCATCGAGTTCGGATACTATCGTGAAATTCCTGCCCGAAGTTTTGAACGCCTCGAGCTTCCAATACCTGCCCATGACCTGATCGAACTTGAGCGTGGCGACCTTGCTGCCGCTTATAACCGAATACTTAAGTCCAGTGCCGTCCTCGTCCTTGCCTTGGGAAACCACGTTGTAATTAACGTTGTCGTCGGATACGGACAGTCTGTACGAGGTTATGCGCGCGTCGTCGTTTTGGCTGTGACGCGTAGTGACCGTAAAGTAATTAAACGGCTGCACGCGCGCGGTGTCTATAACGAACACGTCGGGCGCGCTGTCGGACGGCGGACGGACTTCGCTGCCGCGCCACGCCGTGTGCAACATCGTCCCCGTCTGCCCGTCGATGAGATACGTCCATTTATCGATCTTGAGCGTTCCTATCTGCTCGCCCGTTTCGGGATCGATAAACGCCTGCTCTTCGTACCTGCCGTCGCTTATGTTCTCGGGCGCGGTGACGACGCTCCACTCGTTCTTATCCGTACCTGTCGTAGACAGCTTGATATTGTCCTTTTTGGACACCATATACTTCGGTTCGTAAACGTACTGCGTTGCTTCGGTATCGAGCGGATAATCGGGGTGATACACTCCCGCAAGCGGAATATTGGCGTAACGCGCGCCTTCTTCCCAAAGCTTTTTGACCGCATCGGTATCCATAGCGGGTTCCGCGCAGACCTCGCCGTTCTTCTGAAGTATAACAACGCTCGCCGAAGTGCTTTGACCCAATCTGCGTATATTCGACGTTACGAGCCGAATGTTGTAATAATTGCCTTTCTCCACGCGCATTACGTGCTTGAACTTATCCGCATTGCTTGCGTTACCGAGATTGGCTGCGCCGTTTGAATATATCAGATTGGTGCGCTCCATGGCGGCAAAGTCCGAGCCGACGCTCAAAGCGATAGAACCCGAACCCGCAACGGCGAGCGCGACCTCGCCCGTCACCGTCGATTTCCACCGGAAATCCGCAATGCGCACTTGCCCAGCCGCCGAGCTGTACGCCGCCACGCCCGGCAGCGCCGAGTTTTCGTACTCGGGCGTCATTTGCGCGGTCAAGTTATCGAAGCTTTCAAACAGCGGCGCGCCGCTCACGCCGGGATCGCTTATTCCCGAGTACACCGACACGCGCGAACTGTTGTAGCTTATGCGCAGATGCACGTCGAGCTTATGCACGGTTGCGTCCGCATTTTTCATTTTTACATAGTATGAGAACTTATCGAAAGTGCCTGTATATTTTTTATCGAACGCATACCTGTATCTGCCGTTGCCCAGATCGACTACGGTCCCGTGCTCGGGTTGATCTATGCCGATTATCTCGAACCCCTTGCTTTCCGCGGTATCCAAGGCGCAGATCGTTTTGTTCAATAGATCGAACACCGCGTAATCGCCGAACGCGATCCTGTAATCTCCGCCCGTCTTTACGCCGTCTATACCGCCTGCGTAATAACTCGCTATCGGCTCGTACTCGGGCAGACCGTCGAGCATTTCCAAAATTTCACGGCTTTGCGTACCGTCGGCGTTGTTAAGTATAAACTTATCGTCGTTAAGGTTCGCCTTGTAATACTTGTTGAAATACGTGCGGAAGTCCATGCCGTATATCATAGCGCAACGGTACGTATAATCCGCGCGTTTGTCTGAAAGATACGCCGAACGCGATTTGTACGTATACAGCAGCTCGTAGAACTTTTCGGCGCCGAACGAGTGCATTATGTTCGAGTACATCGACAGCATCTCGAAATAATTGTTCTGGCTGTAGTCGGTGTACGACTTGTTCATGACGCTTATAGACGCGCTCAGCGAGCTGTACGGGTGCGCGACAAAACCGTGCTCCGCTGGAATGTTTCCGTTGGCATCGCGCATCGTACCCAGATCGCAGAACATTATGTATGCAAGCGTGGTGAGCGCGTTGTTGTGAACTTCGCCCTCTTTCCCGTCGCCGAATCCCCAAAACGTGCCGTAGCTGCTCGCATGGTTATGCCCGATCTCGTGAAGTATGCCCCACTGCCCGCCGGTAAGCAACGCGCGGTAATTCGTAGCGGTGTTATACCAACCCGTAGGACACGCATACACGTATCCGCCGAGCGCAACCGCCGCGCCCGCAGGCACGTGCTGATCGAACAGAACCGTGTTCGGACGGTTGTACGTTCCGCCCGTAAACGACTCGTTGACCGAAAAGAACGAGTGCCAGAGCATTGCGAGCTTATCCGCTTCTTCGGTCTTTATCTGACGCAAGTACGCTTTTGTGCCCATTGCGCCCGTCGGACCGATGAGCTGACCGTTTTCGGTATCGATTACGCCGACTACGCCCGGCGCGTCGCGAAGATATTTGTCGAAATACTCGGGCGTAGTAACGCCGAGGATATAGTGCGGCGTTTCCACTGCGCCCGTTATGGTGGTTTTTGCATGCGAATAGCAATTGCGCGGGTTTATGTGCATGATACCGCCGAACGCCGTGCCTATCTTATATTCGCCGTTGCCGTCGAACACGAATTCGGCGGACATCCACGGCGCGCGCGTGTTCTGTCGTTTCCACTGACTTTGGAGATACGGCGTGCTGTCGCCGCTGTTGTACTTGAAAAAATCCCCGTTTGCAGTCAATACGTCCGCTTGAATAAAGAATGCGTCGCTCGGCGCGGCTTTAACATTTTTCAGTCCGCCGGTCAAAGCGTTGAAAGCGCCGGCGTCCGCCGCGCCGCGCCATGCGAGCGAGTTTTGACGCCCCACTATCATGGAGATCTTTTCGCCCGCTTTAAGCCCTTCGACTTTGACCGTCACAAGTTCGCCCGCAGGCAGATACAATCCCGTTGCGTGTGCCGAACGATAAAGCGGATCGAGCGTTATCTCTTTTTCTACGGCGTTATTCTCGCCGAGTACCGCGCCGTATTGCGCGTCGGCGGAAGGATGCTTTTTGAGCCATTCCTGCGTGAGCGTGCCGTTTGCCGACATCTGCTGCGCTTCGACGGCAAGGTGCTGACCCTGAGTCAAAAGCATGTATTTGAAATACGAGAAATAATCGGCTTCGCTTACGCCCGCCGCCGCAGCCGCCTGCGCGTACGCCGCGGAAGAAACAGCCTTGCTCGGCGAAGGATAGGCATCGGGATTGAAGCTTATGGACGCCGATTTGAGCGTGCCCGAGCTTTTTACGAGTTCGCCGTACACAGCTTTGAGCTCATGCGTATCGGTATCGTAGGTGATAGAAAAATCGTCGCTCACAATCTCGGGAACGGGGCGCGGGAGATCGCGTTTCGTCACGTTCATGACGTCGGCGCGCATTGTTACCTGCACGTCGGACAAGCTGTCGTAATCATATTTTTGCAGCGCGAATTTTTCCTCGGTAGGCAGCGCGTTTTCTGGCGCGCGGAAAGAATCGTAGCCCTTGCCGCCCGAAATCAGCGGCAATACCACCGCAAGCACTATCGACAGCACAATGCCGACGGCGAGCGCCGCCGCAACGCACGATGTTATTATGATAAGCTTGCGCTTATCCATGCTTTTGGTTTTTGTGTTAGCTTTTTGTTTCATAAAGCCTCGCTGTAAAAGTTTATGCTCCTATTTTATTTTTCTCTTAAGCGCGGAAAGATTCTTTATCGGCGTGTACGTATCGCGGTTGCGGTTGAGCATCTCTTCCGCGAGGTTTTTGTACGCGATACCGCCCGTAGACGTGGGGTCGAACTGCGTGATCGGCATACCGAACGACGGCGCTTCCGCGAGCCGCACGCTGCGCGGTATGCGCGTCGAAAACGCTTTTTTGCCGAAGTAGTGCGTGATCTCTTCCGCAACCGAGTTTACGAGGTTCGTGCGCGAACTGAACATCGTTACAACAACGCCTTCTATATCGAGCGACGGGTTGAGTATCTTTTTGGTCAGCTTGATCGTGTTCATGAGCTGGCTCAATCCCTCGAGCGCGAAATACTCGCCCTGCATCGGAATAAGTATCGAATTTGCCGCGGTGAGCGCGTTGAGCGTAAGCAAACCGATAAACGGCGGGCAATCGATAAATATGTAATCGTAATCCTTATCGATGGGTGCGAGCGCGGTCTTGAGCAGTTTTTCTCGGCTCTCGAGATTGACAAGCTCTATCTCCGCGCCTGCGAGATCGATGTTGGACGGGATTATGTCCAAGCCTTCGACCGATGTGTGCATGATGGTTTCGCGAACGGTGCAGTCGCCTACTATAAGGCTGTACACCGAACGTTTTACCTTATGCTTTTCTATGCCGAGACCGCTCGAAGCGTTACCCTGCGGATCGTTGTCGATGATCAGCACGCGTTTGCCGAACGCGGCGAGAAACGCGGCGATATTGATACACGTGGTCGTTTTGCCCACGCCGCCCTTTTGGTTGGCTATTGCAATGATTTTTGCCATGGTACTCCTCTTAGGTTGCCTTATTTGTATTGTCGGTTTCGATAAATTCGGGCGCGCACGGCAGGTACTCCGCTTTTTTGCCCGTAATATCCTCGTATAGTCTGGCGGTCTCGCGCTCTACGCGCTCGCACAGCTCCGCTTTTCTCAGTCTGCCCGGAATGTCACGGTTAACGTATTGCGGCTCGCCCGCCGCCATTGTTATCTTGGGCAGGTGCAACAGCTTGCGCAGTCCTTTCGGTTCGCGCACGCAGTACAGCACCGGCACGACGGGAATATCGAGCTTGTCCGCATAGAAGAACGCTCCGTCCTTATACGGGCGCGGCTTATCGTAAAAATGCCACATGCTCTGCTCGGCGTAAAAGTGAATCGCCGCGCCGCGGTCGCGCTCGCTCTCGAGCGCTTCGCAGAACGGCTTGAATCCGCTCGGCGCGCTCGGCAGCGGGACCGCTCCCGTCTTTTTGTACGCCCACCCGAAAAAATCGTTCTTGCAGTTATGCGGAGCTATGATCACGCAAAACTTTTTACAGCCCGTGACGCGCACGGTCAGGCAGGTGTCCAGATAATCGATATGGTTGGACGTGGTGATACAGCCTTTAAGCCCCTTGAAATGCTCTTTGCCGCGCACGCGCCACGCTCCGTAGTATATGCCGCACAACAGTCCGCACATAACTTTTACGAAACCTATCCATATCGCGTGAAAGAATTTACCGACGGCGGTTTGCTTGCGCAAAAACGGATAATTTCCGTCGGTGACCGCGCTGTTTTTCGTGTCGTACGGAGTGCCGTCCACGTCGAACATGCGCCGCCGCTCCAGCTCTTTCAAAAACACGCCGTAAACGCGCTTGGTCATTTTGCCGTCCTTGACGATCTCGGCTTGCAGCCGTATGTACAGGTCTTCGGGGATCTGCCCGTCGTCGTACAGCCGCTTGAAAAACCTTTTGTACTTCTCGGTACTCATCGCACCGCTATCTCCGTATCTGCGTTTTCGTCAGCCATGACCGCCACCATTATATCGGGCGCATCGTCCGCCGATATAGACGGTATCGGTTCGTCGTAGTAAACGCCGCGCTTTTTCAGTTCGTCGCGCTTTGCAGTAGCCTCCTCGTGCACTATCTTTGCCGTAGCCGAAACGCCGTTGCCCTTTTCGACGAGTTTGCGGATATTCCGCTCGTAAGCCAAAAGCGGCGCGTTATCCGACATCAATTGCCTGATGCGTTTTACCGCTCTGCCCGAAGTAAACGCCGTTTCGCCCGTGCCGAGCGTTTTCACGAATACGCGCGCAGTCGATTCCTCTATAACGTGCGGACAGTAGTTTATCATGACGGGCGTATTCATATACACGCTGTCGAGCACCGCGTTAGGTCCGCCCTTGGTCAAAAACAGATCCGCCGCGCCGTACAGTTCATACGCGTCGTCGAGGAACGGATAAACCTTGAGCGTCATGCCGTCTTTTACCTTGAGCCGCTTTTTTCCGTCGGCAACCGCTTTGAAATAATTGTATCGATCAATATTGTTTCCGGCGATTATGCACAGCGTTATGGGCAATCCGCTCTTTATCAGCTTTTTAGCGAACCTCGGACCTCTGCCCATCATGTACGCGCCGTCGGCAAGCACGACGGTGAATTTATCCGCGGGCAAGCCGTGCTTTTCGCGGAGCAGCTCGCGCGACAGCGTGCATTTTTCCACGCACTCGCGCACGCACGGCGTTACGAGCCTTAGGTTTTCGCGCTTGAACTTGTACTTCAACGCCATTTCGTAGGCATACTCGTTGTTGACTATAAACACGCCGTCGCGGTTATCCCAGAACGAATGCAGCGTATTATCGGGATTGTAATTGACTACCACTACGTCGGGATTTATGCGGCGTTTATACTCCACAGCCAAAAGATCGGTGAAATAATGATTCGTTACGATAACGTCCGGCGCGCGGTTCTTTAGCGCTTGCAACCCTTCGGCAAACGATTTGCGCGCCATCTGTCTGTGGAAAAACCGCAAAAGCTTATGCCCGCCGAGAAACTTGATAAACGGAAACACGAACTTGCCGAAACCGGGTATCCCGTTTGTGTTTTGCACCTGTTTGGTAATAAAAGACTCCATCCACTTGAGCGACTTGTAGCCGTCCTCACGCATGATGTAGCTCTTTTCTATATCGTAGTAATCGGAGTATTTTTCTTTGAGCGCGTCGTAAACGCTGTTCATAGACGAAATATGCCCGAACCCCGATTCTATAAATGTCAGTAAAATTTTTTGTTTCATGAATCACCTGAAAACTCGGCTATATGGCAAACTTATTTTTCCCCTTGCCAAGCTTTATCGAGCGTTTTTCGACGTTTCTTCCTATTCTGTCCGGCTCGACGACGAGCGTTACCGTCGCAGTCGTGCGGTTTTCTATTATAATATCCACTCGCGCGTCACCGTGCTTATAACGCACGTCAAGCTCGCCGCTCGCGAGTTTTAACGACAGCTTGAGATCGTGCAGCGCGTGGAAATCGGGCGTTACGGTTATTTCCGTTCCGCCGTTTTTTACCGAGACGCCGCAAAACAGCTTTACTATCTCGTTGATCACCGCCGCCGCATAGCCTTGGCATTTGCTGCCGTAGCCGTTGAAATCCTCGCCGAGCGTGTCGACGTCCGATTCCGCGGCGAGCGCATAGCGCGATACGAACCGATTATACGCGAGGTCGCTCCTGCCGAGCATGTGCAGCGCTTCTATAACCGCCCACTCGAAATACGGCGACGCGGTCTGTACCGCGGACAAAAGCCGCGCAACCGCCGAGCCGTGCTCGCCCGCAAGCCCGCACAGCGCGATAAGCGCGTTGGCGCGGTCGTCGTAACGCCCGTCGACGGTCGTGTACCCAAGCCCGTCCCAAGTGCTTTCTATATACTCGGCAACGTTCTCCATGCGGTCGTCGAACGTTTCCTCGAACTCGTTGTTGCCTATGGCAAGCCCGATGCTTTTCATGAACTTGCACGCCGAATAGTAAAGCGCGTTCTCGATGAGCCGCTCGTCGGCGTTGTAAAGGTTGTCGTACCAGCTCCTGTCGCCGCCGCGCGGCGCTACCCCGTGCTCGGTCATTTCCCAAGTCATCAGATAATCGCCGAGCCTGACGAACGAATCGCGGAATACCGACATATCGCCTGCAAAATCGCGGTAGTGCGCGAACAGCCCGTACTCGCCGAGCGCCAAAAGTCCGTGCGCGGGGATCTCCGCGGGTACGCCCCCCGGCACGCCGCCGAACAAACGATCGTCTTCGGAGTTTTCCAAAACGTCGTCTATCACCTTTTTAACGAGCGGCGCGGCGTCCGCGAACGCCACGTACAGAGCTTCGGAAGTGACCGACGCATCGCCGAGCCACATCGACCGCTCGCGCTCGGGCGTATCCATTACGGTAGAACCCAAACAGTTGTAAACCGTATTTTCCGCTTTGCCGAAAAGCGTCATCAGCCGCTTATCGCTCGTAACGAACTCGCAAGTCGGATCGGTATTGTAACCGAGCGCGCGATAGCCGAGCTTGAGCACTTTTACCGTTTTGGGCATCGTGAAAATAAGCGACTGCCCGACCATAGGCAGCAGCCCCTCGAAAATATTGACCGTGGGCTTGGTTATATACTCGATGCTGTGCGCTTTATAAACGCTCTGCTCGTCACCGAACGAACCGCCGCAATCGGTGCGGTCTGTCTTTATCGTTATCTTTTCCTGACCGTTGCCCGTCACTTCCATATACGGCGTGACGTGCATCGTGCGCGGCAAAGTTATAACGTAGGTATCGCCGCTGAACTGATCGGTCGTTTTTTTATACTTGCTTATCACGGGCTGCGCGGAGAACCGCTCGAGCGGCAGCGGCCGCGGCAACAGCACTCCGTTCACTGCGTCGGGGTAAGCGTCAAGCTCGCTCGCAGGAACGAACAACGACGAATTGAACGCAGGGTCGAGAAGGTTTTGTATCTGACCTTCGAGCGACGCGTCGTATTCTATATTATATCCGGCATAGAAACAATTGGACGGGCGCGGTTTTTTGTACGCGGGGTTTTCGTAAACGGCGAAACTGCGGTCGCTGTATATTTCGAGATCGTTGCACTCGAAAATAAAACCCGCGCGGTCGCCCGAAACAACGTCTCTGCCGGAGTTTCCGAAGTACTCGCAGTACGCGACGATAACGTTGTCGCCTTTTATCAAAAACTTCCCTATATCGAATTCGTCGTAATAGACGTTCTTGCCGCGGTTGAGCGCGCCGTGCCACACTACCGCGTTGCCGTTTACGAACAAGTAATAATGCGAATCGCATGCCGCTCTGCAAACGGCATGCAGCGGCGGACGCTCCGTGCCGAACGAAAACGTACGACGCAAAATTATGTGCGAATCGGTTTTCATGCCGTCGTCCGCCCATATCCACTTAGACTTTCCGAAAATTACGTTAGGTTCTTCGATATTCATTATCACCTCGTGCCGCGTCGTAAATTTTTTGTAACGCAAAAACAGCGCACAATCGGCAAATATATTCTACCACAAAGCGCGCCGCATTGCAACCCTTTTCACCCGCGAACGATCAATTTTATATGCTTTTGTCAAGCTGCCGAAAATAACTCGTCGAATATTGTCCGAATATTCGACGGCGATACGCCGCATTTCTCCGCATACGGCTTTTCCGTAGACGACGGTCTAAAAGACCGCAATACGCGTAATGCCCAATTCGCCCGCAAGCCGCTTAGCCGCGAAAAACTTAGGACGTCCGTGCTTAACGCTTTTGCCGAACTTCAAAACCCGCGCGCCGCGCTCGGCATGACGCAAAAACCGCATATCGCTCACGCATACGCAGCAATCGCCTATCTCGCGCACGAGCTTTTTAAGTTCGCGACGCGCGCGCATGCTGTACCGCGTGCCGTCGAGATTGATAACGGGCGTGAATTCGCTCTTGCCGCCCGTTTTTTCGAGATACGAGAGCGCACGGCGTTTTACGGGCGACAGCGCGCAAAGCCGCGCCGCGGGATCAAGCCCGAACCGTGTTATTTCCGCGTCCGTCACCTTGTGCGGACAGAGCGCGCGCATGTAGTCGAGATACTCGCGCACCGCAAACGCCGAAAACGGCGGCGCGCCGTACGCGAAATAGTTAAACCCGTTCTCGCTCGCGCAAAACACCACTTCCTCGTTGTCGAGCAAAACGTATTCGCCCGCTTGAAAATACGCGCGCTTTTGCCGCGCCGAACCTATGCAATAAGTAACCATACGGAAATTATAGCCGTATACCGTTTTTTTATACGTACATACCCTTTTGCATAGGTACGCGCCAGCCGCTGAAAATCTCAAAGAAAAAGCGGACGCATTCGTTTACGTCCGCTCATATCGCGTTCAGTCTTTATATTTTTCGTCGTCCGACCAAGAATACATTTTGCGCAATTCCGCGCCGACGGTTTCGAGCGGATGCTCCGCCTCGAGTCTGCGCCGCGCGTTGAAGTATGCTCTGCCGTTATTGTTCTCGGCGATCCAGCGCGACGCGAAGTCGCCCGTCTGTATCTCTTTGAGAACGCCTTTCATTCTCTGTTTTACGCCGTCGTCGATCAGACGCTCGCCGACGGTATAGTCGCCGTACTCCGCGGTGTCGGATACCGAATAGCGCATGAACCCGAACCCGCCCTTATATATAAGATCGACTATGAGCTTAAGCTCGTGTATGCACTCGAAGTAAGCGTTTTGCGGATCGTACCCCGCCTCGACGAGCGTTTCAAACCCCGCTTTCATGAGCGCGGTAACTCCGCCGCAAAGCACGCACTGCTCGCCGAAAAGATCGGTTTCCGTCTCGCACTTGAAAGTCGTTTCCAACACGCCCGCACGGCTTCCGCCTATGCCAGCCGCGTATGCGAGCGCAATATCTTGACAATGCCCCGACACGTCCTGATACACCGCGAAAAGACATGGCGTGCCCTTGCCCTCGACGTATTCGCTGCGCACAGTGTGCCCGGGCGCCTTGGGCGCGACCATGAACACGTCTATATCCGCAGGCGGCACTATCTGCCGATAGTGAATGTTAAAACCGTGCGCAAACGCCAAAGCCTTGCCGGCGGTCAGATTGGGCAGTATCGCGTCTTTATAGATCTTAGCCTGTTTCTCGTCGGGCGTGAGGATCATGATGACATCCGCTTTTTTCGCAGCGTCGCCTGCGTTCATGACCGTAAGCCCCGCCGCCTCTGCGCGGGCTTTGGACTTGCTGCCCTCGTAAAGACCGACGATCACTTTGACGCCGCTGTCTTTGAGATTGAGCGCGTGCGCGTGACCTTGCGAGCCGTAGCCGATGATCGCAACGGTTTTCTTTTTGAGATAGTCGAGATTGCAGTCGCCGCCGTAGTATATTTTTGCCATGATATAAACTCCGAATTTTTATTATTGAATATCCGATACCGACTTTGATAAGCGCATTTTTACGGTCGGATCGTTCCTATAACCGCAACAGCGCCATCGCAAGCCGATATGATATCCGGTAAAAACGAGCTCGAAAAAAACTCGAGCTCGCCTTCAAACCTTTATTATTATAAACTTTCGGCATTTGTTTGTCAACCGAATACGCCGTATAATATGCGCTTGCGTTAACGCATACGCGCTTTTTACGTTTTACCGCAAAAACTTTTTGATCACTGCGGCGTTCGATTTTTTATACGGCTGATAGCGCAACGGCAGATCGAGCGCTGTCGCTTTATCGAGTATGCTCTTATAGTGCGTGAACGTATCGAATCCCGCTTTGCCGTGGTACGCGCCCATGCCGCTCGCGCCGAATCCGCCGAACGGCATATGCGCGGTAGCGAGGTGGACCACTACGTCGTTCACGCACCCGCCGCCGAACCGCATTCCGCGTGTCAATCGTTTGATGCGCTTCTTATCGGACGAGAACAGATAGAACGCCAACGGCTCGTCGTGCGCACTTATGTATTCCGTCGCTTCGCGCTCAGTCTTAAACGTCATCACGGGCAGTATAGGTCCGAATATCTCCTCTTGCATCACAGCGTCCGATCCCGTTACGCCGTCGAGCACGGTCGGCTCTATCTTGAGCGCGGTCTCGTCGCACCCGCCGCCGACGACGGTCTTGCTTGCGTCGATCAGCCCGCGGACGCGATCGAAATGGCGCAGATTGATCATCTTGCCGTAATCGCGGTTTTCGAGCGCGTTCGGGAATTGCAAAGCTATCTGCTTTTTTACCTCGGCGATAAACCTATCGTGCACGCTCTCCGCGCAAAGCACGTAATCGGGCGCGACGCACGTCTGTCCGAGATTGAGGAACTTGCCCCAAACTATGCGCTTGGCGGCAAGCGGGATATTCGCAGTCTCATCCACAACGCACGGGCTTTTGCCGCCGAGTTCGAGCGTTACGGGCGTGAGCGTTTCCGCCGCATTGCGGTATATCATCGTTCCCACGCGCTTGCTGCCCGTAAAGAAAATATAATCGAACTTGCAGTGCATAAGCTCGTCGTTTACCGTTCCGCCGCCGAGCAAGACCGCGACGTGCTCGGGCGGGAACACGCGTTCTATTACCGACTTGATCGCCTTGCCCGTTTCGGGCGCGCTCGCGCTCACCTTGAGTACCACGGTATTGCCCGCCGCCACCGAATCGATTAGCGGATCGACAGCGAGCAGGAACGGATAGTTCCACGGACTCATTACGAGCGACACGCCGTACGGCGAAGGGAGCTTGTAACACGTCGACTTAAAATGCACCATGGGCGTGCGGACTCGCTTAGGACGCGACAGTTTTTTCACATGCTTTATCATGAACGACAGCTCCGACAAGGCAAGCCCCGTTTCGCAAGTATAGCTCTCGTCCGCGCTTTTTCCGAGGTCGGATTTGAGCGCGTCGTGCAAAACGTCGAGGTTGTCGGTTATTGCCGAGTACAGCGCGTTAAGCTTTTCGAGACGGTAATTTACGTCGAGCGTTTTGCCCGTGTCGAAAAATCGTTTTTGCTTGTTTACTATTTGTTCGGGCGACACTATCTCTTTTTTCTCCCCTGTGATCTTACGGTATATCCGCGCGAGTCTGTTTTTATCCCAAAGCGCGGGCACGGGATAGAGCGGGTTGGCTTCATGCTCGGCGTACCGCGAAAGCTCGGCAATATCGCCCTCGTTTATCTCCGACAGCGCGTCGGGAATACCGAGCTTAACGTTGAGTTCGCGCACTTTGCCGATAAACGCTTTTGCGCCCTGTTCGTTTCCGGCGTCCGCGCCGACAAGCCCGCATGCGACCGCCAAACGGCTCAGGCTCTTATACGCGGAACTGCCGTACTCGTCGAGCACAACGGGCAACAGCGCTGCGTTTGCAAGCCCGTGCGGGGTATTGTACTTTCCGCCGAGCGCATGGGCGAGCGCGTGTACGTAGCCTACGTACGCTTTTGAAAAAGCTCTGCCCGCTTTGTGCGCCGCCGTGAGCATATTGCCGCGCGCAGTCGTGTCTCCGCCGAATGCGTTTTCTATATTATCGAAAATCAGCTTTACGGCGTCGACCGCGTCGCTGCGCGTATATTTGTTACCGCCGCGACCGATATACGCCTCCACTGCGTGAGTGAGCGCGTCCATACCGGTCGAGGCAACTATATGCGGCGGCAAAGATTCGGTTATACCGCCGTCGAGCACGGCATACGACGGGATCAACGGAAAATCGTTGATCGCGTACTTATGCCGCGTTGCGGAATCGACGATGACCGCCGCGAGCGTGGTCTCGCTGCCCGTGCCCGCAGTCGTCGGCACGGCTATCAGAAGCGGGATCTTTTTGCCGACCTTCAGTATGCCCTTGAGCGCGCCGAGCGTTTTGTTCGGTCGTGCAACGAGCGCGCCTACGCCTTTGGCGCAGTCCATCGGCGAGCCGCCGCCGACGGCTATTATGCAATCGCATCCGGTTTTTTTATAAAGTTCGAGCGCGGCGTAAACGTTGTCGGTAGTGGGGTTTGCCACAACTTCGTCGTATACGGAGTATTCGATACCCGCGGCTTTAAGTCCGTTTTCCAACCCCGACGTAAGCCCGAGCGCGCGCACGGTCTTATCGGTCACTATAAGCGGCGCATGCTTGCCCTCGCGCGCGAGCACGCTCGGTATCTCGCTCACCGCGTCTATTATTTTAGGGTCTTTATACGGCAACAACGGCAACGCCGCCTTGAGCACGAATTGAAATATTCTGCAATACGCCGCTTTGAATACGTTTACACCGCGGTCGCCGCTCATGAACACGGAAAACGCGAGCAGTATTTGCGCGGGATAGTACGTTGCGAGGCAAACTATCCGCGGCGCGGCGAGATCGCCGCCGAACATGTTTATAAGCAACGACAAGTCGGAGATCAAAAACAGTACGCTGCCCACCGCGATCACTACGCTTATTGCCGTACGTTCGCGCAAGCCGCACAACGCCTTACCCACCATAAGCGCGAGTATAAACGAATAAACCGCGCATACGACTTCCATTGTCACGCTGCCGAAATCGAACACGGGCGCGAGCGTTATCAGCAACACCGCAGGCGTGAATATGCAAAGCGCAGCCAAAACGTCCGCGGGACGAAAACCGTACAGACAATAGTACGCCGCTATGTAAAACACGTGCGCCGCCGCAAAGAACGCCGCGCCGATAATAAAATACAGATCGCCCGATATGTAATTCGTTACGTCACCCGCTACCGAAAACGCGAGCGCGGCGAGCATAAGCGATATAAACGATTTCTTCGCGCCGCGCTTAAGCGCGTAAACGAAACCGAATATCCCGCCCGCCAAAAAGCACAAACTCGACGCGCTTTTAAGCGCCCAGCTCGGCGAAATAATCAAAAACACGTCGAGAACCACGACCGCAACGAACGCCGCCGCACTCAACCACAATGCTGTTTTTTTGAAAACGCTTTCTCTCATATCGCTCCCTCCGAAAGTTTCTCGCAGTATTTTTTCAGGTTATCGGTTATGCTCGAAAGCGAACGGTAAAACATTGCGCGCTCATTGTCCGTCATGTCCGCACTGCCCGCGGCTACCGCGCGGCGCGATTTCTCGTCTATGTACGCCGCCACCTCTCTCCCGCCGTCCGTAAGCCTGATATGCGAATTGTACTTGGCGGAATCGTATTCCACGTACCCTTTATCGCGAAGCACGGTAAGCGCGCGCGATACCGCCGCTTTGTCCTCGTACATGCGGCTCGCAAGCTCGCCAGCCGTAAGCCCGTCCGCGCTCTCGGCAAGATAATAAACGCACATGACGTGTACGCTCTTTAATCCGTATCCGCGCATCTCATAGCTCTTTATCCGCTGTATGATCCGATAAAGCCGCAGTACGGACCCCGTAAAATTCTCGAATATCTTTTCCATAAACAACCCTCGTCGATTAGTCAACGGTTTCATTATATATACGGCGCGTGCTTATGTCAAGTATTTTTGTTGATTTATCAACGATTTCGCGCGTTTCGTGCGGAGTGCGCGAAACGGAAACAAAAAACTGCCGCCGTACGCGACAGTTTATCTGTTTAATAATGTTTTACCGTCTCGGACGGGGCGCGCCGGGGCGGCGCGGTCTGCCCGAATGCGGCGCGGGACGTCTGTGCGCGGGTCTGCGACGCGACGAGGCTTTGCGCTTTTTGACGGGACGTTTCTGCACGGGCGCGGACGCGGGTTTGGGCGGCGGTATAGCCGCTTGCGTCGCGGGCGTCATTACGTAAACCTGTTTGTCCTTGACGGAATAGAACACGCCGTTTGCGAGCGCGATAAACTCGTTGCCTATCGTGGGCGACGGATCGCGCATTTCGGACATTTGATACATCTCGGGCGTTATGTTCTTGACTTGTTCTTTTTCTTTTTCCGCTTCCTTGGCGCGGCGATCCAGCTCCGCTTCCTTGGCGCGTATTTCCTTTTCAGCTATCTCGCGGCGCATGCGCTCAAGCTCGTCCTCGAGCTTGCGATAACGCTCGCGGTCGCGGTCTATTTCGGAATTTCCTCCGTAATAAACGGGCGGAACGTTCTGCACGGGCGGCACTACCGTCTGCGGGATAACGCTCTGCGGCACTACGGTGTGCGCCGGCACGTTTTTCTCTTGCGCAAGCGATACTGTGAGCTTATTCACAAGATCGCGCATGCTTTCAAGCTCCGCCTTGAGCCTATCCACTTCCTTATTGCTTTCGGGTTGCGGCTTAGCGGCGAGTTGCGCTTGCTGCATTTGCTGCGCCTGTTGAGCCTGCTGCGCTTGCTCCATCATAAGCTGTGCGCGGCGCATCATTTCGCGCGCCTCTTGCGCCTCGGCGTTGGCGGTTGAAGCAGCCTGCGCCTCGAGCTTGATCTTTTCGGCGCGAACGCGCTCCTGTTCGAGCCGCGCTTGCTCCATCATGAGCCGAGCTTGTTCGAGCATGGCTTTCGCCGCTTCTGCGTCACCGTTCTGCGCGGGAGCGGCTTGCGGCGCGGGAGCGGCCGGCATTTCTATAACGACGGGTTGCGGCGCGGGAGCGACGGGCTGTTCGACCGCCGCGGGCGCTTGCACTACGATCGGCTCGGATCGCAGCTGTTCGGTCTGTGCCTGCAAGTTTTTCGCCTGTTCCATCATCGCGCGAGCCTCGGCGATTATTCCTTCCGCCTCTGTCGCGCCCTCGAGCTTCGCTTGCTCGCGGTCTTGCTCTCGCAAAAGCTGCTCGAGCTGATCGTCCAAATATTCGCCTATATGCGCTTGCGCCATTTCTTCCGCGCGGCGCTCGGTATCCTGTTCGTCTATGAGCTGCTCGAGCTGATCGTCGAGATACTGCCCTATCTGCTCCTGCACCTGCGCTTCCACCGAATCGACGGGCGCAACGTGCGCAGGCTCTGAAAACTCGTTTATGAGCGCGTCCAACTTAGCGTCTGCATCGGTATAATCGAACGAATCGTGTGCATAATTACCGTTGCCGAAATTAGGCTGCGCGCCGAAATCTTCCGCGCCGTACATCGGAGTCGCTATCACGTCGCCGCCGTCATATGCGGGGGGCGGAGTCGCTATCACGTCGCCGCCGTCGTATGCGGGGGGCGGTGTCGCTATCACGTCGCCGCCGTCGTATG
>CAJUNM010000017.1 GCA_910587805.1 uncultured Christensenellaceae bacterium | reverse complement strand
ATATCGGTCACGCCCTCTTCGCCTACGACGAGCATGTCCTCTATACGTACTCCGCCGAGTTCGGGAATATAAATACCCGGCTCTGCGGTTATTACCATGTTGGGAAGTAAAATTACGTCCGAGCCTGCGCCCAATCTCGGGTCTTCGTGAATATCTATACCCACGCCGTGCCCGAACGAATGCCCGAACTTATCACCGTATCCGTTTGAATCGATATATTCGCGCGCGAGCGAGTCCGCGTCGCCCGCAGTCATGCCCGCTTTGATGTATTTTATAGCGTACTCTTGCGCCTCTTTAACTATCTCGTACACTTTTGCGAGCGTTTCTCCCGGGTTGCCCGGACAGAACGTACGCGTCATGTCCGAACAATAACCGTTGTACTTTGCGCCCATATCAACGAGTATAAGCTCGCCGGAAACGAGTTTTTTATCGCTCGGGTGGTGGTGCGGCTGCGCGCTGTTCGCGCCGAACGCGACTATCGTCTCGAACGAATATTTCTCCGCGCCGCCTTTTATCATCTCGTAATTGATCTCCGCCATAAGCTCGCGCTCCGTGACGCCGACCTTTACGCTCGACATAGCTTTTTGCAAAGCGCGTTCTGCTATACCTTGCGCTATCTTGATAAAGCCGATCTCTTCGTCCGTTTTGACCGCGCGTTTTGCGGCGATCACGTTGTCCGCGGCTTTGAGCTTGAACGCGCTCAATGCGGCTTTGAATTCGCCGAATTCTCCGACGGACATGCTTTGTTCGTACCCGACGGTTTGCGCGCCAACTCTGTCGAGAACTTCCGCGATCGTCTTATACAAATCCGCATACGTGGTGATCAATATCTCGAAGTCTTTTACTTTTTCGCGCGCCTCGGTCTCGTACCTGAAATCGGTAATGAAAAACTGCGCGTCCTTGGCGATGACCACCGCGCCGAACGATGTTTCCATCCGCGTAAAATAAAACCTATTCGATTCGCCCATAAAAACGAACGCATCGAATTTTTCGTTTTTTTCAAACAGATCCGCAGTTACCATCGTAAAGCCTCCGAACGACCGAATCGAAACAAATCGGTCACGATTGTATTATAACATATATTTTGAGTTTTGTTAAGCGTTTTCGTGCATTTTTTTCATAGTGAGCGCGTCGTCGGTCATGGTGCCGTCCGACTCGCAAACTATATACGGACTCATGCGGTATTCCTCGAAAAGCCGACCGAGCGGCGCGTATTCAGGTCCGTACTTGTCGTCGGCAAAAGTCAAGTGCCGTATCTCGCCCTTATCGCCGTACTGTATCTTTGAAAAATGCACGTGCATATTCGATGCGCGCTCGAAACCGAGCTTTTCGATCGTGTAGTCGAGAATGCGCCTGTAATCGTCCGTCGTCTTCAAGCCTCCGTGCATATACGAATTGATATGTCCGAAATCGAAGCACGGGCAAAACTTGTCGTAAATAAGACAAAAGTCCACAACTTCCTCAACCGTACCTATCTGATTGAGTTTACCCATAGTTTCTGGACACACCAAAAAATCGAAATCGAGTTTTTCGCACGCTTCAGCCAAAAGTTTCAAGTTTGATTTAGCTGCCGCAACGGCGTCTTCGCGCTTTGCCTTGCCGCATGCCGCGGGATGAAACACCGCGCGTTTCCCGCCCATTTTATTGCAAGCGATAAGCGTTTGCAACACGTAGCCTATCGACTTTTGTATCATCTCGGGATCGGGATTTGAAAAGTTGGTGTAATACGGTGCATGCGCGCTGATCTCGATACCGTATTTTTCAAACTCGTTTTTTATTCTGTTCGCCGTTTCGTCGGACATGGAAACGCCGCGCCCGAACGAATACTCGAAACAATCCAGCCCGAGCTCGTGCAAAAATCTGCCTTCCTCGTATGTGTGTTTATGTCCGGACGCGTAAAACGCGTCGCTGTTGCCCGAAGGTCCGATCTTAATCATTATGTTCGCTCCAGCGTAAATCCTCGTGAACTCGACGCGATAAGAGCGCGGGCGTATCGAACTTTTGCGTAGGACGCAGATATTTATGCAGATAAACCGTAATATCTTTGTCGTAAATATTATCGCAGAAATCTTTTATCATGATCTCGACTACCGTTTTGGACAGCCCGAACGTAGGGCGCGAGCCGATATTTGTTGCGCCATAATATACCGAATCGTCTATTACGCACGTAGAGCCGTACACGCCCGAAGCAGGCAAAAGCTTGTCCGACGGGAGCTTGAGATTTGCGGTGGGTATATCGAACATTCTTCCCGCGCCGCGCCCGTGCACCACCTTGCCGCAAAGCATGAACGGCGCGCCGAGCTGCTTGTTTGCGCCCTCAATATCGCCGTCGCAAAGCAAGTCTTTTACGTCCGTAGTGGAAACGCGGTTGCCGTCAAGCTCGAACTTTTCCGCTACGATGCAGTCAAGCCCATGCGCCGCGCAATATTTTTCGAGATATTCGGCGTCGCCTTTTGCGCCCGCGCCGAACAGATAATCGTAGCCGCAAACAAACGCTTTTATATCGTACTTATCCGTAAGAATATCCAAAAACCGTTCCGCGTCGTATCCTTTCATGCGCGAGTCGAAACGCATAGGCAACACGTAATCGCACATGCCCTCGAGCAAAGTGCAACGCTCGGAATATGTATAAACCACCTTTCCGTCGGGATTGAATTGTTTGTACGCATTGTTTGAAAAAGTAGCCACGGCACAGCCGATGCCGTGCTCGAGCGCGTACTTTCGCGCCGCGGAGATCAAATTGCGATGACCCAAGTGCACGCTGTCGAAATAACCGAGAGCGAGACATACGGGTTCTCTTTCGAGTTCTTTCATATTCAACCGTCCTTTAAGTAAGTTTTTATTTTAAGCGAGCCGTCGGCGCTTGCGCGAGTTCCGATACCGAAAAACTCGTTTCTGCAATATACCGCGACGTCGCCGCATATGTTCGGATATTCGATCTTGCGTCCGTGCGTCAGATCGTCGTATCGCTGCGAAGGCGCTTCGTATTTCGGCAACTCGATAACGTCTTGCGGCGGGATCAGCGCGTTCGCACGCTCGACTTCGAGTTTTTCGAGCGTAATACTGTTTTCCGACTTAAACGCGCCCGACGCGGTACGCTCCAAAAACGTAAGCGTTGCAAGCGATCCGCAAAGCTTCGCAACGTCGCGACAGATAGATCTTATGTAAGTGCCCGCCGAACAGTCGATACGGAATACCGCTTCGTTTATCTTGGGCTGGCTTATCAGGCATGCGTCGAACACAGTCACTTTTACCGGCTTTAATTCAACATTTCCGCCGCCTCGCGCGATCTTGTAAGCGCGTTTTCCGTCGACGTGCTTTGCGCTGTATACGGGCGGTATTTGCTCGTAGCTGCCCACGAGCGACCGCATAGCGCCTTGTACCGCGTCTATGCTCGGGATATCGTTCGTTTCGGCAACGACAGTACCCAATGCGTCGAGCGTATCGGTCTCGTAACCGAAAGTAAACTTCGCAATATAAGATTTTCTTTTATCGAGCAGATAATCGAACAATCTCGCGGACTTGCCTACGCCGAGCACGAGCACGCCCTGCGCCATGGGATCGAGCGTACCCATATGCCCCACCGTCTTTTCTCCGAGTATGCGCTTAGCCGCGCCTACCGCTTGTGCAGACGACATGCCCGTCGGCTTATACAGATTTATAAGTCCGTTCATATCACAACGCCGACGCGGCTGCCGCCGCGATCTTTTCCACTACCGTCTCGCATGCGCCCGATATTATGCAGCCCGATGCGAGTTTATGCCCGCCTCCGCCGAACTTGTTCGCCACTTTGGAAACGTCGGCTTGCACCGAGCGCAACGACACCCGACACATATTACCTTGCTGTTCGCACACGGCGATCGATATTTGCACGCCGTGCACGCTCGTGGCGTTGTCTATAAGTCCTTCCGTATCTTCCGTAGTGCAGCCGCACTCGGCAAGATCGTTTTGCGTTATCGTGATGAGCGCGATTTTCCCGCCCTCGTAGAATCTCATTCCTTCGAGAGTCCGCGCGGTCAATTTCAGTTTGTTTTTGCTCACATCGCAATATATTCCGTGATTTACTTCCGCTACGTCTACACCGAGCCTACACAGTTCCGCCGCTATCTCGAACACTCGCGCATCGGTATTGGCGTGCATAAAATGCCCCGTATCGGTCGACAAACCGGTGTACAGCATGGTAGCCGTTTCTTTGTCGATAAGCCCCGTACCCTCGAACAATTCGTATATTATCGCGCAAGTGCTCGACGCCGCCGGCTCGAGACAATTGATCTCGGCGTAGCCCGTATTTCCGGGATGATGATCGATATAAATACTGTTTTTAGCCTCGACGAGATTGTTCTTGTACTTGCCGAGCCGAGACTCCGTTGCGCAGTCGACGGCAATAAACAGATCGTAATACTCCTTTCTCGGTTTGCAAAACAACTCGCGATCGGGCAAAAACAAAAACGACGCAAAATCGTCGACGTCACATACGGCGTCGGCGAATTTGCCCAAGTTCCGACATATTCGGCGCATTGCGAGCGCCGAACCGACGCAGTCGCCGTCGGGACGAATGTGCCCGCAAACCAATACGTCGGTACTGCTTTTTATGGCGTCAATTATTGTCGTCGTTATGTTTTTCACTGCTCAAGCCCCTGATCAAAGTATCTATGCGCTCGTAATAAGACTGAGACTTGTCAAGCTCGAATACGAGCGAAGGCACGACGCGCATTTCCTTGATCTGTTCGGCAAGGAGTCTGCGCACATACCCCGCGCTGTTTTGCAATGCTTTGAGCGCGTCGGTATCGTCATGCTCGATGTATACGTATATCTTCGCCATTTTGAGATCTTTCGTAACTACCGCATCGACAACGCTCACGCCGTGAATGCGCGGATCGGACAGTTCGTTTTCGATAATCACCGCTACGGCGCGTTTTATCACGCTTGCAACGCGTTCCGGTCTGTGACTGTTACCGTTCACTTAGTCTCCTTTTCGATGACATAGCACTCGATGATATCGTCCTCGAGATAGTCGGTGTAATCGCCGAGCGCGATACCGCATTCCAAGCCGATCGTGACTTCCTTCGCGTCGTCCTTGAACCGTTTGAGTCCGACGATGTTGCCGTCGAATATCTGTTTTCCGCCGCGGTAAAGTCTCGCTTTTCCGCCGCGAACGATCTTGCCCGTTTGCACATAGCTACCGGCAACGATCCCGACGCCCGAAACTTTGAATATGCTGCGGACCTGCGCTTTACCGGTGATACGTTCGACCATCTTAGGCGCGAGCATAGACTCTATCTCCGCCGTGATCTCGTCTATAACATCGTAAATTATGCTGTACAGCTTTATGCTTACGCCAAGACGCTCGGCGGAAGAACGTCCGTCGCCGTCGGGCTTTACGTTAAAGCCTATAATGCGCGCTTTCGCTACGTCGGCGAGCATTACGTCGGACTTGTTTATATTGCCGACGCCCGTATGAACTACGCTTATTTTTATTTCGTCGTTCGAGAGTTTCACCACGGCGTCTTTGAGCGCCTCGCTCGAACCCTGAACGTCCGATTTGATTATGAGCCGTATCTCGCGTTCCTTATCGGTAGGCGCGTTTTCAAATGCTTTCATCGGATCGGTTGTAGGCACGTTTTCGAGCATTTCCACGCGCGCTTTAGCCGCACGCTCCTCGATGACCTGACGCGCCATCTTTTCGCTTTCGACCGCGACTATCGGATCGCCCGCCGAAGGAACTTGCGCAAGACCGTAAACCGCCACGGGCATGGACGGACCGGCGGCTTTGATGATGTTTCCGCGGTCGTCGGTGAGCGAACGCACCTTTCCGTACGTTTTGCCGGATACTATAAAGTCGCCGACGTGCAACGTTCCGTTTTGAACTATCGCCGACGCTATGGGACCTCTGCCTTTATCGAGACGCGCTTCTATAACGTAGCCGCGAGCATAGCGATCGGGGTTAGCCGAAAGTCCTTTCTCTTCCGCTTTGAACAGTATATTTTCGAGCAAGTCGTCTATGCCCGTGCCCTTCTTTGCGGAAATAGGGATCATGGGCACGTCGCCGCCCCACTCCTCGGGCAAAAGCTCATGCTCGGCAAGCTGCTGTTTTATACGCTCGGCGTTAGCGCCGGGTTTATCGATTTTGTTTATCGCGACTACTATAGGCACGCCCGCTTCTTTGGCATGCTTGATCGCCTCGACCGTCTGCGGCATAACGCCGTCGTCGGCGGCAACTATGAGCACCGCAATATCGGTGACCATTGCGCCGCGTCTGCGCATTTCGGTAAACGCCTCGTGTCCGGGCGTATCCAAAAACGTTATCTTTTGACCGGTAAGCTCTACGGAATACGCGACGATGTGCTGCGTAATACCGCCCGCCTCGCCTTCGGCGACCGACGTCTTGCGGATGGCGTCGAGCAACGACGTTTTACCGTGATCGACATGACCCATTACCGTAACGATCGGCGGACGCGGGCGCAAGCTTTCGGCTGCGTCCGGCTCGGAGTGAAGCGCCAAAAGCTCTTCCTCTTTCGTCTTTTCGAGCTTAAGCTCTATGTTGACGCCGAGCGCATCGGCAACAAGCTGCATTGTGGGGAAATCGACCACGGAATTTATAGTGGTCATGATCCCGAGTTCCATAAGCTGCTTGATGATCTCTTGCGCGGTCTTTCCTATCTTTTCGGAAAGTATTTTGACCGTTAAATTTTCGGTAGTAATGACCGCATTTTCTATGACTATGGGCGCAAAAGGCACAACTTTATTGATCTTTTTGTTTTTGAGCTTGCGCGTGCCCATGCGTTCTTCTTCTACGTTTTCCTGTATATATCCGCGATGGATAAGCGTGCGTTTGCTCATCTGCCGCTTGTCCTCGGGCTTTGCAAAAGCCTTCTTACCCGCAGGTTCGCGCTTTCTTTGCGCGGCGGGCGGATCGAACTTGGGCATTGCCGTGCTCGTGCGCGCGCCGACGGGTCGCGGCGCTTGCGGACGCGTCGACGGTCTTACGCCGCCTTGCGCGGACGTTTTAGGGCGCGGCTCTCTGGGACGCTCGGGCGGCTTTGGCGCATGACGAACAACACCGCGAATATAGCTCGGTATAGCGGTGCGCGTCGTTTCCGCGGGCTTCGCGGGTTCGGACTGCTCCGTTTTGACTTCCTTTTTCTCCGAATTTTCGGATTCGGGAACTGTCGGCTTCGCTTCGCTCTCCGCATGCGTTTCGACGGGTTCGGGCTTTGCCGTTTCCGCCGTTTCCGCTTTTTCCGCAGAGTCGAGTTCAGAGACGTTCGACACGGGCTGAGCGGACTCGGCGCTTGCTTTTGCCGCAAGCTCTGCCTCCATAGCAAGCTCGCGTTCGCGCTCTTTTTCGCGCGCGACAGCCTCGCGCATAGCAGCCTGCTTTGCACGACCCGCCGCGTACAGCTTATCCGCACGCTTTCTTATTTCCGAAACACGCTCCAAAAACTCGGAAAACTCCTTGCCTTCCAAAAGCACGGCAAGTCTCTTGAAATCTTCCTTGCCTTTTTCCTCGTTTCTCTTTGCTACGATCTCGTTGTTGTCCAAAAGTCCCTCCGAATATATCTATATTCTGTATCTGTCCGCATTGCCCGCAGCACAATCGAGCATTGCTTTTGCCATGTTTGCGTCGGTTATGCCGAGCGCTTTGCAGTTGTTGCCGACTATCGTTTCGAGAAGTTCCGCCGTGACCAGCGGACGCGAGAACTTATCGGCGAGCATTTGCATATTCCGTTGCAGTTTTTCCGATGCGGTAGTGCTGACCGCATAAAGCTTTACGCGCCGTGCGCCCAAAAGATTATCGTATCCGTAGACTATCTTTCCCGCGCGCTTCGCAAAACCTATCATAGATGTGAATTTATCGTTCATTCGCTTGCACCGCCGCATAAAGCGCGTCGTACGTCTCTTGCGGTATCTGCGTTTTGAACACGCGATTGAGCGCCTTCTTTTTGAGCGCGTCCGTCATGCAGCTTTCGCTTTTGCAAACATATGCGCCGCGCCCTTCCGCTCTGCCTCCGTCGTCAACGAATATTCGCCCGTCTTTGGCTTTGACTATGCGCACGAGTTCCGACTTTTCTTTTTGATTGCGACACACGACGCAGGTGCGAAGCGGAACGTGTTTCATCAGTCGAGTTCTCCGAGGTCTTCGTCGAATACATCGAAGTTGTCGCTGCCCATTTGTTCTGCGCGTTCGGTAGCCGCCTTGACCTCGTTTTTCATTGTCGAATACGGCTTGATGTCTATCTTCCAATTGGTCAGCTTAGCGGCAAGGCGCGCGTTTACGCCCTCTCTGCCTATAGCAAGGCTCAACTGATCGTCCATTACAACGACGGTCGCGACGTGCTCCGCCTCGTTCGCCTCTACCATAACCACCTTTGCGGGCAGCAATGCGCAAGCTATAAACTCGAGCGGATCCTCGTGCCACGGTATGATGTCGACCTTTTCGCCGCCTACTTCCGATATTATGCTGTTTACGCGCGTTCCGTGATTACCTACGCACGCGCCGACGGCGTCCACGCTCGAATCGTTGGAATATACCGCCATTTTGGTGCGCAAGCCCGCTTCGCGAACGATGCCTTTAATAGCCACGACGCCGCTCGTGATCTCGGGAACTTCAAGCTCGAACAAGCGACGGATAAACCCGGGCGCGGTGCGCGTTACGAGCACTTGCGGTCCGCGCTGCGCGGTCTTGATGCCGCGTACGAAAACCTTTACTTTGTCGCCGACTTTGAAACGGTCGCCGGGAAGCTGATCTTTGGGATACAGCACGGCTTCCATTTTGTTTATCTCCACATAAACGTTTTTCGCCTCGATGCGAGTGACTACGCAGTTGACAAGCTCTTCTTCCTTTTCGGCAAGCTCGCTGTACGCCTTTTCGCTCTCGAGCGCGCGCAACTTCTGCGTGACGATCTGCTTTGCCATCTGCGCGACTATTCTGCCGAATTCGTTGGCGTCGACGGGCATGTATATATCGTCGCCGACCTTGTATTTTTTGTCGATAAGACGCGCGTCCTCGAGACTTATCTCCGCCTCGCGGATCTCGACCTGCTCTACTACTTTTTGGCAGGTATAGATAGCGAACGTTTTAGTCTCGGGCGTGAGGATTATTTTGATCTGTTTGGGAACGCCGTACTGCTTTTTATATGCGCTTGTAAGAGCGTCCTCCATCGCACCGATAAAATCCTCTTTTTTGATGCCTTTTTCCGATTCGAGATCGCTTAACGCATCGAAAAATTCCGCATTCAACGTCAGTGTAGAGTTCTTTTTAGCCATGTTTGTCTCCGAAATTTATTTTCTGATTTTGTTGTTTGAATATATGTCAAAACTCGATGTGCGGGCGAACGAGCGCCGCTGCGGAGTTTTTAACCGATAAAGTTTTGCCGTCGGCGGTCTCTATGGCAACGCTGTCGTCGTCATACGAAACAAGCTTGCCGACGATAAGCTTGTCCTTTGTGCCGGATAACGGCGCATACAGTTTGATCTCGACGGACTTACCGTAATTGCGTTCGTAATCGCGCCGCGTCTTGAACGGACGGTCAAGCCCCGGCGACGACACGTCCAAACAGTACGGAACGCCCGCCGTAGGATCGAGATCGTCGAGCGGCTTGTCGAGAGCGTTTGAAACGATCTCGCAATCGTCGAGCGAAATGCCGCGCTCCGACGCGACGTAAACTATAAGGTGCTTTTGCCCGTACAGGTTTTTGTACTCTATATCCACAAGCTCGTAGCCGAGCGCGGACAGAGTGTTTTCTATAACGGGCTTTGCCCTTTCGATCACGTTGTTTATATCGACCTCCGATTACAGACGCGCCGAGCAAGCAAAATAATAAACTCGCTCGTTGTATCTCATAGCAAGTGAGAGCGGGCAAAACCCACTCTCACGCTACTACATAATACCTATATTGACAATATACCACAAAGCCGAATTTTTTGCAAGTGTTTTCGCTCGACTTACAACGGTTTTTTACAAATTATTATGCGGTCAAAGTTTGTTCCTATAACTTAGGTATTTCATTTGATTCAAAATACTGATATATCGATAAACGCATATCATCTGTAAAATATAACATAATATAATAATCGACAGGGTTTTTATATTCTTGATTATCCAAATGTTTTCTGCAGTAATATTTCCAATAATAGTCTTTTGACATATCGGGAATATATTTTTCCGGTATCTTTATTCGAGCCTCGCTCAACGCTTTATCGATATGTTTACTGACGTTTTCGGAACGCTCTTTTTCAAAGTCTTTCAAAAATTCGGTCGGCTCGCTTTCACAAATAAAAGTAGCGAATCTCGCTCCGTAATGCCCCCAATTATCCTCTTGTTTGCTAAATTGCTTTTCCATATTTTCCGGCAATTCAACGCCCCAATTATGCAAAAACACCGCTCTGTAATCTTTCTCTTTCACGCAAGAAATCAAAGAACAGCAAAATATTGCGATGCCGCAAACCGTCGCAATGCTTGCAATTATTTTTTTAACGAATACTTTATTTTTCATACACTCCTTCCCAATATGTATTCAAATAAATCGTAATCTCTTATATTATATCACAATTTCCATTGTTGTCAATATATTTACAAAAAATAATTGCTGATTTACATATCACTTTTCCGCGTATATTATTTTCGTCATAGCGATAAACGCTTTGGCGGTCATGAGCGCATCGGAAAGCGCGCGGTGCGCATTGTCGTTGACCATGCCGAGCTTATTGAGTACGCTGTCGAGCGAAACGCTTTCTATGCCGTGAATCGCGCGCGGAGCCATTCCCATAGTGTCGAAAGTGCGTCTATCGCCGAACGTGAATCCCGCGCGATTGCCGAACTTGAGCAAGAACGGGAAATCGAAAGATATATTATGCCCGACGAGCGCGGAGCCATAGCTGAACTTGTAGAAATCCGCGAGAACTTCGGAAATTTTCGGTTTGCCCTTTACCATATCGTCCGTTATGCCCGTTTTTTCAGATACTTCGGGCGGTATCGGGCGTTGCGGGTCTATAAGTGTGGAAAACGTTTCGGTAATAACGCCGTCGACGACCTTTACCGCGCCGATCTCGGTCGGTTTATCATAAAATATACTCAAGCCCGTAGTCTCGAAATCGAACACGGTAAAACTCCCCTTAAGCTCTTTGGGCAGTTCGCCGACGCTCGTTTGAAACAAACTCGTTTGCACGTACTCCTCGTAAGGCTGCGGCTTGATTTTTTTATAGTCGCGCGGCTGCGGCGCGGGTACGGGGATCAATCCGTCCGCCGAGCATTCCGCAAGCGATCTTATAAGCATAGACGTTTCGCCGCCTCTGCCCCTTGCTACTTCGCTTGTCCCGACCACACACACGGGTTTATTCAAAAGTTCGGGGTGTATCAGAGTGCCGCCGTCACGCGGAAAATATCTGCACTGCAGCGTATGCTCTCCGTCGTACAGCACGCATTTTTCGTACGGGCGCGACGCTTTTACTCCGTCCGACTTGCTCATAAACGAAGTAGCCATAGTGAATATTCCGCAAACGACGAGATTTTCGGCATTGCCGTCCACGCCCGCCGCGGACATTGCGGACGACGCGTCGATATTGCCTATCACGTTTGCGAGCGATCTCAACGCATAATTCTTGTTTATGTGCGTCGGGGTCTCCGATTCGCGCATATCGCCGAAATCGACTCGTTCGATCTCAAGCCGTATATCCTCGACGAATCTGTTTTTAAGATATTCTTCGAGCCGCGGCAACGAGTCCTTTTTTGCAAGCTCGTACATCGCTTTATGCAATTTCAGTTTGACTCGCGCTACGTCGGTTTCCATGCTGTCCGCTGCCGTTGCGAGATACGGGAATTTTTTCATATACTCCGAAACGCACGCATACAGCGTCTCGGCGCTCGGATCGCTCGGCAAAAGCTCGGTTTTTACCGTACAGTTAAACCTGCACTCGGCGGCGACGAGCGCATTGAGTTCGGGCATAAGCGCACGGTATTTTTCGTAATCGTGTTTTGAGCAAACGATCTTTACAGTCGCGGCGTCGCCCGTAAACCGCGCTTCCGCGAAACGCACGTCGGCGTATTTGTTATCGGTTTTTTTGTTTATAGCTATGTATATGGCATTCATTTGTTATATTCTTCAGCCTTTCGGTCTATCAGTCGTTTCAGCTCGGGAAGTATTTCGTCGGTGCGTATGGTTTTGATCACTTTGCCGCCTACAAACAGCGCGGCTTTATTTCCACCGCCGCCCGCAACGCCGAAGTCGGCGTCCTTAGCCTCGCCGGGACCGTTTACAACGCAACCCATGACAGCCACCTTGACGGGCGCTTTTACGTCTTTTGTCTGTTCTTTCAATGCGTCGACTATCGACTTTAAGTCGTACTTACAACGCGAACAAGTGGGACACGACACTATTTGACAATAGTTTTTATCTATGCCCGCTTCTTGCAAAATGAGCCGCGCCGCCTTGACTTCCTCGACGGGGTCGCCGGACAGCGATACGCGTATCGTATCGCCGATGCCGTCAAGCAGAAGCGATCCTATGCCTATAGCCGAGCGCGTTATGCCGCGCAGTTCCGTACCCGCTTCGGTCACCCCTACGTGCAACGGGTAATCAACCTCTCGCGACAGCGCGCGATATGCGTCCACAGCCGTCTTTACGTCCGACGATTTGACGGAGATAACCGTATCGTAAAACCCGAATTTTTCGAGCAAGCGCACGTGCTTTAACGCGCTTTTTACGAGCGCGGCGGACGGCGGCTCGCCTTCGAGGTCTTTTTCGAGCGAGCCGGTGTTTACGCCTATGCGCACGGGCGTGCCGTGAGCTTTACAGCAATCGACGAGGTATTCGACTTTGCTCTCGTCGCCTATGTTGCCCGGGTTGAAACGTATTTTATCGAACCCGATCTCGCAGCACTTTACGGCAAGCATATAATCGAACTGTATATCGGCTACGAGCGGTATATCGAACTTGCCGATATAATTTTTGCATGCGTCGACTTCGGCTGTGCTCGATACCGCAAGACGCGCGATATCGCAGCCCGCAAGCTGTAATCGCTTGAGCTGATCGGACGTTGCCGCAATGTCGAGAGTATCGGTATTGGTCATAGACTGCACGGCAATCTTGTTGCCGCCGCCTATCGCTATATTCTTGATTTTTACGGTTCTCGTACTCACACGTTTATTTTACAACACAAACGATAAAATGTCAACCACTACCACGAACAACAGCAAAACAATAAGCCCTATGCCGTGTATCATGCCTTCGACCTTACGGTTTATCGGCTTTTTTCTTATCCACTCTATAACAGTGAAAACTATATGCGCGCCGTCGAGCGCGGGAAACGGCAAGATATTGAAAATGGCAAGATTGCTCGCGAGCAGCGGCAAAAGCAACAGTATATTCTGCCAACCCGCCTGCGAAAGCCGAGCCATCGTATTGAGCGAGCCTATCGGTCCGGTCATCGACGTTATCGGTTCTTTGCCCGTAAAAATTTCGCCGAACGATCCGATTATCGACCACGACAGTTTGAACGTGAACGGCACGCAATACTTGAACGCATTGCCCGCATTGTTTCCCGTATCGATATACTTTGTGTTTATTCCGAATCCGAGATACTTGTACGGTTTTCCGTCGTCGTCCACTGCGTCTATCATTGTTCTGTTCGCTTTTATTTCCGTAATTTCGCCGCCGCGCGAGATCTTCAGCGTGACCTCGCCCTCGCCGCAATCTTCGAGCAGTTCCGAAAACGAATTCATTACGCCTATATCCCTGCCGTTTACGCCGAGGATAACGTCGCCTATCTCGAACGCGGGATTATACTCCGCTTGACTTGCGTCGACGTGCTTTTCATATACCTGCGGCAACGAATAGCCCACCGCCCATATAAATATGAGCGAAAAGATAAATGCAGACAAAAAATTAAACAGCACGCCGCCGAGCAAAACAATAATGCGTTTCCACGGCTTTTGCTCGTTGAACGTTTTTGCGGGATTGCCGTTTTTATCGAAGCGCACCGTCTTTTCCTCGGACTTCGCTGCGTCGGTCTTTACGCCGCTATCTGCGATTGCCGACTTTTCACGCTCGACAAGTTCGGATTTCATGACAAAACTCAACAGATCGTCGTCGGCTTTGGATTCTTTTACATTATCGATGCGTGTTTGCGCAGTGTCGTGTTTTTCCGAATCGATTTCGCGATCGCCTTTTTCGCCTTTTTCGACTTTACCGCCTTTTTCGACTTTACCGCCCTCTCCGCCCTTTTCATCTTTCTCTCGAGTATTATTCTCGCGCGCCGACTTTTCGTCAGGCGTTTCCGACGTTTCGCCGTAGAACGCGCAGAATCCGCCGAGCGGCAACACGCGCACGGAAAATCTCTCGCCGTTTTTACGTCGAACGGAAAACAATTTCGGACCGAACCCGATAGCAAACTCCTCGACGGTAAAGCCCAATATCTTTGCCGTTGTATAGTGTCCCAACTCGTGTATGAGCACCATGAACAGCAATATTACGAGTGACAATATCAAATATCCGAAATACACTTTGTTCCTCGATAACAGTATATTTAATTAAAATATATTTTATTATATATGCGATTATGCGTATCGAATACGCTCGACGCATCGCTCAGCCGCTCGACTTGTTCGCGATCCATTGTGCGCGCTACCGTATCGACTATTTCGGTAAACTTTATCTTGCCTTCCAAAAACAGGCGCACGGCAGCTTCGTTTGCGGCATTGAGCATTACGGCGGAGTTTCCTCCCGCCTTTATCGCGTCCTTCGCAAGGCGCGGCGCGGGGAATCTTTGCTCGTCGGGCGGCAAAAACCTCAAGCTCATCGGGATAGAAAGCGGCTTATACTCGCGTTCGACATGCGCATCCGCCATAGCGTACAAAATGGGCAGCCGCATATCGGGCGAACCCGCTTGCGCTTTTATGGAACCGTCGGCAAACTCAACCATAGAGTGAACGACGCTTTCGGGGTGGATAACGTAATCTATATTTTCTGTATCGAAAAGCCAACGCGCCTCGATTATCTCGAGACCTTTATTCATCATAGTCGCGGAATCGACGGATATCTTTCTGCCCATTTTCCAATTCGGATGCGCTACCGCTTGCGCGACCGTAACGCGGCTCAAATCCCCGTTATAACCGAAAAACGGTCCGCCGCTCGCGGTAAGTATTATGCGCTTAAATTCGGTTTCTCCGCGCAAACACTGCCACACCGCCGAGTGCTCAGAGTCAACGGGACGAATTTCTCCGCCGTACTTTTTCAGATATTCGTTTACTATTGCGCCGCCCGCAACGAGCGATTCTTTGTTGGCAAGCGCGACTGTCTTTTTGCATTTTAACGCTTCGAGCACTGCGGACAGCCCGATCATGCCGACAACCGCAACTACGACGATGTCGGCGTCGGAACGCGCTATCTCCGTAAGCGCATCATCGCCGCAAAAAACGTTGCCGCCCGTAGCCGCCGCTACTTCGATGCGTCGCGTCGCGTCGTAGATACCGAGCGTGCGGCAATCGAATTCCTTTGCATACTTAATAAGCGCGTCCGCGTCGTGACCGCAAGAAAGCGCGCTTATCGTAAACTCGTCTCTGTGTGTGCGCACGACGTCGAGCGTTTGAACGCCTATCGAACCCGTGCAACCTATTACGGCGATCTTTTTCATATCAGTATCAACACCGCGAAGAATAAATAATAGAATACTCCGCTCAACATAAACCCGTCGACACGGTCTATGATTCCGCCGTGCCCCGGCAATAGATTTGAAAAGTCTTTTATATCGGCTTGCCGTTTTATATACGACGCCAAAAGGTCGCCCAATTGATCGAATACCGAACCGAAAAGCCCGAGAACGAGCAGTACGACGATAGTGACCGTCCAATTGTCGTTTATTAACTGCAAACCGCAAATATTGACTTTGTAATACACACCCAAGAACGTCAGCAACAAAACGATGCCCGCCGCGAGCAAGCCGCCCAACAGACCGCCTATCGCGCCCGATATCGTTTTGTTCGGACTGATCTTCGGCGCAAGCTTTTTGCCTTTAAGCCTGCTGCCGACGAGATAAGCGAACATATCGGTAAACGCCGGCACGATAAACTGCAAGCCTATCGCGGCGCTCCTGTACGGCGTGGCGCCCGACGCCAATATGAACGCGCCGTCAACGTCGATAAAGTAGTTCATCGCCATAGTAAACATGAGGATCGCGCCCGGATACATCATAACGAGCACGGTGGACGCGGCGTTTCCCCTGACGTATTTTTTAGACGACGCCGTAACTATCAGCGTAACGAGTATCATCACGACGAGCGCGACCATATAACCGGCGAGTCCCGCGGAATACGTTCTGAAAAAGTACTGCGCAAACCAAAACGCGCCGAACCCGACGCCGACGGCTGTCATGTTCAACGCAACGATATTGGGGCTCATCATCTTCGATACGGCGTTTCCCATCTCGTACGTGCCGAGCACGGCTACGGCGAGAATAAAGACATCCAAAAACAATGGGTGCACGTATGCCGAAAGCACCACGATCGCGATGTAGACCGCCGTTACCAATATTCCTGTGACTGCACGTGTATTTTTCATTGCGAAGTAAGCTCGTCCTATTTTCCGAACCTGCGCTGTCTGTGCGCAAATTCGTCGAGTATTCCCGTCAGTTCGTTTTCGTTAAAATCCGGCCACAACGTATCGGAAAAGAAAAGTTCGGCGTACGCGGCTTGGTACAATAAAAAATTGCTCAACCGCTTTTCGCCACCTGTTCTGATTATCATATCGAGCGGCGGCATGTCCGCGGTGTAAAGATAGCGCTCTATTCGCGCTCGAGTGACCTCGCCGCTCTCCGACGCAAGCCGCGCCGCGCGCGCTATCTCCTCGCGCCCGCCGTAATTCAAAGCTATATTTACGATTTGCGCGTTCTCGATATGACTGTTTTCCGCTGCGATCTCGCACAAAATATTTTGTACGTCGTTCGGGAAATATTCGATATCGCCGATAAACCCTACTCGCGAGCCGCGCGCGATCAGATCGCGAGTCATAGGGCGCATTTGTTTTCTGATAAGATCGATCAGTCCGTCGACCTCGTCTTTGGCTCTCCCCTTGTTCTCGGTGGAGAACGCATAAAGAGTAACGACCGACACGCCGCGGTCGAACGCGGCGGTTACGACGGGAACGATATTTTTGACGCCTGCGCGGTGACCCGCAGTGCGCGGCAAAAGCCGCCGCGTCGCCCATCTGCCGTTGCCGTCCATAATTATTCCTATATGCGCGGGAATATCAGATCTCAAGAAGGTCGGCTTCCTTGTCCTTTATAAGCTTTTCGACTTTTTCGATCGCTCCGTCGAGCTTTTTCTGTATAAGCTTTTCAAATTCGGAGATCTCGTCTTCCGAAACTTCTTTTTTAAGCTTTTTCGCAACGTCGAGAGCGTCTCTACGTTCGTTGCGAAGCGCGACTTTGCTGTCCTCGCCCGTTTTTTTGGCTTGCTTTATAAGCTCTCTGCGGCGATCCTCCGTGAGCTGCGGGAACGAAAGTCTTATCACTTTGCCGTCGTCTACGGGATTAAGCCCGAGATCGGCTGCCGTTATAGCTTTTTTGGCTTCCTTGAGCGCCGACACGTCGTAAAGCGACACCGTGAGAGTGCGCGCATCCGTAACGGAAATGTTCGCCATTTGATTGAGCGGAGTTTGCGTGCCGTAATAATCGACAAGCACACGGCTCAAAACCACGGGATTGGCGCGACCTGCGCGCATGGAATTGAGTTCCGTTTTGAGATGATCCAATACCTTATTGAGCTTTTCGTCGATCTTGTTCGACTGCGCGATCAATGTTTCGTTTTGCATTATTTTACCATGACCTCCTTGTCATAAAATGTTTTGAAAGTGTAGTCGCGCGTCGTGCGGACAAACAGTCAAACGTTTCGCGAACTATCGTATTTCGCCGGCATATATTTGCCGCAAATCAGTATGTGTCGGCGCGATGAATGCACTTTCCGACTTTTTAACATCCGTTCTGGTGTTGTTTTTAATGAATGATCGTTCCGATGCGTTCGCCCGACGCCGCGCGGACTATACTGTCCTTTTCCGCGAGACCGAACGCTACGATCGGTACTTTGTTTTCCATGCACATCGTCACGGACGTAAAGTCCATGACCGCAATGTTTTTGTTGAGAACTTCCATATACGAAAGTTCGTCGAGTTTTTTCGCGTTCTTATTCACCTTGGGATCGCTGTCGTATACGCCGTCGACGTTTTTTGCCATGAGCAGTACGTCGGCTTTGATCTCCGCCGCGCGCAACGCCGCGCCGGAATCGGTTGTAAAGTAAGGATTTCCCGTGCCGCATGCGAATATAACTATTCGTCCGCACTCGAAATGCCTGAGCGCCTTGCGCAATATGAACGGCTCGGCAACATCCGGAATGGACAGCGCCGTTTGCACGCGAGTGGGCACGCCTTTCTTTTCGATCGCGTCCTGCAATGCGAGCGCGTTCATGACGGTAGCAATCATACCCATGTGATCGGCTGTCACCTTATTCATGGCGACGCCCTGTCTGCCGCGCCAAAAATTGCCGCCGCCGACTACTATTGCTACCTCTACGCCGCGCTTATTCAGCTCGACGAGTTGGCATACTACGCCTTCGACGGTATCGGGATCTATACCCGTGCCCGAGTTTCCGCCGAGCGCCTCGCCGCTCAATTTGAGAAGAACTCTCTTGTACATAAGTACTCCTTTATCGATGCCGACCTCGGCAGAGAACGTTTAACTTCGCGCCAAACATTCGTAGATCTCGTCAAAGCCGCGTATGCCTGCTCCGGCTGTACTTTGGCTTTTACTCAAACAAGATTGAAATTACCGTTCCGAATGTTCGCTGTCTGTTAAAGTCGTTATACTGTTTTTCGCATTTCCGAGCAAAAGTTACGACCTTGCACGATTACGAACAAACGACAGAACCGCACGCATGTTACCGTGTTATATCGCCGCATAAGCAACTTAATAATACACGGTGTCGGCGTGATGAGTCGTTTGAAAAAGTCGGCTTATCGAATTACGGTAAGCCGACGTAACTGTTTTATTTTGCGGAAAGCTTTGCGATTTCCTCTGCGAGATTATCGGTGCGTTTTTCGATACCTTCGCCCATGACAAACTTGACAAAACGCACGACAGTAAGCTTTGCTCCGACTTTTTTGGCGGTTTGCGCCACATATTGCTCAACCGTGACCGACGGATCTTTGACAAACTCTTGATAAAGCAAGCAGTTTTCCTCGAAGAATTTGCCGAGCTTGTTTTCGGCGATCATCTGCAATACCTTTTCGGGCTTTTTGCTGTTTTTCTCGTCGTTGAGCAGCTGCTGGTGGATTATGGCGCGCTCATGCTCGACGGTCTCCGAAGGCACTTCGTCCTTATTAACATAGTTTACCTGACTTGCCGCGACGTGCATGGCAACGTCGTGAGCCATCGTGACGACTTCGCCCGTTTTATCGGCGGAAAGTCCTTCGCAAGCTATCTCTACGAGCGTGCCCATTTTGCCGCCCATGTGGATATACGTTTCCTCTATAGCGTTTGCTGCGGACTGTATAGCGACTCTGCGCAAAGAGATCTTCTCGCCCGTTTTTGCGGTAGCCGCAGTGACAAGCTCGCTGACAGTGCCTTCGTCGGTCTTGACCGCGCCGAGCGCCTCGACGGTTTCGCACTTAGCTGCGGCTGCGGCTTTTGCCACTTTGTCGCAAAGCGCGACGAACACGTCGCTTTTGGCGACGAAATCCGATTCGCAGTTTATCTCTACGAGCGCGCCCGTATGCTTATCGTCGGACACTGCCGATTTAACCGCACCCTCGGCGGCTATTCTCGACGCCTTTTTGGCAACTATCGACATGCCCTGCTCGCGCAGATATTCGCAAGCTTTATCTATATCTCCGTTCGTCTCGATAAGCGCTTTTTTGCACGCCATCATACCGACACCGGTGATGTCTCTCAGTTTTGCAACGTCCTTAGCCGTTATCTCCATAATTTACCTCTGAATTTATATATTTGTTTTTTTTCGTTTTGTACTTTATACCGAATTACGCCTCGGCGGGAGCTTCGACCGATTCGACGAGGTTTTCGAGCTGCTCGGGAGTAGCCTCGCTCTCGATCACCTTAACCGCAGCATTGGCAACTTCGGTCTCGGCTTGCATTTGCGCTTCCACTGCGCGGCGTGCAGCCAAACCCTCTTCGCCTTCGCGCGCCTCGATAACGGCATCCGCCATTGCGCCCGCTATGAGCTTGATAGCGCGGATAGCGTCGTCGTTGCCGGGGATAACGTAGTCTATCTCGTCGGGATCGCAGTTGGTATCGACTATTGCCACAATGGGAATATGCAGCTTGCGCGCTTCCAAAACGGCGTTGTGCTCTTTCTTGGGGTCGACGATAAACAACGCGCCGGGGAGCGAACGCATATCTTTTATGCCGCCGAGATTGGTCTCCAATTTGTCGCGTTCCGCTTTAAGCTCGAGCACCTCTTTTTTGGGAAGGAGAGAAAACTCGTTCATTTTTTCCATGAGGTTGAGCTTGTTGAGACGCTCTATGCGCGAACGAATGGTCGAGAAATTAGTGAGCGTGCCGCCCAGCCAACGGGAATTGACATAGTACATGCCGCACTTGGTCGCTTCCTGCATGACCGCTTCCTGCGCTTGCTTTTTGGTGCCGACGAAAAGTATCGACTTACCCTCGGCTGCGGTGTCTTTGACAAAGGTATACGCCTTGTCGATCATTTCCACCGTTTTCTCGAGGTTGACGATATGAATGTCGTTACGCGCGACATAAATATACTTTTTCATTTTGGGATTCCACTTGCGCGTGGGATGTCCAAAGTGAACGCCCGCTTCCAAAAGCTGTTTCATCGTGATAATATTAGCCATAATATATCTCCTGTTTACCGCCTCGGCAAGAACGCAACATGAAAAGATTTATTGCGCACAGAAAATATGCCGAGTGAGTAATAGCCGTAACGGAACGCAAAGTTCCGCAAACAACCTCATACATTTTATCACAGCGCGAAAAATTTAGCAAATCTTTTTAGACCGCTTTTCGCACGTTTATGATATTTTCTTTGTAATTCCGTACGTCAATCGTGTTTATGGTGTTCGCAACCGCATTTTTCGCCGCAACCGTCGCGGTCGCATTCGCCGTCATGATCGCATTTACCGTCGCAATCGTGATCGCAATCGCATTCGCCGCCACAGCAATCGCACTCGGCGTCGGCTACGCACTTGAGGTACTCGTTGAAAACGGCGTCGAGCGTGCGCTCGTCGGTGACAGGCTCGAATGCGTCCGTCTCCTCGTCCTCTTCGATTATCTTGAAAATAAGCGCCTCGTCTTCCGCCAAACCTTCCATGGGCTTAACGGGCGTGAGCAACGCGTAAAAATCGCCCTCGTATTCCACGACCGCTTCTTCGTTGAAATCGACGGGATTGTTGTCGTCGTCGTAAAGCGTGATAACTTCGTCGTCGATAAGCTCGGCGATGTTTTGTTCTTCTGCCATGATTTTACTCTCCGTTTTGTCTTTTTCGAGAAAGCTTTGAAGTATTACCGCAGCCGACATACTGTCTATCAGCTTGTCACGCTCGGTTTTGCGCTTTACGCCCGCCTCGGTCAAAAGCTCGTCCGCCTCGACGGTAGTCAGCCGCTCGTCGATAAGCTCGGTCGGCAAGCCCGTCACGCGTTCGAGATTGCGCGCAAACGCACGCACCCGCCCCGACGCTTCCGATTCCGTTCCGTCGAGATTGAGCGGCAAGCCGATCACGATCCCGCACGCGCCGCGATCGTTTGCGACTGCGGCTACGCGATCGATGGTGTCTCGCATGGACGTAGTTTTGTATACGGGCAACGGCGTTGCGAGTATGCGGTTGGCGTCGCACACCGCAAGCCCTACGCGTTTCAATCCGAAATCGACGCCCAACAATACTCCTTTAGCTTCCACTTTGTCATTATATCATTTAACCGCGATAATTGCAAGCATTTGAAAACGTCAATGCCACGGCATTGACGCATAAAATCAAAATTTCTGCGGATAATAGAAACATGAAAAACAAATCCAAAACCGGAGACAACATGAAGAAAATTATTATTGGTCTTGCGCTCGGCGCGGTTGCCGGCGCGTACGTAATGAGAAAGCTCGACGATAACCAAATACCCGAGCGAATAATGCAACAAGCGCACGAAAAACTCGGCGGCAAAGATTGAAGGAATGTCGAAACGATAGTTTATTTATATTAAACGTTGTTTCGACTTCGAGCAAGTTCCGCACTCATTTATCGTCGGAATGCGCTTTCTTCCATTCTTTGATGGATTCGAGCCGCGTCTTGAATCTGCCCTCAAGCCCTTCCTCGGTCGGTCTGTAGTAGGTTCTGTTTTTTAAGGAATCGGGCAAGCACTGCATTGCGGTGAGCTTATCCTTATAATCGTGAGCGTACTTGTAGCCCTTGCCGTATTCGAGTTCGCGCATCAGCTTAGTCGGCGCGTTGCAAATTGCAAGCGGCACCGGTTCTGCGAGCATATTTACCGCATCGTCTTGAGCGGTATTGTACGCAACTTCCATTGCGTTCGACTTGGGCGCAAGCGAGAGATACACAACGAGCTGCGTAAGATTTACGCTGCATTCGGGCATGCCTATAAAATGACACGCCTGATACACGGCAACGGCAAGCTCCACCGCGCGAGGATCGGCAAGACCGACGTCTTCGCTCGAAAACCTTATAAGCCGACGCGCGATATACAACGGCTCTTCGCCCGCCTCGAGCATGCGAGCGAGCCAATACACTGCAGCGTCGGGATCGGAATTGCGCATGGACTTATGCAATGCCGATATCAGATTATAATGCTGTTCTCCGGATTTATCGTAGAGCAGCGATTTTCGTTGCGTGCATTGCTCGACGGTCTCTGCGGTCACTATCGTTTTTTCTCCGTCGAATTCACCGTTAAGCACAGCCATTTCGAGCGTGGACAGCGCGCTCCTCGCGTCGCCGTTGGCTTTGTTTGCTATCGCTTCCACAAGCTCGGGCGCGATCTCGACTTTCATTTCGCCGAATCCGCGTTCGTCTTTTAACGCACGCGTCAAAAGCTCGGTAAGTTCCTCCGACGACAGCGCCTTGAGAACAAACACTTTACAACGCGACAAAAGCGCGCCGTTTACCTCGAATGAGGGATTTTCGGTAGTAGCCCCTATCAGCACTATACTGCCCTTTTCCACATACGGCAAAAATGCGTCCTGCTGCGCTTTATTGAAACGGTGTATCTCGTCGACGAACAGTATCGTTCTCTGTCCGAAACGACGGTTGCTCTCGGCTTGCTCCATCACCTGCTTGATCTCTTTGATCCCGCTCGTTACGGCGGAAAAATCTATAAACTCTGATTTGGTCTTGCGCGCTATTATGCGAGCGAGCGTAGTTTTTCCTACGCCCGGCGGTCCCCACAATATCATAGACCCGACGTTATCGCCTTCGATTATCCTGCGCAATATCTTTCCCGCGCCCAAAAGATGTTTCTGCCCGAAAAACTCGTCGAGCGAAGTCGGACGCAAGCGCGCTGCGAGCGGTTGCGACGTTTCGCTATCGAAAAAAGTATGCTGTTCTATCACTGCCGCTTGCCTCCTACATAAATCTTTGCACAGTCTCGTTGACTATACGCGCCGCGCGAACCGCCTGCGCCACGCTCGTTCTTTTACCGAAAGAAAACCTTACCGAACTCTCGGCGGCGACGGGCATGTGCAACAGCGTTTGCGGCGGCGTTTGCGAACCCGCGGAACACGCCGATCCGACCGAACAGCATACCCCCGCCATCGAAAGCGCGACGGCAAGTCTATTGCCGTTTATACCGTCGAATACGACCGATATTATATCGTTCGTACGCGTAGGACATATTATAGGTTTTCCGTATTTCAAGTGTTTGATAAACGCGTCCGACACGATTTCGGTATGCGCGTTATATTCGTCGACGTGCGCCTGAGCTTTGATAAAAGCCCGTACTAATGCGCAAGCGGACGGCACGTCCACCGTGCCCGCGCGCAAACCGTATTCCTGTTCGCCGCCCTCTATCTGCGGCGCGAGCTTAACGCCGCGGCGCGCGTACAAAAAGCCGACGCCCTTGGGCGCGTAAAACTTATGTCCAGAAGCGCACAGCATGTCGACGCCGCTGTCTTTAACGTTTATTTTCGTGCCGTTCACGGCTTGGACCGCATCGGTAAAAAACAGCGCTCCTGCCGTATGCGCAATCTCCGCCAACTCTTTTATAGGCTGAACAGCGCCAATTATATTGTTTACCGCCATTACGCACACGAGCCGAGTATCGGGCTTGAGCGCGGCTTTAAGCGACTTAGGCGTAATGATACCATGCTCGTCGGGTTCTATATAATCGACCGCCACGCCGCTCGATTCGAGATGCCGCGCGCAAGAAAGCGCCGCGTCGTGTTCTATAGCCGACACAGCCACTCGCCCGTCCGTTATGCTCTTTAACGCGAGATTAACCGCTTCCGTGCCGCTCGAAGTAAACACAAGTTCGCGCGGAACGCACCCTATGGCATCGGCAAGCTCCGCACGCGCGTTCTCCAAAAGCGACAGTGCGCGCTGGCCGCAAGCATGAGCGGATGCGGGATTGTAATACTCCCGCGTCATGTACTTAGCCGCAAGCTCCGCTATGTCGCGGTCGACGGGTGTCGTCGCCGCATAATCGAGATATATCGGGTTCATTTATCCGAGCCGCACCCCGCTCTGCAATCGTTTATCATATCGGCGAGCGTAACGCCGCCGAGTACGTCGTTTATACCCGAGCTTATCTTGTCGAGCACTATGCGATTGGGACAATACAAATCGTCGCACGCGCCGCCGACGCAAGCGGGCGCGACGAATCCGTCGTCGACCGCATCGAGCATATCGCGAACGGTAATGTTATGCGGCTCTCGCGCAAGCACGTAGCCGCCTTGTTTGCCTCTGTACGATTCGACGATATTGCCCGTGCGCAGTAGCCGCAAAAGCTGTTCGACGTACTTTAAGCTAACGTCGGTTTGCTTGACAAGCTGCGACGCGCTTAACGGCGTTTTGGACAGCGCCAGCATAAAGCACAGACGCATGCCGTATGTTGCTCTCGTAGACAGCCGCATTACGTTCTCCTCTGTTTTTATAAATTCTTATACAGAGGGAATTTATCGGTGAGCGCAGCCACTCTTTTCAAGATCGATGATTTTGCGCTTTCGCCCTGCTGTATCGCATCGGCTATGCACTCGCCGATAATTTTCATTTCCGGTTCTTTCATTCCACGCGTGGTAGCCGCGGGCGCGCCTATGCGTATGCCCGACGTTTTTGCGGGCGGCAGCGGATCGAACGGTATCGCGTTCTTATTTACGGTGATGTTGCATTCGTCGAGAAGCGTCTCGAGTTCTTTGCCCGTGATGCCGTCGAGCTTGAGCAGCAGCAAGTGATTGTCCGTACCGTCCGAAACGAGATTTATACCGCGAGCTTTAAGCGTTGTTTCGAGCGCCTTGGCGTTTTTGACTATTTGAATTTGATAGGCTTTGAATTCGGAACTCATCGCTTCCTTGAGCGCGACCGCTTTGCCTGCGATGATATGCTCGAGCGGACCGCCTTGAAGTCCGGGGAAAACCGCTTTATCGATCGCTTTTTTGTACTGCTCGCGGCAAAGTATCATGCCGCCGCGCGGTCCTCTCAAAGTTTTATGCGTAGTCGTGGTTACGACGTCCGCATACTTGACGGGATTGTCGTGCAGCCCCGCCGCTACAAGCCCCGCTATGTGCGCCATATCCACCATGAATATCGCGCCTACCTCGTCCGCTATATCGCGAAATTTTTTGAAGTCGATTGCGCGCGGATACGCCGATGCGCCCGCCAAAATAAGTTTTGGCTTGCACTCGAGCGCGATACGCCGCACTTCGTCGTAATCTATGGTTTCGGTTTTTTCGTTCACGCCGTACGGCACTACGTTATAAAATCTGCCCGAATAATTGAGCTTTGCGCCGTGCGTCAAATGCCCGCCGTGCGCGAGATTCATACCCATGAACGTATCGCCTTGCTCGAGCAAAGCGTAGAACACCGCGTGGTTGGCGTTTGCGCCGCTGTGCGGCTGAACATTCGCGTGCTCCGCGCCGAAAAGCTCTTTCGCGCGCGCAATGGCGAGCGCTTCGATCTTATCGACGAACTCGCAACCGCCGTAATAGCGTTTTTCGGGATAACCTTCGGCGTACTTATTCGTAAGCACCGAGCCGGCAGCCTCGAGCACGGCTTCGGAAACAAAGTTCTCGCTCGCTATAAGTTCGATCTTGGTACGCTGTCTGTTGAGTTCGTCCGCTATCCCCGAGGCTACCTCGGGATCGATTTTCGCGATTGTTTCGATGTTCATGTATATCTCCTTTTGTTAAATATTCCCGTCGGATTTTTGTTCCGACGCAGTTTCGTTTGTTTGATGTATTTCGTCGCATATATCCGAGGCTTCGGCCTTGCGCAATACCTTAGGCATGACGCCCGACTTCCGTCTGTACGCACGGTCTATCAGATACGCGCCGACTAATCCGAGCGCAAGTCCGCAGGCGCAAAGTCCTATCTGCAGCCACATATTGCCCGCTAACCCGATAAGCGCGCCGACGAGCATTAAAAGTACGGGCAGCGCATATATCATGAGCGCGCCGCTGCCTGCGGACTGCGCGGGCATTTCCACGACTACGCTGTCGCCTACTCCTACTTCGACATCGCAAAGCGCGGGTACGATCATGCTCTTTTTACTGTTAAACGAACAGATCTTGCAAGCGTTGCACTCGTCCTTGCGTTTCAATTCTATATACGCCGTGCCGCGCTTGACTTTTTTTACCGTACACGTTTCGGTCATAACTCTATCAACCTCGATATCGCATGATTTGCAAGCATTGCGCCCATAACTACGGGCGGAGCGGCGACCGATGCGGGCGTTTGCGCTTTTTTCAACGGCGGCGTTTGCGCGCATACCGTGTCGAGCGCGTCGACCCCTGCGGCTTTGAGTTCGCGGCGCATTATGCGCGCAAACGGATCGCAGCTCGTTTTGTAAATATCGCACACAGCGAACGCGCAGTCGAGCCTGTTCCCCGCACCCATGGCGGATACTACGGGAATGTTTTTGCGCTTACACGCCGTAATAAGCGCAACTTTACCGCGAACGTCGTCTATCGCATCTATGCAATACGATATATCGTTGCCTATTAAAGCGTCGACATTGCGCTCGGTAACGAACTCCGACACGCACTCGACCGAAATTTCGCCGCAAACGCTTTTTATGCGCTCGCCGGCTACGACCGCCTTACTGCGACCTATATCGCGCTCTGTGCACAGCACCTGTCGGTTGAGATTGGTCACGTCAAACTCGTCGCCGTCTATGAGTATGAGTTTGCCTATACCGCTTCGCGCCAATATCTCCACCGCCGCGCCGCCGACGCCGCCGAGACCCACGACCGCCACCGTCGAACGCGACAGCCGTTTTATGTTGTCCTCGCCGATCAGCGAGACGGTTCTGTCATACCTTGTCGACAATTTTAAGTCCGAGATCGTCCGTCTGCTTTTTGTCTACGGGCGTGGGCGCTTGCGTCATCATATCCGACGCATTTTGAATTTTGGGGAACGTGATAACGTCTTTTATATTGTCCGTGCCTGCAAGCATCATTACGAGCCTGTCAAGCCCGAACGCAAGTCCGCCGTGCGGCGGCGCGCCGTAATTGAACGCGTTTACGAAGAACCCGAATCGTTCCTCTATCTGCTCGTCGGTAAAACCGAGACAGTTGAAAATGCGCTTTTGCAAATTGCGATCGTGAATACGTATGCTGCCGCCGCCCGACTCTTCGCCGTTTATTACAAGATCGTATGCCGCGGCGCGCACGCGCGCGGGATCGCTCTCGAGGTATTGAATATCCTCTTCGTGCGGCATGGTAAACGGATGGTGCATCGCCATAAAACGATTTTCCTCGTCGCTCCATTCAAACATCGGGAAATCGACGACCCACAAAACGTCGAACTTGCTCTTATCTATGAGCTTGCCTTTTTCGGCAAGATGCAGCCGCAACGCGCCGAGCGTTTTGTATACGACCTCGTTTTTGTCGGCGCAGAACAGCAGTATATCGCCGGCTTCGGCATTTGCGCGAGCGAGTATGGCTTTTACGGTCTCCTCGCTCATGAATTTTGTTATCGACGAAAGCAACTCGCCGTTTTTGCGTACGGAGATCCATGCCAAGCCCTTGGCTTTATACGTTTTGACCCATTCGCCGAGCGCGTCTATATCGCGGCGCGACAAAATCGGATCATCCTCTTTGACAAAGCCCTTGGCGTTTATCAATCGCACGCTGCCGCCGACTTTTTCGACGGCGCGCTCGAATACCTGAAAGCCGCAGCCTTTTGCAATGTCCGATATATCGACGAGTTCCAAACCGAAACGGGTGTCGGGCTTATCCGATCCGAAACGGTTCATAGCCTCGTCGTACGGCATTTGACGTATCTTTGCGGGCAGTTTTACGCCTGCGCATTTGCCGAATACGCTGCGCACGAGCGCATATGCCGTGTCCATTATTTCCTGTTGCGTCATAAACGACATTTCCATGTCGATCTGAGTGAATTCGGGCTGACGATTGGCTCTTAAATCCTCGTCGCGGAAACAGCGCGCTATCTGATAGTACTTGTCCATTCCGCCCACCATGAGCAATTGCTTATACAATTGCGGCGATTGCGGCAAGGCGTAAAACGCGCCGTTCTTTACGCGCGATGGAACGAGATAGTCGCGCGCGCCCTCGGGTGTGGATTTGCCGAGATACGGAGTTTCTATCTCCCAAAAACCTCTCTTATGCAAGAAGTTGCGGGTCTCGAACATTATCTCGCTCTTTAGCCTCGTGCGTTCGGTCATGCCGTCCGTACGCAGATCCAGATACCTGTACTTGAGCCGCGTAAGCTCGTTGACCTTGTCCGCATCGTCTATCGCAAACGGCGGAGTATCGCTGTCGGCGAGTATTTCAAGCCCGTGCGCGAGCACTTCGACAGCGCCCGTTTGAAGCTTCGGATTGACTGTTTCGGCGCTGCGGTGGCGCAACGTACCCGTGACCGCGAGTACGTACTCGCTGCGCACCGATTCCGCAAGCGCGAACTCTTCTATTTGCGACGCGTCGAAAACCACCTGCAAAATGCCCGTGCGATCTCGCAGATCGACAAATATTAGTCCGCCGAGGTCGCGGCGTTTCGCCGCCCAACCTTTGACGGTAACGGTCTTGCCGACGTCGTTTTCTCCGACCTCGGCGCAGTAGCTTGTTCTCGCTCCTATCTTTGACATATTATCCTCCGTACGTCGTCCGTGACGCTGTTCTTATGAATGGGCGTCACGCTTCCGTCCGCCATACATTTAACGTTATACTCGCCCGTTGCGAGTTCGCTTTCTCCTATCGTAATAACATAAGCAAAGCCTTGCCTGTCGGCATACTTGAATTGCGCTTTCAGGCTCTTGCCCATAAGATCGCGTTCCGCGCTTATTCCGCCGTCGCGCAATGCTTTTACTATCCTTGCGCACTCCGTTCGCGCCCCGTCGCACTGCGCCGAAACGAACACTTGCGGAGAGTCTTTTTCAAACTCTATGCCGCGCGACTCCGCTGCCGCGATCAGCCGTTCTATGCCGCAACCGAACCCGACGCACGGCGTGGGTTTTCCGCCGAGCTGTTCGCACAAACCGTCGTATCTGCCGCCGCCCATAAGCGCGAGTTTTTCGTTGTCGCAAAACTCGAACACCGTGCGCGTGTAGTAATCGAGTCCGCGCACGAGCTTGCCGTCGAGTTCGTATTCGATCCCGACGGCGTCAAGCCCGCTTTGCACCGACCCGAAATGCGCACGGCACTCGTCGCACAGATAATCTGTTATTATCGGCGCGTTTTCGTACAACGCCTTACACGAGGGAACTTTGCAATCGAGCGCGCGCAACGGGTTGGTCAGCGCGCGGCGCTTGCAATCCCCGCAAAGCTTATCCTCTATCGAGCTTAAAAATGCGCGCAGCGCCTTGTTATACTCGGCACGGCATTTCGGACAGCCTATCGAGTTAAGACGCAGCACAAGACCCGTAAAGCCTATCTCGCGCAAAAAATCGCGCGCGAGCGACAGCAACTCCACGTCGAACTCCGGCAAAGCGCTGCCGAAAAATTCCGCGCCGAATTGATGGTGTTCGCGGTATCTGCCCGCTTGCGGCTGCTCGTAACGGTAAAGCGATTCTATATAAAACACCTTAAGAGGGAGCGTGTCGCCGAGGTTGTTCTCGATAAACGAGCGCATTACGCCCGCCGTGCCCTCGGGACGCAGCGCCATTTTGCGCCCGCCCTTGTCCTCGAAAATATACATTTCTTTATTGACGATATCGGTGCTGTCGCCTATCGAACGCAAGAACAGATCTGCGCTCTCGAATACGGGCGTGCGTATCTGCTTTACGTTGTACAACGCGGCTGTCTTTTTTGCAGCGTTCTCGACCGTCCGCCACTTGCGGCTGTGCGACGGCAGCATATCCTTTGTGCCTTTGGGTACGTTTATCATAGTTGAAAAATCACAAAATATATTTTTTGAGGTTGTGCGCCGAAAGCTCGTTTGCAAGGTGTTCCGCAACGTACGCTTTATCTACCGTCACTTCGATGGGCGGATTGTTGCCGTCGGCATTGAAACTGATGTCTTCGAGCAGACTTTCCATGACGGTGTGCAGTCTGCGCGCGCCGATGTCCTCGCCCGTCTCGTTCTCCATTACCGCAATACGGCTCATTTCGTCGATGGCGTCTGGCGTGAAGTTGAGCTTTATGTTTTCGACGGACAGCAACGCGGCGTATTGACGCGTGACCGCATTTTCGGGTTCGGTGAATATTTTTACGAAATCGTCGAACGTCAACGAGTTGAGATCGACGCGTATAGGGAAACGCCCTTGAAGTTCGGGTATAAGATCCGTCACGTTCGAGATCTGGAACGCGCCCGACGCTATGAACAAAATGTAATCGGTCTTTATCGCGCCGTATTTGGTCATGACGGTGCAACCCTCGACTATAGGGAGTATATCGCGCTGAACTCCCTCGCGCGACACGTCGATGCCGCCCGAGCCGCCGCGAGACGCTATTTTATCTATCTCGTCGATAAATATGATGCCGTCTTCCTGCGCCCTGCGCACGCCTTCGGCTTTTATAGCGTCCATATCCAAGAGCCGCTCGCTCTCCTCTTCCATGTATATGGAAAGAGCCTCCTCCACGCTGACTCTGCGACGCTTTTTGCGCTGCGGCAAAATACCGCCGAGCATATCGTTGAGATTGAGATCGATACTCATGCCCGGCATAGCCTCGATCTGCGGCGAACGCTCCGCCACTTCTATCTCGAGCGTGGTCTTATTGAGCTTGCCGTCGCGAAGTTCGTCCGTTACTTGCGCGCGCAACACCGATTCGGAAATATCCGTATTGGTCTTTTTACGCGCCTTGACTACGGCGTCGATTATTTTCTTTTCGGCAAACTCGCGCGCGTTGCTCTCCACGACCGCCATTTGCTCTTCCTTGACGAGATGTACCGCGGTCTCGGCGAGATCGCGTATCATCGATTCCACGTCGCGCCCGACGTAACCGACCTCGGTATATTTGGTCGCTTCCACTTTGATGAACGGCGCGCGGACTATCTTGGCGAGCCGACGCGCGATCTCCGTTTTGCCTACGCCCGTAGGTCCTTTCATTATTATGTTTTTCGGGGTTATCTCTTCGCGCACCGTTTCCGACAGTTTGCTTCTGCGGTAGCGATTGCGCAAAGCTATCGCCACGGCGCGCTTTGCCTGAGTCTGCCCTATGATGTATCTGTCAAGCTCGGCTACGATCTGCTTAGGGGTAAAATCCATCACGCCACCTCCACTACGATATTAGAATTGGTGAATATGCAAATATCGGACGCGACGCGCATCGCTTCTCTTGCGATCTGCTCTGCGGACAACTCGGTGTTTTCGAGCAACGCTCTGCCCGCCGCGAGCGCGTAATTGCCGCCCGAACCTATGGCGCAAATGCCGTGTTCGGGTTCTATCACGTCGCCGCTGCCCGAAACTATGAACATATCGTTTTTATCCGCTACGATCATGAGCGCTTCGAGCTGACGCAGATTACGGTCGCCGCGCCAAAGCATGGCAAGCTCCACCGCCGCGCGCATGAGATTGCCGGAATACTTATTGAGCATTTCCTCGAACCTCTCGCTCAACGTAAAAGCGTCCGCGACAGAACCCGCAAACCCTAAAATAACGTTGTCGTTATATACTCTGCGTACTTTTTTGGCATTGCCCTTTAATATGACCTGCTGATTTTGCGTGACCTGTCCGTCGCCGGCGATAACGGTTTGACCGTTGCGTCTGACGCCTACAATGGTTGTTCCTTCGAGTTTCATAAATTATCGATACCTCCGCACTCTAATTTGTCATTTGATATTATAGCATACTTTTGAACGATTGACAATTAAAATAGAGCTTATGACAAGCTCCTCGTTAGCATTTTATCAAACAATTTACAGCGACGCGACAAAGTCCGCCATGCTTTTCGAGCTGCGATCGTAGTACGCGCGCTTTCTGTCCGCCTTTTTTCCGCCTATAGGCGGGAGTATACCGAAGTTGGCGTTCATCGGCTGAAAATTCGCGTTGGGCGCGGATATGTAATCGCAAAGCGCGCCGAGCACGGTATCGGTCGGCGGACAAACGGTCGGCTTGCCGCAAATAAGTCTGTATGCGTTTAGCGCGGCGAGGTGACCCGTAGCGATGCTCTCCACATAACCCTCGACGCCGCAAAGCTGTCCTGCGACAAACGTCTTCGGCGATTTTTTGAGCGTAAGATCGCCGTTTATCACGTCGGGCGCGTTTATAAACGTGTTGCGGTGCATAACTCCGTAACGCACGAACTCGGCATGCTCGAGCGCGGGTATTAGCGAAAACACCCGTCGCTGTTCGTGGAATTTCAGATTTGTCTGAAATCCGACGAGGTTGTACAACGACGCCGCGGTATTCTCCTTGCGCAATTGCAAAACGGCGTACGGCTTGCCGTGCTCGTTGAACCCTACGGGGCGCAACGGTCCGAACCGCAACGCGTCCACGCCGCGGCTTGCCATTATCTCGACAGGCATACAACCCTCGAATATCTCGCGCTTGTCCACTTCGTGCGCGTCGGCGCGTTCGGCGTGCACAAGCGCGTCGTAAAACGCAAGGTATTCGTCCTTGCTCATCGGACAATTGAGATAATCGTCGCCGCCTTTGCCGTACCGCGCGCCGAAAAACGCCTTGCCGATATCAATGCTTTCCGCCGTGACGATCGGCGCGGCGGCGTCGAAAAAGTGCAAGTGCCCCTCGCCTGCGAGCGCCGACAAGCTTTCGGTCAAACGATCATGCGCGAGCGGACCGGCGCAAACTATCGTATAAACGTCGGGGTCTACCGTCTCGGCTATCTCGTGCGCGAGTTCTATATTTTCGGAGCGGTCGATCCGTTCGGTGACGAGCCGCGAAAACTCGTCGCGGTCTACGGCAAGCGCGCTGCCGGCAGGCACGGCGCATGCTCGGGCTACGCGCAAAAGCTCGCAACCCAAAATATCGAGTTCGTTTTTGAGCGCGCCGCTCGCAGTGGTTTCCGCCGTACTCTTAAAGGAGTTGGAACACACTATTTCGGCAAGCCCCGAATTTTTATGCGCGCCCGAAAACCACAGCGGTTTCGCTTCGACAAGCCGAACTTTTACGCCGAGCTTGCTCAATATGAGCGCCGCCTCGCAACCGGCAAGACCGCCGCCTATGACCGTAACGACGATGTTATTTTTCATTTTCGATATTTCGCTTATATTTGCAATCCTTATTCGAGCAAGCCGTATACTTGCCGTTCTTTCCCGACTTCTCCACGAGCAGCGAACCGCATTCGGGGCATTTCTCGCCCGTAGGACGCGCCGAAAGCGCAAAGTCGCAATCGGGATAGCCCGAGCAGCCGTAGAAAGTGGAACGCCGCGTCACTATTTTTTTAAGCGGCTTGCCGCACTTCGGGCACGGCGGCAACGGCTTTTCGTCCTTGTCTTCGGGCTTTTCGAGATTGACGATGTTTTTGCACTTGGGAAAATTCGGGCATGCCAAGAACTTGCCGTACTTGCCCGTCTTAACTACCATGGTAGCTCCGCACTTGTCGCACACAACGTCCGACTGTTCGGCCTCCGGCAATTCCGTAACATTTCCGTCCGCATCGAGATTTTTGGTGTTTTTGCATCTGGGATAATTCGGGCACGCCAAGAACTTGCCGTACCTTCCCGTTTTAATTATCATTTTCGCGCCGCATTTCTCGCAAACGTAATCGGTCTGCTCGTCGGGCGCTTTAAGCGTGTATCCGTCCGATTTGGCGGCGTTTATCTTATCCTCGAAACCGTCGTAGAAACCGCCGACGATATCTTGCCAACGCTTTCCGCCGTCCTCTATGCCGTCAAGACGGTCTTCCATCTGCGCGGTAAATCCGACGTCCATAATCTCGGGGAAATATTTGACGAGCATATCGGTAACTTCTTTGCCGAGTTCGGTGGGCGCTATCGCGCGGCCTTGCTTTTCCACGTACTTGCGCGAGAACAGCAACGACACTGTGGGCGTATATGTCGCGGGTCTGCCTATACCCTTTTCTTCCATGGCGCGAACCAAGCTTGCCTCGGTATAGCGCGCGGGCGGCTTTGTGAATTTCTGCTCGCATACATATTTGACGAAACCGAGCCTGTCGCCCGTCTCGAGCTCGGGCAGTTTGACCGCCACGTCTTTGCCTTCCTCTTGTTTCTCCGCGGCGGCATATACCTTTGTAAATCCGTCGAACAGCGGCGTTCTTCCCGTCACCGAAAAATCGTACTCGCCCGCGCCTATATCCACAGACACCGAGTTATAAGTTGCGTCCGACATTTGACTCGCCAAGAACCGCTTATATATAAGCTCGTACAGCATATAATTATACTTGTTCAAATACGGCTTGACGCTCGCGGGCGTGCGATCCAACGAAATAGGGCGGATAGCCTCGTGCGCGTCCTGCGCGTTCTTTTTCGACGCGTAATAATTGGGCTTTTCGGGCAGATACTCGTTGCCGAAATTCTCCGTGATATATTCGCGCGCCGACGTTATTGCCGCGGCGGATACGCGCGTCGAATCGGTACGAATATACGTTATAAGCGCGACCTTGCCTTCGTTCGGCAGCTCTACGCCCTCATAAAGCGTTTGCGCCGCCGACGACGTTTGTTTAAGGCTCATGCCGAGCTTGTTCAACGCGTCCTGCTGCATTGTGGAAGTGATGAACGGCGCGTACGGATGCGAGCGCGTGACGCTCTTTTTCACGTTGCGCACGGCGTATTGCTTGCCGTCAAGCTCCGATTTTACCGCGTTCACTTCCGCCTCGCTCGAAAGCTTGAGCTTTTTGCCGAGCTTGCCGCAAAGCGTAGCTTTGATCGAATCTCCGCCGTCGGTCTTGAGCATCGAATAAAAGTTCCAATACTCCTCCGCCACGAAACATTCTATCTCGCGTTCTCTGTCCACCACGAGCCGCAAAGTTACCGATTGCACGCGCCCCGCGCTGAGATTGCTCTGTATCTTTTTGCAAAGCACGGGCGACACCTTGTAACCGACGAGCCTGTCGAGCACGCGGCGCGCTTGCTGCGCATCGACGAGATTTTTATCGATAGGGCGCGGACTTGAAAGCGCGCGGGATATTGCGGGCTTGCTTATCTCGTTGAACTCTATGCGCACGGGCGCATCGGACGGAATATCCAAAAGCGTAGCCACGTGCCAAGAGATCGCCTCGCCTTCGCGGTCTGGGTCGGTCGCGAGCAAAACGGTCTCCGCGGAAGCCGCCGCCTTTTTGAGCGTGTCAACCGTGTTCTTTTTATCGTCCATTACGACGTACGTCGGTTTGAAATCGTCTTTCACGTCGACGGCAAGCCGCTTTTTGGGCAAGTCGCGTACATGCCCGCCCGTCGCGAACACGCGGTAGCCCGAACCGAGATATTTTTGAATGGTCTCTTGCTTGCCTATACCTTCTATAACAACCAATTTCATGATACTGTTCTCCTTGTTTCCTTCCTTGATTTTACGACAAACCGTATACGTTTTTGGACACTTCATGCACAAGCCCGTATATTACGAGCGCGGACAACGACGTGTTTAGCTCCGCTATGCTCATTCCGCTGCGTTCGGCAAGCGAATCGAACGACGCTTCGCCGTTTGCGAGCATATCCAAAATTTTTTGCTGTCCGAAATCGAGTTCGACGCTCTTTTGTTTTCTCCCCGCATGCGGAACGTCGTAATAATCGAAAATATCGTTTGCGCTCGTCACGGGCACTGCGCCGTTTTTAATAAGCTTGTTCGTACCTATCGAACGTATCTTGTCTATATCGCCCGGTACGGCGAAAACGTCTCTGCCCTGCTCGAGCGCGCAGTTTGCCGTTATGAGCGATCCGCTGCCATCCGACGCTTCGACGACCAAAACGCCTTTACACAACCCGCTTATTATACGGTTACGCTCGGGAAAAGTATACTCGGTCGCGTGCGTATCGGGCGTATATTCCGTAACGACCGTTCCGCGCTTGCAAATATCGTCGAACAGTTTTACGTTTGAAACGGGCGTCACGTTGAACAATCCGCTGCCGAGGACCGCCGCGGTATTTCCGCCCGCATCGAGCGCGGCGGCATGCGCATAACCGTCTATGCCCGTTGCAAGTCCGCTTACTATCGTAAATCTTTGCGCAAGCTCGCTTACTATTTTGTTAGTTACGTACTTACCGTACTGCGACGCGCGGCGCGTGCCCACTACCGCGATGCACGGCTCGCGCAATATATCGAGATTGCCTTTATAGTACAGCACGAGCGGCGGATCGACTTCGGTCTGCGCGAGGCTAACGGGAAATATCGGATCGGCGCGCGTGACGTATTCTATATTATTGAGTTTTAAGTATTGTTTGGTACGCTCTATGAAATCGACGGAACGCGTGCGCTTTAACGCCGAAAGCGCTTTGTCGTCCGGATTGTATTTTATTTCCTCGTCGAAGCTGTCCCACAGTTGTTCGGGAGTATACCGCTCGAGCAGTTTATTGAGTTTTCTCGTGCGCACCCGCGAAAACGACAGCCACAAATACAAATCGGATAACAGCATTATTTCACCGCCTTATCGAGCGAGCGGTACATGACGGCTTCCGCTATGTGCTTGGATTGAATATTTTCGCTTCCGTCGAGGTCGGCTATAGTGCGCGCGACTTTGAGTATGCGAGTATACGCACGCGCAGAGAATCCGAGCTTATCGAACGCATTGGATAAAATCCGCTCGCCCGCCGCATCGAGCGCGCAATATTTCTTTATCATCGCATTGCTCATATTGGCGTTTGAATGTACGTTCGTTCCCGCATAACGCGCGGTTTGAACCGCACGCGCCGCGTTTACCCGCGCCTTGACTGTTGCAGAGCTTTCGGACAATCCGTCCGACGTAAGTTCGTCGTACCGCACTTCGTCTACGTCTATATGCAAGTCGATCCTGTCGAGCAACGGTCCGGATATGCGCGACATATATTTTTGTATTTGCGACGGCGTGCACGAGCAAGCGTGCGCAGCCGAACCGTAATATCCGCATGGGCACGGGTTCATGCTTGCAACGAGCATGAAATCCGCGGGATACTCCACGGAGCGCGCCGCGCGCGAAACGGTTATTACCCCGTCTTCGAGCGGCTGACGCAATATTTCGAGCACACCGCGCGGATACTCGGGCAACTCGTCCAAAAACAACACGCCGTTATGCGCATAGCTTATCTCACCGGGGTGCGACGTAGATCCGCCGCCCGTCAAAGCTATCTTACTCGAAGTGTGGTGCGGAGTGCGAAACGGACGCTCGGTCACGATCCCCGCTTGCGGGTCGAGAATACCCGCAACGGAATGTATCTTGGTCGTTTCCAAAATTTCATCTTCGGTCATGTCCGGCAATATCCCCGGCAGACACTTTGCGAGCATCGTTTTCCCGCCGCCGGGCGAACCTATCATGAGCATATTGTGCCCGCCCGCCGCCGCTATCTCGAGCGCGCGCTTTGCGGAATACTGTCCTTTGACGTACTTGAGATCTTCGCTCGCACGCGCAGCGGACTTAGGCGAAATGTCGCACGTTTCGATCGGCAATGCGTCTGAGGCGTTTACGAGCGCTACAGCCTCTCGGAGCGATCCAACGGCATACACTTCCACGCCGCGTATGTATTTAGCTTCGTTCGCGTTTTCTTTCGGTATGACAACCTTTTTGAATCCGCGTTCGCGCGCGGATATGAGTATGGGCATTACTCCGTTTATCTTGCGCACGCTGCCCGAAAGCGACAGCTCGCCCAAAAATATATAGTCCTCGAGCGCACGCAGCGGATTTCGGTGTTCGTCCACTACGCCCTGCTCCGTTGCGCAGAGCACGCCGAGCGCGATCGCAAGATCGAATACCGAGCCTTCTTTTTTAGTGTGCGCGGGCGCGAGATTTATTGTTATCTTATGCGGAGTAAAATCGTAACCGCTGTTTTTTATTGCCGACCGCATACGCTCGCGCGACTCTTTGACGGCGGTATCGGGCAACCCCACAACCTCGATACCGGGCAGACCTGCGTGTATATCGACTTCGACAGACACTTTATAGCCGTTCAAGCCGCTCAATGCGTAGCTGTTAATCCTCGCTAACAATCTATCCTCTCCTTACCGTAAAAAATTCGCGCAGGCTTGCATCGAAACCGTTACATGCGTTCAACATTTTCTTTTGCCCCGTCATTCCGACGCTGACAGTAACGACGGTAAAATACAAATGCGCGAGCACGACTAACGCCGAACACGTTATACATACGGCGTTGACGCCGCCGGACATCAAGATCGAGCCTGTATAGCTCGGATCGGAAAACACATAATCGGCAAGATTATTCAAGTACCCCGCATTGGCGAGCACGCTCGACGAATTTACAACGTACGTTATACATGTCAAAAACAGAACGTGCAGCAGCCGTTTATCCTTGACGAGCGCGTATGCGCAACCGAGCGCGGCAAGCGATAAAATCATTACCGCCGCGTTCATACCGGGATAATACACGGACAGCGTGAACAGCGAGTACGCGGCAAGCATGACCATCGTAGCACGGTTGCGCTTGCTGAAGTACACTATGCACACCACCGCCGAGATGATCGCGGCAAAAACGCAAGCAAACACCCATGACGGGAAACGCGCGCCCGCTTCCTGTCCGTTCTGATTGAACAGCGAGTACACACTCAAACCGTTAAACGTGAAAAAATCCCAATTAACGAGCGGCGAGACGGTAAATTCGTATATATACTTGAACGGATCGTAGCTGTAAGAATACGTCATCAAAAGTCCCAAAAGATAC
>CAJUNM010000016.1 GCA_910587805.1 uncultured Christensenellaceae bacterium | reverse complement strand
CTCGTTCACCTCGCACTCGCCGCGAACTACCACCGAGTCCGCGCATATCTGCTTGCCCATCTCGAAACAAACGATGTCGTCGAGCACTATGTCGTGCGTGGGTATGACTTTGCGTTCGCCGCCGCGTATCACGACCGCCGTAGGCGCGGAAACTATAGACAGCTTATCTATAGTTATCTTGGAACGTATCTCTTGAATTATGCCGAGCAATATGTTCGCGGTGATAATGACCATAAAAAAGCATTGCGAAAGATTGGCTTCCACAACGAGCAACGCGGCGAACACCGCAAAACACAACACGTTGAAAAACGTGAATATATTGCTTACGAATATATTGAGATAGCTTTTTCCTACGTTTCTTTTGACGTAATTGTCGTAACCCTGTTCTATCCGCTTATCCACAACGTCTTGAGACAAGCCCATATCGCAATCCGGCTCGAACCGCTCTGCGGCGGTAATATCGATCGTTTTCGGGCGGCGGCGTTTTTTCTTGTCCGGTTTCAACTGCTCGCGGCTCAAAATATTATTGTCTATGGTCATGGACTTATGATAATAGCCCGTGATAGGTTCTTCGTCGGGGGCTTGTTCGTCCTCGTCGAAAACAGTCCGATCTATTACGGCAGGGTCGACCGTCGCCCCCGTATAAGGGCGAAAATTATCGTCCGCATCGTCCTTGGTAACGATGCGAGGTTTCTTCTCGGATTTGCGCTCGACGGTCGCTGCGGTCGATTTTACCGCAGCGCTTTTTTTAGACGAGCTTTTCTTTTTTTCGGTCTCTTGCATACGTACCTCAAATAGGCTTATATGTTATACTCACCCATTTTGTTTATACATATTATAATCGAGGTCGAATTGTTTGTCAAGCATTTGCCCGATCAACCGCGCTGCCGCATTTTACGCGCCGAAGTTGCGCACGGCGATTTTCAATCGCGGTATTTGCGCAATGCGGCGTTAAGCGTCGCTCTTAACGCGAGTTCCGCCGCGACCGACACCGCCACCACCGCAAACACGAGCGCGATCAGCCGAGCGGTCTCGAAGTATAGTTTCGCCGTATTCATGAGCATGCCTATGCTCGACGCGGTCTGTATCAAAATCTCCGCGGAAACGACTATCTTTATATTAAAAGACAGCGCGGACGCAAAGCTTTCGGGGAACGCCGCGGCGGCATACGGAAGATACAGCGATCCGAATTTCTGCGCGCGACCTGCGCCGCTTATGGCGCACACTTCCTCAAGCTCGCGCGGCACGGTGGAATTGCGCGCCGCAGTAGCCGAATACAGATACGGCACAATGACCGTAACGCCGAGTATGACGGGCGCAAAATACCCGCCTGCCCATATCGCGAGTATGAGCGAGATAGCGAGCGTAGGCAATGTGCGCAGCGCGGACAAGATCGGTTCGGCTATGCGCCTGAACGGAACGAACGCCGAGCATAAAAAGAATAAAAGAAAGAACAAGCCGAGCGATACGGCGTAGCTTAAAAGACAGCGCAAAACAGACCCGCCCAAGCTCAGCCAAAACACCGCCGTGCCCAATAGCTCGAACAGCGCTTTGAAAGTCGCGGATATGTTCGGCAGTATGAATTCCGTACCCACGATCGCCGCCGCGACAGCCCAAATAACGAGCACGACGGCGACCGCCGAACAGCCGTAAAAAATATTGAAAAGTATTGCTTTGGTCGGCTTGTTCACGATAATCCTACGTCGTCCATTCTATATGATCGTAGTAAAATCCGTCGTCGGGAACTTTGGAGAGCACGGGCGCGCCGTCATCTTTTTTAAGCGCGGACAGCGCGGTAAAATACTCTGTGCATGCGGTCTTGCTTTCGTACGCCTCGACGGTCTTTATGTTGCAACCTTTGATCATTGCCGCGGTGAGCTGCGCCAGCGACGACTCGCTTCCCGTCTCCATATGCGTCTTAACGGCGTTTACCGCCTCGGTCGGATTATTTTCCGCCCAGCCGTCCGCGGCGGAGAGCGCAGCCACGAACTTGTTTATATACTCGTACGAAACGGTATCTTTCGCGACGAGACACGCTTGCGGGAACGACCCGCCGAACGCATCCTTCCACATCGCCTGCACGTCGCACACCACGCGCCCGCCGAGCTTTTTGACGGCGTTGGATACCGCAGGTTCGGCGAGCAACGCATAGTCTACCGCGCCCGTACCGAGCAGCGCGATCGCGGCGGGTCCGTCCGCGGCATACGTGACGGCGACCTTACCGTCGACTGCGTTTTTCGACGTTTCGTACGGCACTTCCGCTTTGTCAAACAACATGCGGAAAGTAAGACCGGGGACGTCCGCCTGCCCTATCACCGCCAAGCGACTGCCGACGAAATCGGCGATCTCCATATCCGCGGAATCGGCGTTTTTGCTTATAATATAAAGATTTCCGTGCGTGTTCACGGACAGCATCTTTATTTTTACGCCGTTGTTATACAGCGCCGCCGCCGCATTGATCGGCATTATAGCAAGATCGGCGTCGCCGCTCGCAACGCGCGCACGCAATATTTCGCCGTTCGGCACGACTGTGAATACGGTGTCCGCATACCCCTCGTGCATGAACTTCGACAGTGCGATCGCAGGCGCGCCGTCGGGCATATATACCCGAATTTCGTCGGCGCTCGGCGTGCACGCAAAACAGCATGCCGCGATAAGAGCCGCAAGCGCGACAGCCGATAGTTTACTGAATTTGATTTTCATAATCCGCTCCTTTAATGCAGAGTTAATTTTTTTCAAACATGGCTTTTGCCGAAACACCTTCGATCGCGCCGAGCTTTCCCGTCAGCGCGTTGACGACATTTACGGGTGCGTCGAGCACGAGACTTATCGCGCAAACGTTGCGCCCGCGCATAGGCAAACCCATTCGCCCCGACACGTATTCCGAAAAATCGTGCAGCGTGGCGTTCACGCGCTCGACGGCGTTTCCGCTCTTTACTATTATGCCTAACAACGCTATCCTATTTTCGCAAACTTCCATAAAAAAACCTCCGTTCCGAAACGAAGGTACAACAAAACGCGCACGATAAAACGCAATCGTATATTTGTTGCCCTCGCCGTCAGTCAAACCTTTCGCCTCGGTACATTTATATTATACTCTCCGAATACGCCGTTGTCAATTAAATTATTCAACTTCGATGCACCCGAATACCGTTTACTCGCTTACTCTGTGACAATCGTTTATTCAACCCAATTAATCATACTCGCTATACTCGTTTTTGTCCTACGCAACCGCAGACTATTCCGAGCAACACAAAGAATCTCAACCATAATGCGGCGATGGCCGCTGATTGTTATATTAAAAACCGATTACGAAAACCGAATCGATATTATTTATTGCGCATTGTATTTTTCTATCGTTTCGATGAGCGCCGCGCGATCGACGGCATTCGGACGCGAGCAATACTCCGCGTATTCGCCGTCGGTGTCGTATATCACGACGTATACTCTGCCCTGTTTATCAACTATTATTTCCAAGTATTTGATATCGTTGGCATAGCCGATCAATACGGGAGTGCGCGTATCCTTCGCTCTGTCGTCCGTTTGCGTTACGGTCAAACCCACGAACGGCGAAAGGATATCCTCTATCGCCGCACAATCGACGATCGCGCCGTCGATACCTTCCGCAGTCAATTTGTCTATGTTATCGAACTGCGTTCCGAGCGTGATCTTATTGCCGCACCCGCAGAGCAACGCGCACAGCGCCGTAGCCAATATGATCGCAAACGCGCATAACGTTTGTTTTTTCGTCGCCGAATTTTTCATAGCAGTATTATACCACGATTCCGCCGAAAAGTCAATAGCAATACGGCTGTGAAAATCGCGCGGTTTAGGTATAATACCCGCGTTATCGCGCAATTTTCCGCATTATCCGACACCGATAATTGCTCACTCAATGTGCTTGAAATTTTCACAAAAATATGTTATAATATATCAGAGGATAATTTATGGCGCAATTTGAAAATTTCGTAGCAGACATCATGCCGAAAATCCGCAAGCTAAGCATGCTTGCCGCGGACAGCACGCTTATAGACGATACGTTCTATCAAATGTACGACGTTAAGCGCGGTTTACGCGACATAAACGGCGCGGGCGTGCTCGCGGGGCTTACCGACATCTCGGACATCGTAGCGTTTGAAGAAAACGAGGACGGTACGTTCAAGCACGACGAATCGGGCAAGCGTATACCCGCCGACGGGCATTTGCGCTACCGCGGCATAGAGATCGACGACATAGTGGACGGGTTCACGCGCGACGGACGATTCGGATTCGAGGAGACCGCGTACCTGTTGCTGTTTGGCGCGCTGCCGAGCGAAAAGGAACTGCGCGGGTTCAAGGAGATACTGAGCGGTTTCCGCGTACTGCCCGGGTCGTTCGTCCGCGACGTGATCATGAAAGCCGCCGCGCAGGACATGATGAACGGACTTTCGCGCAGCGTGCTGTATCTCTATTCTTACGACAATAACGCCGACGACATTTCGCTGCCGAACGTGTTGCGTCAATGCCTGCAACTCATAGCGCAGTTTCCCATGCTGAGCGCGTACTCGTACAAAGTTCACGAGTACTATCACGATCTTAACAGCTTGGTCATACATAAACCCGACCCCGCGCTGTCCACGGCTCAAAATATTTTGATGATGATGCGCGACGACGGCAAGTACACCGACTTCGAGGCGCGAGTGCTCGATCTTATGCTCGTACTGCACGCGGAACACGGCGGCGGCAACAATTCGACGTTCGCAACGCACGTACTCACCTCTTCCGGCACGGATACGTACTCCGTAATGGCAGCCGCGCTCGGCTCGCTCAAAGGTCCGCGGCACGGCGGCGCGAACATAAAGGTCGCGCAAATGATGTGCGATCTCAAGCTGCATATCAAAAACCGCTCGGACGGAGCTATACGCAAGTATCTGTCCGATATTCTCGATAAAAACGCATTCGACAAACAAGGGCTTATCTACGGAATGGGTCACGCCGTATACACCGTTTCCGATCCGAGAGCGCGTATTATACGCGGATACGTGGAAAAGCTCGCTTGCGAGAAACACATGGAAGACGAATACGACCTATACTCGCGCGTGGAAAAACTCGCGCCCGAAATAATCGCCGAAAAGCGCAAGATTTACAAAGGCGTGAGCGCAAACATTGACTTTTACTCGGGACTCGTATACACAATGCTCGATATTCCGCCCGAAATGTTTACTCCCGCATTCGCCACCGCGCGCATAGTCGGTTGGGCGGCACACCGCATAGAGGAGCTGGTAAACAAGGGCAAGATCATCCGCCCGAACTACAAATGCGTTTCCAAAAAGACCGCTTACACCTCTATCGGAAAGAGAAAGTAACCGCAAAATATCCCCGCATAACCGAAAGCGCCTCAAAAGCATTATCAAACTTTTGGGGCGCTTTTCATATTCGACGGACGAGATTTAATTACGCATTATAAATCAATCTACATCTTCATTGCCGCCATACGTTTCCATAACGGCAAGGATATCGCGGTAGAATTCCTGTTGATGTCTTTCGCCGCGAAAAATTTCGGTATATAGCTTTCCGTCGCTCAGAAAAACGACGCGTTGCGCATAGGACGCGACCGCGGCGTTATGCGTTACCATGAGTATACTCGAACCGAGCTCTCTGTTCATGAGGAATAACTGATCCATAAGCGCTTTCGAACTGCGCGAATCGAGCGCACCCGTCGGTTCGTCGGCGAGAATGAGCGCCGGCGAAGTTACAACCGCTCGCGCGCAAGCCACGCGTTGGCGTTGACCGCCCGAAAGCGCCGTAGGGAATTTGTCGAGCTGGTCGGTAACGCCCAAAATTTCGCTCACGCGCAATACTTTTTCCTTTGTTTCAGCCGCACCCGTCTTTTTGAGGTTAAGAGGCAAAGCGATATTTTCCTCGACGGTGAGCGTGTCCAATAGATTGTATTCCTGAAAGATAAAGCCGAGCTTATCGCGACGAAATTCGGCGAGCGATTTGTCCTTAAGCGTAGAGATCGACACGCCGTCTACTACGATCTTGCCGCCGTCGATCGGCTCGATCGTGGAAACGACGTTCAAAAGCGTGGTTTTGCCCGAGCCGGACGGGCCCATTATCGCCACGAACGCGCCCTTGCTTACGGTGAACGTAACGCCGTCGAGGGCGCGCGTAACAATATCGCCCTTTCCGAAGCTTTTTACCACGTTTTCCATTAGCAAAATATCACTCATAATAATTCACCTCACTTTTCTATTCGAGCGAGCCCGAAGCGTGCAGTTCTTTTTTGACGTCGGTATACCCGACAAGACACGTGACGAGACAATACAGCAGATACGCGAGCAAGAGCGCGCCCATGAACAGCGCCGAATTGCCTATCACCTGCAACGGAGTGAGCGCGCCGCCCTCGAGCTCGCTCAGCAAGATACATATAACCGACATCGGTATGTTTATAAGTATGGGCACGGCAAACGGCATAAAAAAGTACAGCGCCGTTTGCGCGAACAGCGAGAAAAACGTCTGCCGCTCCGACGCGCCCACGAGATACAAAACCCTGAATCGCTTTTTGTTCTCGGCAACGGCGGCGAGACATTTCAGCGCCAGCACAGCCATAGACAGCAGCGCGGTTGCAAGCGTTAAGAATAACACGAGCATCAGCCACGGCGTAGCTATCATCCGAAGTTCGGGAAGAAATGAACCGGTCATCTCCGCATAAAAGAACATATTGATGCCGTGAGTATACGGAAATTGACTATATATATCTTTCATATTCTCTTTGGAGAAAAAACCGTTCATCTTTTCCTCGTCAAAGCTGCCTTTTTTGTAATTGACGGCGACTTGCGTTATTGCCCTTTTATAAATTCCCGTGTTTTCCACAGCGTCGACTACGTTATCCGGCACAACGAGCATAAAATTGCTGCCGTTGACCACAAGACTTTTGCGCGAAGGCGAAACGCCGTTAAAGGTTATGGAAAAGGCGTCGGTCACCCACTTTAATTTCCCGATCAACTCTTCGGCGTCTTTTTTCAATTTGTTAAGTTCGGAAACGGAAACGCCGTTGCACAGCATGAGCGCCCCGCCGTTTACGGGCGCGGACTTTTCGTCCGCCATTTCCGCAAGCGTATAATAATCGCTTTCACGCAGCAACATCGGATCGCCGCGAAGATATTTCGACAAGGATTTCTCTTCCACTTCAAACACAGTGTACTGCAACATTTTTTCCGCCGTGCCGAAATTTTGCATCCAATTCGGCAAATCTTCGGTGTATTTCCCACCTTCGACATACGGAGACGACACGTTCACCGTGTATGGATTACTCAATTCGCAGTCCGCAGCCTGCGAGCCGTACGTTGTCATAAACAGATTGCCGCCTGCAACAACTATGGATAGCAACACGGCAACAACGCCGAAAAACATCGAATCGGATTGCGTTCTGTCGGAAAGCTGCCGCAAAGTAAACGTGCGAACACCCTTACCCGAAAACTTTTTGTTTTTCAATAAGTAGTGCGTTGCGCACTTGAGCGCGCCGAGATATGTCAAAAATACGGAAATTACGGCAAGCGTCGCGCCGACGATTAATATGATCGCATTCGGGCGGCTTATCGTTGCGGCAAGATACGTGACGGACAGCACAAGCGTCGAAAAAGCCACAACGGCAACTATAAGCCATGCGTGCGGACGCTTTGTCTGCTTGCCCTTTGTTTTCTCTCCCTTCAACAAATCGGTGATCTTTTGTTTTTTGAGATAGCTCGAAGCAACAGCCTCGGTAATGAGAAAAATCACCGTCACAAGCACGATCGTCATAATAAACGCGCCCGCGGAATAATCCGCCCATTCGACGCTCACGACGAGAATTGCCGAAACGCCGGCAACTATTCCCTGATACATGAGCACGCCGAGTCCTATCCCCACTCCGAGCGAAAACAGAAACGTGAACAGCATTTCTATTGCGAATATGGTCATAATATTGTCGCGCGTCATGCCGAGAGTCAGGTACAAGCCGAACTCCTTTTTTCGACGACGCAGTAAAAAGGCACAGCCGTAACCGAGCACGATTGCGGATACGATCGTAAGTACGATTGCCAAAAACACGCACATCGCAATCGTTTGTATCTTATATCCGAGAGAATAGTCAAATACCGTTTTGCTGAATATCAATCCGGAAAGCGAAAAAAGAACAGCTACCGTAAGCGCAACCGTAAAAAAATATATTAGATATCCGCCGATTTGTCGGCGCACATTGCGAAACGCGATTTTGAACAGCATTTTCCCTCCTCCTTGGGAGAAACAATATATCATCCCCGAATATTTCATTTACATTATATCATATATATTTCACAAAATCAATAACATTTATAAAAAAATATTATAATCGCGGTTTTGCATTAGAACGGTAACGAGATTATATCGAAAAATTCTTAATTCTTAATTCCGAATTCATAATTCCCCGATATTTCCGTTTCCAATCCATCGTATGCTACAGTTACGCCGAGCGGCGCGGCAAACTCGCACATGCCGTAGTAATCGCGATCGTTATTGTGCGAAAAATGCGTTGCGAAAAGCTGCGCGGCGTCGGACAGCAAACCGACTTCGCGCATGATACTAAACTGATCCAATCCGTCGAGCACGCCCATATGCCGTCTGCCCGCGCCCATACGCGCCGCGCCGTAAGTGCTGTCCGCCGCCACGAGATCCACTCGCGCGCCCATGCTTTTGAGCCGCGCGTAAACTTCGGCGTCGAGTACGCCCGTATCGTTGAGAAACAGCGCGCCCGCAGTGCCGTCGTTCACGTAATACGCCAAACACTCCTCGCCCTTGGTATGCTTTGCCGGAACAGCTATTATCGTCATGTCTCCGTCGGAAATTCTGTCGAACGGATGCACGGTCTTTACTGTTATGCCCTGTTCCACGTTCGGGCGTATTTCTCGCGCAACGTCTGCGCGGAACATTTCCGTCACGGTAGGGTTTCCGTAAACAGTGACGTTATTTTCCGTCATACCGCGCGCAAACGGCTCGCCGCGCATGCAAAATTCCTGCGGATAACAATGATCCATATGCGCATGTGTGATAAGCACGCGCTTTATCCGCGACAAATCGAGCTTGTAACTCAACATATGCGCATACGTGTCCATCGGAAAATCGAACAACGTGTCGTCGTTTATCAAAATTTGACTGCGCGTCCTTATATTTCTGCCGCCCGTCTCTTTCGCGTGTCTGCAAAGTTCGCAATTGCAAAATACCGCCGGCACGCCTTCCGCCGCCGAAGTACCTAAAAATTTGATTCTCATATCGTTGCCTCCGAGCCGCCGTCGCAAATACTTTGCGCACGCGCCGCAAGCGCAAGCGTGTCCGCTTTCATCAACGGCGTTACAGGTATCCTATCTATATTTAGCACGAGCGTGGGCACGGCATAACGCGACAAATCGAGTTCTATCTTTTCGCGCACGCGCGCGGCGTCATATTCTCTGCCTACGTAAAACAACGCGATCTTGGTCTTCCCCCCCCCGTCCTTATATTCGACGGCGCAAGCATCGGTCACGCCGTCAAGCTCCGTCGCCGAAGCTTCTATTTCTTTCGGATAAATACTTATTCCCGCGATCTTTATTATGCGCTTGAGCCGCTGAACAAAGTACAAATACCCGTCCGCGTCTATATACCCGAAGTCTCCCGTGCGCACGTATCGCCTGCCGTCTATGGCGATGAACGCCTCGGCTGTAAGCTCGGGATTTTTCATATATCCGTTCATGAGCGTATTCCCGCATACGACTATCTCGCCCTTGCTCTCCGCGCCGAGCGGCAAAACTTCTCGCGTTTCGGGATCGATGACCTTTGCCTCAAGCCCCGACAGCATGCGCCCGAGCGAGCCGACGCGGTTATTCGCGTACGTGTTGACGGCGCACACGTTTACCGTTTCCGTCAATCCGTACCCCTCGAACAATCTCGCCCGCGCGCCCGCGCCGATGAGCCTGCCGTTGAACTCGTCCAACAGCTCGGGCGGCGCGCTATCGCCGCCGACAAACCCGACATAGAGATTTTTCAGTCCGTCGCCGTAAAACTCGGGACGGGCGAGCAGCGCGCGAAACAGTGCGGGCACGCCGACCAAAATATGCAGTCTGTTCTTTTTAATGAGTTTAACGCTCGCCTTGGGATCGAACTTGGGCATGAGCACGCACACTCCGCCGTGCGTCAAAATCGTATGGATACACATCGACAATCCGAACCCGTGCGATATCGGCAACGCCGCAAGCATATGCACGCCGTGCGCATCGTCCGTTTGCAACGCTTCGAGTCCGCGGCTTGCAAGCGAGTTTATCGCGCCGTCGGAGAGTTCTATTATCTTCGGCTCGCCGCCCGTGCCTCCGCTGTGCAGATAAACGCCCGTCGAATTATCGGCGCGCATAACGCGTCTGTCCTCGCCTTCGGGCAGACGGTCGTAGCCGATCATGCCTACAGTACCGCCCGTATACGGTTTGTTCTTTATATCGAAAACGAATCGCGCAAACGCGCCGAGACTGCGCGCGGGATGGATATACACTATCTTGTATCGCTCGCCGAGCGGCGCGTACTTTTCGAGATTGATCGAAAGCGTTATCAAAAGTTTGCTGTTTGCCGCCGCCATGAACTTTTTGAGCTGATTGAGCGGCGCGAGCGGATGCACCATATGCGCCACTGCGCCTATCTTGTTGAGCGCGTAAAAGCAATACAAACACTCGGGAGTGTTCGGCATGCACACCGTCGCCACGTCGCCGGGGTTTAATAAAAGCGACAGCCGTTTCGCGGCTTCGGATATGCCGTCAAACAACTCGTCGTATGTGAACGACTTGCCCATATACAATAGAGCGTTGCTGCTTCCGCTTTTATTCGTAAAGTTTTCGAGCATATCGTACAGCATACGCCCCTCCTAAAATCTATAACCGAGGCACAGACACAGTATTATGACCAAGCCGGCAATGACCACTTGATGCACCAAATACATTATAAGCGCGTGTCTGCCAACAAAATTGAACGGCGTGTTCCACTTGCCGCCGAGCCGCGGCACAAGCGAGCTTTTTGTCGGGTATGCCGCCTTCCCCCAATACATGCCGATAAGCACTATACCGACGTACGGAAACAATCCGAAATAATCGTCTCCGAACATTTTGGCGCCCATGATATAGTCTACCAAATGCGACGCGTCGAACTCGGGGTCGAGCGGAACGTCCCAATAGCTGCAGAATATTCCCGCCTCGAAAACGATAACTCCGAGCACAAGCGGCATATACGTGTTAAGATTTTTGTCGAACTCCGTCAGCTTATCGATAGCCGCCGCGCAAATTATGCTCAACGCAATACAATGGAGTATGCCCATTATGATCCCGTCGTCAAACACTCCGAAACTTTTGAGTATGAACGACACGCCCGTAAACATCAACGCCACTACAGCGAGCCTTGCGCCGCGTTTTGCGTTATCGCGCGAAAACGCGCAGCTCACGCCTACGAGAAACAAAAACAAGAACACGAATATCTCGTGCGCAAAGAACCTGAACCCACGCGATTCATAAGTGCGCAGATACGCAAGCGCAAACTCGTTGCATTTGTTTATAAACTCATTGTTTATCTGTTTGAAGTTGGAAAACCAATACTGCCCCGCATAGTAAAAATCCCACATCAAGTGGTCGAAACACATAGCGATAACCGCAACGCCGCGTAAAAAGTCAAGCTCCCACGCACGCCTGCGCTTATCTCTGAATAACGGTTGCGCGTCAGCTACGTTTTCCATACCGTAATTATACTACATCGTACGCAAAATGTAAAGCGCATACTCGGTACGTATTTATATGATATAAAGACCGAGGCTCTTCCGCTTGCACAAAATGCGATATACTTTTTATAAGGTTGAGATTCTTCGTGCGGCGGCAGCCGCCCGAAAATTATTTCAATTACCGTTTCGCAATTTGTTTATCAGCACCCATACGTCGGCGGGCGTAACGCCGGGCACGCGCGATGCTTGCCCTATCGAAAGCGGTCTTGCCGCGTTCAGTTTTTCCTTAGCCTCGTTGCGCAAACCGTCTATCGAGGAGTAGTCGCAGTCGGCGGGAAGTTTCATGTTTTCGAGCCGAGATTTTTCCTTAAGCTCCGCATCCTGACGCTTGAGATAACTGTCGTAACGCACAGACGCATACACCTCGAGTTTTGCCGCGGGCAAAACGCCGCGAAACGTGTCGAAAACAGCGTCGAACGCTTCGAGCGTCACGTACGGGCGTTTAAGCGCCTCTTCCGCAGTCATTGCGCGCGGCGAAGGTTCGCCCACCGTCTCGAACAGTCGCGCCACATCGCGTTCCGCGAGCGGCGTTTTCAAGAGCTTTTCGGCGCGAGCTATCTCTGATTTTTTCTTTTTCAAAAGGCGTTTGCGCTTGGCGTCGACAAGCCCGTAAGGCTCGGCAAGCTCGGTCAATCTGAGGTCTGCGTTATCCTGTCTGAAACTCAATCGGCACTCCGCTCTGCCCGTGAGCATACGGTACGGTTCGTCGCTGCCGACGGTTACGAGGTCGTCGAGCATAACTCCGATATAGCTGTCGGTGCGATCGAGTATGAGCGGCGACCTGCCCGAAACATACGCGGCGGCGTTTATACCTGCTATAAGACCTTGCGCCGCCGCTTCTTCGTATCCGCTCGTGCCGTTGACCTGTCCCGCGAAAAACAGCCCCGCAACGCGCTTGCTCATGAGCGACGGATACAGCTCGCGCGCGTCTATGCACTCGTATTCTATTGCGTACGCATCGCGCACTACCGATACGTTCTCAAGCCCCTCGATCGATCTGTACATTTCGCGCTGAACGCTCGGAGGGAGCGACGTCGAAATACCTTGTATATACCACTCGTCCGTGCCCGCGCCTTCAGGCTCGAGAAAAAACGTATGCCGCGGCTTGTCCGCGAACCGCACTATCTTATCCTCTATCGACGGGCAGTAACGCGCGCCCGTTCCCGTGATCAGTCCCGCTTTCCGCGGCGAATCGGGCAACGCCGCACGAATGATCTCGTGCGTACGCTCGTTGGTATAGCCGAGATAGCAAACCGTCGTGTTTTTCGGCTGCGTTTTCGTAAGTGCCGAAAACGTGTACGGAACGACGTCGCCCGCTTGAACTTCGAGCTTGGAAAAGTTTATAGTCTTGCCCGCAAGCCGCGCGGGCGTACCCGTTTTGAACCTGCGCAAGCCGAACCCGAGCGAGCGAAGCGAACCCGCCAGATAATCGCTGCGGCAAAAACAAACCGGACCTTTATTCTGCACGGTCTTGCCGCAGATAATCGTACTGTCCATGTACACGCCGGCGGCTACTACGACCGCGCGGCACACGTAAATACTGCCCGTGACGCACTCGACCGCAAAATCGTTTCCGCGCCGCATTATGTTTTTTGCCTCGTCCTGACGCATAGTCAAGCCGTCAGACTGTTCAAGCGCGGCTTTGGTAAACGCATGATAGCGATATTTATCTTCCTGCGCGCGCAGAGACCGCACAGCCAAGCCTTTCGAGGAATTGAGCATGCGTATTTGCGTGGCGCAAGCGTCGGCGGCAATACCCATAAATCCGCCGAGCGCGTCAAGCTCGCGAACGAGATGACCTTTGCCGGTTCCGCCTATCGACGGATTGCACGCCATATACCCTACGTTATCGACGGTGACCGAAATGACGAGCGTTTTCAAGCCTGTCTTGCAAAGCGCGAGCGCCGCTTCTATCCCCGCGTGCCCCGCGCCTATAACTATCGCGTCATAAAATTGTTCGTTCAAGATAACTCCTATATCAACTCTAATTTTACAAGAATATCATTACACACTCTGTCGAAATAGCAATTTATCTCGTTATCGGCATATCGCAAAACCATGAAACCTCTTGCTCTCAAATAATCGTCACGCGTTTTGTCGCTTTTCATTTTTTGTTCCTCATAATGCTGTGAACCGTCGATTTCTATTATTGTCTTTCTCTCCGCGCAATAAAAATCGACAATGTAATCTCCTATAATTTGTTGACGTTTGACGCAAATCGGCAAATTTCTCAAAAAGTCATACCATAAATGCCGTTCCTGCGGCGTCATTTCTCTTCGCAGTTTTTGCGAATAACGTTTTAATTGCTTATTGTAATTACCACTCATGTCGTACTCATTTACCCAAGCCTTCCCCGTTTACGGGGAAGGTGGCGCGCGCTTGCGCGTGACGGATGAGGAAAACGGAAATGTCTTTCTTGCATTATTTATCGTAAAAACATTTTTTGCTCTCACCTCATCCGCCCCTTCGGGGCACCTTCCCCGTAAACGGGGAAGGCATTTATTAAAGTTAAGACGTTTTGACGTCTATCCACATGCTGTCGAGATCGGTTCCCCTCTGTTTGCCGAAGTCGCGCATTACTTCGCAGCGCGCGAGCACGTCGTCGGGCGGGAACATCATATCGATGTACATCAGCTTAAACCATTCCTCGCGGTTATACATCATGTCGGCATAATCTATGTCTTCTTGATCCATTTCCGCTCGGTCCTCGGCGGTAAGCTCGTTGTACATCATGTCCAAAAGATCGGCTTTGGCGTCTTCCATTACCGCTTTCCCCGCCATAGATGTGCCCATATAATCGAAATTGGTCATGGCGAATTGACTGTTCTCGTCGTCGGGATCGTACATGTTTATAAATTTCAGAAAATAATTGGCGGCTTCCGTGTTTTTGGCATACTTGGGAATTATCCAGCCGTCGAGCCAAATATTGCTTCCCTCTTTCGGCACTTCGTAATAAAAATGTCCGCCGCCTTCCTCTTGCATGATAAGTCCCGTATCGCACGACCAAAAGAACCCCAACCATGCGGGCGTGGTGTGCGCGAGCATATCGTTTTTGCCGTCGTCCACTTCGTATTTATGCAACACCTTTTTCTGCGCGATAAGCGTCTGCTTCGCCTGTTCGATATCCTCGTCGGAAACGGAGGAAAAGTATGATTTCAATTCCGTCTTATAAGCGTCGTTATAGTCTGTAAAACCGTTGGAAAGCTCTTTCAGCTTGTCGCGATTGGCGTAGATGCGCGCGGCGGAATACGCGTCGCGTACGCTGTCTTTCATAAGCGTGCGTTTCTTCCCGCCCGTGGTAAAGTCCGTCCACAGCGCCTCCCACGATTTCATACGCGCATCGTCCGGCTCGAAGATCGTCGAGTATTCGTCGGTGCCTACATCATACATAATGCCGAACGTGCCCCAACAATACGGCGCGAAATACTCGAAATCGGAATCGAAGTCGACTTTTTCGGCAAGCCCGTCGTAAAGATCGTCGCGGGACATATTGTCGAAAATGCTCTTATCGAGTTTTTGCGCAAGCCCGTCCTTGATCATGCGCTCAGCCATGTAATCTGAAGGACATACAAGATCGTAGTCCGCCTTTATTACCTCTATACGCATGATCATATCCTCGTTCGTATCGAACGTGTCGTAGCGCACGCGTATCTTTTTGCCCGTTTCACGCATGTACCAATCCTCGAAAACGTCCAAAAGTTCCTCTTCGATGTAATCTCCCCAATTATATATTTTCAGCACTTCCTCGCGCGGCGAACAGCCGCAGAACGCAGCCGCCATCGGCACTATACAGAGCGCGGCGCATGCGAGCGCGGTGTATTTTTTTACCGATTGTTTTTTCATTTCGCTACACTCCTTTTGCGTTTTTGCGCCGCCGTGACAACGTTGAGCACTATGAGCACCGTCAGCAGAACTATAAACATTACTGCGGACAGCGCGCGCAGCGTGGGATCTGCGCCGCGCTTTGCGAGCGCATTGTACAGATACACGGGGATAGTTTCCACTCCGCCGTTTATGAATTTAGAGACTATGAAGTCGTCGAGAGACAGCGTAAACGCCATGATGAATCCGCTTATCATGCCGGGTATGAGCTGCGGAATTATCACACAGAACATGCTCCGTATCGGCGACGCGCCGAGATCGAGCCCCGCCTCATACAGATTGGGATTGAGCTGCGACAGCCGCGGCGTGACGGAAAGCATGACATACGGTACGGTTATCATGGTATGCGCTATTATGAGCGCCGCCCAGCCGTACGGAATACGCACGGCAAGAAAGAACATCATGAACGCAACGCCCGTCACTATCTCGGCGTTTTCCATGGTGATATTCGACACGAACTCCGCCGCGGGCTTTTTCCAGCGCCGCATGTAATACACGCCGACCGCCGCCGTTGTGCCGAGCAGCGTTGCGAGCAGCGCGCTCACCGTTGCGAGAACGAGCGAATTGCCGAGCGCCGCGCCTATGCTCTCGTTGGTGAAAAGATCGGCGTACAACTCAAGCGAAAACCCTTCCCAAACTCCGAGCGCCTTCGCGTCCGTGAAAGAGAACACTATAAGTATGATTATGGGTACGTACATAACGGCGAGCATGACGCCGACGAAAGCCCAAATAAGTCCTGTTTTGACTTGCTTTTTCACAGCACACCTCCCGCCTCGGTTTTGCCTTTTGTTATGCGGTTGGCGATTATCACCGTAACCGCGATAAGCAAGAGCAATATGAGCGAATACGCCGAACCGATGTTCCAACCGCCGCTGTTGGCAAACCACTGATTGATTATATTGCCGAACATGTACGTAGACGTATCGCCGAGTATGTCGGAAATCGCAAATGTGGACACCGTGGGCATAAACACCATAAGCACGCCCGACACTATCCCGGGCAGCGACAGCGGAAGCTTGACCTTAAACAACGTGGTCGCAGCCGACGCGCCGAGATCGTGCGACGCTTCTATGAGCGAGCGATCCATGCCGGACAGCACCGAGTACAGCGGCATGAGCATGAACGGGAAAAAGTCGTATACCATGCCGGTAGTGACCGCCACCCAAGCGTTGCTTATGTTGAGAAGGCTCAAAACTATCTTGACCGTATATGTGCGCAGAAGCGAATTTATCCACATCGGCAATATGAACAGCATAACGAGCACGAACTTGCCGTTCAATGCGGTGGAGCTGAGTGCGAGCGCAAGCGGATAAGCGAGTAAAAAGCATATAACGGTAGTGAGCAACGCGATCAAGAACGATCTGCCCATTACGAGCATGATGTTCGGGCGCGAAAAGAAATGCCCGAAATTGGAAAACGAAAAATGTCCCGATCCGTCCGTGAACGCATAATACAGCATGATAAACAGCGGCACGACCACGAAAATAATACTCAACGCAAGATACGGCACGGCAAACGTCGTACGCTTTATGCCGCGTATCTTGACGGGTTTTACGGTCTTTTCTTTCATTCCGCCCGACGGCGGTTTTTCTCTGTTTTTCATTCGCTCACTCCCTCCGCTTCGGCTGTCTCGAAGACCGTAACGGTTATATCCTCGGGTTTAACGGCAATGCCCACGCGGTCGCCCATATCCCATTCGTCCACGGTATCTATAAAGAAATCGTGATCGTCGTCGGTATACACTTGAACTTGGTAATACGTGCCTTTGTAGAACGTTTGCGTTACGTTTGCGCCGACCGCGCCGTCGCGCGCGTCGTCCGTGAGTTCTATCTTATCGAACGGAATGGACACGCGGACTTCCGTGCCTTTCTCCAGCCCCGCCGAGTTTATAAACTCGAACTGCCCGCCGCAAAATTCGACGGTGTTTTCGGACGTGACAACGCCCTTGAACTCGTTGACTACCTTGAGCTTTTTCATTATGTGTATGCCGTTCGGCGCTATCGAAAGATACACCGTTTCGCCCGTGCGGAATTCCGAAGTGTTCTGCACCGTAAATTCGTAATCGGCGGCGCGTATCTCCATCTCGTAATACGTGCCCTTGAACACCGTGGACGTCACCTCGCCGCAAAGCGCGCCCGACTTGCGACTGACCGCTATGTCCTCCGGTCTGACTACGAGGTCCACGCGCTCGTCGCGCTCGAAGCCCTTATCCATGCACTCGAAGTCCGCGCCGCAAAACTCGACGCAGAAGTCCTTTTTCATGACGCCCGACAAGATGTTGCTCTCGCCTATAAAGTCCGCCACGAACGCGTTTGCAGGCTCGTCGTATATCGCTTTGGGCGTGCCGTATTGCTGAACCGCGCCATCCGTCATTACCACTATCTTATCGGACATGGTGAGCGCTTCCTCTTGATCGTGCGTAACGTATATGAAGGTTATGCCGATGTTCTTGTGCATGGCGGCAAGCTCCAACTGCATTTCCTTGCGCATCTTGAGATCGAGCGCGCCGAGCGGCTCGTCGAGAAGCAATACTTTGGGTTCGCATACTATAGCGCGCGCTATTGCAATGCGCTGTTGCTGTCCGCCAGAAAGCCCCGTGATACTGCGGTGTCCGTACGATTCGAGGTTTACGAGCTTTAACACGCGCTCCACCTTTTCGGCTATCTCGTCTTTAGTAAATTTGCGCAATATAGGTCTGCCCTTTTTGTCAAGCTCGCCCGTGGGTATGCGCTTTAACTTCAGTCCGAACGCTATGTTCTTGTAAACGTTGAGATGCGGAAAAAGCGCGTACTTTTGAAAAACCGTGTTTATGGGTCGAAGGTGCGGCGGTACGCCCGTTACGTCCTGCTTTTCGAGAACGATCGTGCCATTCGTCGGCACTTCAAAACCCGCGATCATGCGCAAAAGCGTAGTCTTGCCGCAACCCGACGGACCCAACAGCGTCACAAACTCGCCGCGCCGCACGGCAAGGTTAACGTCGTCGACGACTGTTATCCCGTCGAATACCTTGCTGACGTTCTTAATCTCGATAATATTATCGAATTTTTCTCTTGCCGCAGTTGCCATAAGCGACCCTCCGTATGAATTAAAATTTAGAGTTAAGCTATTCTGTCTTATATCTTATCTTTTTCTGAGGTTGAGACCCTTCGCTGTCGCTCAGGGTGACAAAAGATATTTGCAATTGCTCCGTTTATTCTTTCTTGTCATTCCGAACAAGCGCATCGGCACGTTTTCTGCGTACCGAAGAATTTCAACCTTAATTGCGCATTGCGCATCAGAACGACGGCGGACACGATACCCAAAGCACTTTGCTTTTTCCGTCGTACACATTGACGATATAATGCTTTCTGTCCGCCGAGTAATAAAAACTGTCGCCGGCACGCGCGGTCTCCGTTCTGCCGCCGACCGACACCTCCACCGCGCCCTCGAGTACGTATCCGAACTCCTCGCCCTCGTGCGGAATATCCGCGTCCGTGCTCTCGCCCTTTTCAAGCTCGATAAGGATCGGCTCCATCTCGTTCTTTTGCGCGGTAGGCACTATCCAATTAACGGTCTGCTTTTCGGTCTTTTTCTCGAAATAATCCTCGGGCGTAAATACGAGCTTACTTTCGTCGTCGTCCGAAAAGAACTCCGCCAAACTCGATCCCAACAACGTAAGCACGTCTATCAACGTCGCTATCGACGGCGACGTCAGATCGTTCTCGAGCTGACTTATATAGCCCTTGGAAAGTTCCGCACGGTCGGCAAGCTCCTCTTGCGTCAGTCCGTTTTTAAGCCGCAGATCGCGCAGCTTTCCGCCTATCGAATATATGTTTTTACTCTCCGTCATACCTTGCGCCTGTTTGAATTGCCTAAACTTTTTGTTTACATTTAGTAAACCGAAAATGATTATACAGTATGACTGCGCATATGTCAATCATTTCTGCACGATTTTTCGATATTTTTTCAAATTTCGCATAAAAGAACGGACGGGCTGTTTTGCCCGTCCGTTTGCTTCGGATCACTGTATTTTATTCTTCCGATATTTCGACTTCGGGTCGATCTTCGGATTGCGGTCCCGCTTGGGGTTCGGCTTGAGCGCTCGCTTTGGGCGCCGCAAGCTCTTTTTTCCAACGGAACCAGATAGCTATGCCGCCCCATGCGGAGAGTCCCGCGGCAATGAGCCACACCGCTATGAGAATGAGGTTATAGAATGCAAACGGGAGGTCTGCTACCTCTACGCCGTGGACGTAACCGTTCATGGCATTGGAGTTGACGGTGGTGTACAGCACGTGTTTCATTGCCTGACGCGCGAAATACTGCGACGCGGGGTTGTTCATATTGACGGTAACGTTCGAGCCGTAAGCGGTAAGCTTAAGGTCACCGCCGGCGCGCAAGCACTGCTCGGTGTTCATAACGCCGCCGCCGTCATAGTCGGTGATAACCGAACCGTTAAATCCCCACTCGTTGCGGAGAACGCCGGTGATAAGGTTGTAGTTACCGCCCGCCCATACGCAGCCTATGCGGTTGAACGCGGTCATAACGCCCATAACTGCGGGGATCTCCACCGTTTCTTGGGTGAATTGACCCGTTTTTTCGTCATAGTTTTGGACCATGATCGGGGTCGTTCCGCGCTCCTCTATGCAAGTCTGGAATGGTTTGAGATAGATCTCGCGGATCGCCTGTTCGTTGGAGAACGTAGCAACGTGACTGCGGTGATCCTCTTGATCGTTGAGCGCAAAATGTTTGATATACGCATAAACGCCTTTTTGGGCGCACGCCACGGAAGTTTCGAGCGCAAGCTCGCCGGACATGAATCCGTCTTCGCTGTAGTACTCGAAGTTACGTCCCGCGAACGGAGTGCGGTGAATGTTCATTGCGGGAGCATACCAACCCGAAATGATGCCGTTGTACTGATGGTTGCCGTACGAACCGTCCGCTTTGAGCGCGTCCTCGCCCGTAAAGTAACCGAGGAGACGGGAGTTTTCTCTATCCCAGCTCGACGCGAGATTTACCGCCGAAGGATATGTGATGGAATACGGCTCGTGCGTGACGCCGCCTTCGTTTAGTCCGGAAGGACCGTCGAAGTCGATAGCTCTCGGCTTGCCTATGGTCTTGGCAGCCGCCAAGGTCTGATAACCTGCGTTCTGGATCATCTTTTTGATTTCCGCTTTGGTCATCTGATTGATGAGCTTATCCCAGCCGCCTTCTTTTTCCACTTCGTCATAGTCGAGACCGCGGTAGTCTATAAGCTCGAGATCGCCCGCCTGCTCGAACTTGCCGGCTTTGGCAGCCGCTTCGTCTTCGGTCATGGGATTGAGCGAATCCGTCGCTCTGATAGCGTTTTTGACGGCATCGGATACTTCCAATTGCCAAGTATAGCCGTTCTTTTCGGAGAATCCGCTCTTGATATGCGCATCCTGATTGCCGTGCGTTTGCGGGAAAGTTCCCTCCCAATCGTTGCGGGTAAGGTACGCGTTTCTCGCAGTGAACTCGCTGTTGACGGCATGATCGAACTTGTTGGTTATGTCTACTCCGTTAGCGCTCTTTGCGTACGTCACGTTGTCGACGCCGTCGTTTGCGGCGTATTCATACTTCCACGTGCCTACAAAGTTCGCCTTGCCGCCCGCAACGCCGTGCTTTACGAGCACGTTATCCGTAGCTTCGTGCGCATCTTGCGCCGCAGTGATGTGATAATCGCCCGCCTCGAGTATGTAAGTTTTGGCTTTTACGTCGTCATAGCTTATAAAGTCTTTGATGTTTACTTTGACGGTTACGGTTTCCGCCGCGCTACCCGGTTCGAGCATACCCGTCTTTTCAAAGCCGACGAGCGATACAGCGGATTTTTCGATGTGGTTGGTTTTGTCGTATGAGGTGTACGGTACGTTTACATAAACTTGTACAACGTCGCGTCCCGCAACGGAGCCGTCGTTTTTGACTTTGACGCTGACGGCGATGTCGCCGTTTTCGTCGGGCTGAGTCATCTCGAAGTCGCTCCACGTAAAGGTCGTGTAGCTCTTGCCGTATCCGAAAGGATATTGAACGGTCGCCGCGTAGTCGTATGTGCCCGCATTGCCCTGATCTTTCTTTTTATCGAAGTATCTCGTTTCGTAGTATTTGTAGCCTATGTAGATGCCCTCGTCGTAGAACAAACCCGCTTCTACGTTCTTGCCGCCGTTTGTGAGCATTATATCGCCCATGTTCTGCATAGCGGGCGAAGAAAACGCGTCGTAAGCGAACGTATCGACGAGATGTCCCGAAGGATTTACCTTACCGCTCAAAACGTCGGCGACGGAACGGCAGGTGTCGCCGCCCGCGCCGGGCGCCCAAAGAACTGCGGTGATGTTGGCATAGTCTTTGACCCAGCCAAGCTCGAAAGCGTTGTTGGTGTTGACAACTATTATGATGTTATCGAAGTTTTTGTTGAGATAATCGATAACGCCGAGTTCGACCGAATCGGGTTCGAGATAGTGCCTTTGCTTATCTTCGGCGGTGTTGTAGTCTCTTTTAGCCCAATCCGCCATGTATCTGCCGAGGTCGCGGCCTTCTCCGCCCGTACGCGAAAAGAAGAATACGGGGATCGTGCCTACCGCTTCGTCTTTGGCGTTTTGCGGTATCGCGCTTATAGGCGCTTCGTTGATTTCCCAGTTTTCGCTTTGACCGTAGCCGATAGCGCCGCCGCCGCGAGTATAAGTTTTATGGTTGTCCGTGTAGAATTTCCACAGAGCTTCGTTGATCGTAAATCCCTGCTCTGTCAACGCGGTTTTCATATCGCTCGAGATCGTGCTTACGCCCGAGCCTGTGCCGCCCGCGAGAAGGTCTACCGAAGACGCCGAGAAAAGGCTGAGCTTCGATTTGGGCGCAACGGGAAGACCTTTGCCCTCCGCGCCGCTGTTTTCGAGAAGGACGAATCCTTCCGCGCCCGCTTTGCGCGTATATGCCTGTTCCGCTTTGTTGAGTTCGTCGGAATCCGTGTAGTCTCTTTTATAGTAAGTCGCGTCGATATTATCGGGTGTTACCGCCGTCGAACCGCCGCCGCTCGCTTCGCCGAATATATCACGGAAAACGAGGTCGTATTTTACTACGGAAACCGTCGTGAGGGTTATCGCAAAAGCAATGAGCAACGCAAGCAAGCTACCGATAAGCACGGTAAACCATTTTGCGCTCATTTTTTTGCGCGGTGCATTTGATTTAGCCATAAAATATCATTCTCCTTGACTTGATTTGTCTGTATTTCGATATAATATAAACCAAAACAATCCGCCGCCGTGATGTGCGGCGGACGCCTCGACTTACCGAAATTACATTGCGGATTCGCGATCCGAATTGTCTATAGGCTCGTAGCTGAGTTTAGCCTTGCTTTTGATCACGATCTTGTCTACGTTCACCATGCCGTTTTGCTGAGGAGCAACGAGCGTGATAATGTTCTCGCCTTTTTTGAGATTCACCGTTGCGCTTACATTGCCGAAATTGCGGTAGTACGAATAATCGGAAGGCATGTTTTCGGCTTCGATGCCGGGCAACGTGCCGGTAAGCGTGACGTCTTCCTCATTGACTTTGAGCGTCACGGGCTGAATTCCTTCTTCAAAAGTAAGCTCATTCATAGCAACTGCTTGAAACTGTTGATTCATCTGTGCGGACGCCGATGCCGCGCGCAAATTAAGCGTTGCTTCGCAATCGGCGGAAGCGGTGATCTTCCATGTGATGTATGTGCCGTTACCGTAGAAATAGCCGAGGTTTGTCACTTCGGGACCTTCCTCATCGGTGCCCGTATATTCGGTAGCGGTTTCGACGGTAACGTTTACCTCTTTCACCGTATAATACTCGGGATTTTGGTGCGCAGTAGCCCAAAACTCCTGAAATTCAGGCGAAGTCGGATCGGCAGGCTGATCCTGCTGCGCCTTCGCCCAATCGAATTCACGCGAAGTGCCGCAGGTTATTTCGGCGTTTTCCGCCTCGAAAGCATATTCTTTTACGCCGTTGCACGCCGCAAGCGAAAGCCCCGTCGTGAGCGAGAGCGCCGCGACGAGCGTCGCCGCAACTATTTTTTTGGAATGTTTCATATTTTTCTCCTTTTATTTTAGAAATTTTAATTAAGTGCGCGCCGCGGCAAAATACCATCACGACTCTTTTGCCGCGGCATCCGCACCCGCTTAAAAGTTAAGCCGATCGTTTTTGTTTCAGTTCTTTACCGGAACGTACGACAGCTTGCCGTCCGCACCGCTTATTACTATTTTGTCGACGTTTAAGCCGGCGTCTTTCATCTGCGCCGCCAAAACTATTGTGTTTTCGCCCGCGTTCAAATGCAAGGTAGCAGTCGTGCCCGTACCGAAGTTTTTGTATACCGACGGATCGGATTGCCAATTCAAATTCGTCAATCCGGGCAACGTGCCGGTAAGCGCAGTCTCTGCATTGTTCACGATAAGCTTTACGTATTCGTTAAGCGAAAGATCGACTTCTTTGAGATTGAAGCTACCCCAATTCCCTTGCTCTTGCACCGAAGACGCCGCATGAAGAGTGATCGTAACGTCGCACTCTTCGGTCGCGGTTATCGTCCAAGTAACGGACGTGCCCACGGTATTGAAGTAACCGAGCGAAGTCACTTCCTCGCCTTTTTCTTCCGTGCCCGTATATTTATTTGCGGTTTCTACGGTCACTTGCGGCGCTTTATAATAGTAATCGGGATTTTGATATACGGTCGCCCAAAATTGTTGAGCTTCGGTCGGATCGGAAGGCGCATCCGCATTTGCTTTCTCTTGATTGAATTTATCGACTATGGGGCAAGCTATAACTCCGTTTTCCGCCTCGAACGTCTCGGTTGTAACGGGTTGCGCGGGAGCTGCGTTGGTCTGCTCGGACAGCCACTGCCACATGTTGCCGTCCGCCGTGCAGTTTGCCGAAGTAAGATCGGCTTCGCTCGATACTTTGGAATAATCCATTTGCTTTTTAACGTCGTCGTTAAAAGCGTATATCCACGACCAATGCCCGTCGTAGCAGCCGGGCGTCGCGCCCCATGACGAAGGATTGGGATCGTCCACGCCTTTCACGTTTTCCTTGAGCGTCATGTGCACGTTTTGCGCGCCCGCGTCCATAAGACGCTTATACAGCGGCAAAGTGTACATATCGGGTTTCAACGTTCTGTCTTCCTCGGAAAGCAAGAACCAAATATTTTTATCCTTTATTTTTGCGAGCATATCGTCCGAAATATTGCCGCTCTTGTAGCCTTGGCAGATCGGATAAGCCGCCGCGAAGAAATCTTCCTCGTCCTCGAGCAAGAGGTTCATCGTCATATATCCGCCGTTGGAGCAGCCGCCGATATAAATCCTGTCGGTATCCACGTCTGAATTGCTCGTAACGTACGTTCTTATCGCTTTCCACAGCGCCTCGGTATAGTACGAAACTTGCGGCTTGCCCGTGGGCGCGCTGCCCGCCTCGGAATCGCCGTATTCGCCGTTGCCTTCCGCATCCATCCACATGGTGGGAGTTTGCACGGCGAGCACGTACGCGCCTTTTTGCGCGGAATCGGTAAAGTAGTGCTGTATGTTCGTTTCGTTCTCGGTTGTAAGACCTGTCACTTCGTTGCCGAGCAGCGCAATGTCTATATCGGTGCCGCCTTCGCCGCCGCCGTGCAACCATATTATCAGCGGGTTTTTAACACCGTCGGCTGCCGCGCCCTCGGGCGCCCATGCCGCGCGAGTAAGCGTTATATCTTTTGCTCCTTCCTTGTAGTTGACTGTGTCTTTTACCCAGCTCGCCGTCTGCGGAACGATCCTGTCGGCGGCGGTCGTTTTATATGTAAAAGCTTTTTTCTCGGCAACCGTGCCGTTGCCTACTTTGAATTCTTTGTTAGCCGTGACGCTCACGGAATAACCGTTGGTCCAATCGTTGACCCGTTTCTTCTGATCGTATGTAAAAGGGTTTGCTTCTCCGAACTTTACGGACATTTCGACAGCCGCGTATTGGGTAGCCGCCGTTGTCCTGACGCCGTTCTCGTCGCATGCGTAAGCATCCGAAACGGTGCGCGTCGCGCCTGCGGTCTTTATTTTGAACGTGTCCTTTGTTATACCCGAAACGTTGTCCGAAAACTTGACTATCGCCTTCGGAACGGCGGGTCCCCACTCGTAGCCGCGCACCTCTATGCGCACGTTGTCTACGGTCGGCTCGGTCGCCTCTTGAGCGGGTTTGCACGCCACAAGACCGAATGCGCCCGCAGCACAAACGACGGACAGAGCCGCAATCAGTTTTTTACCTCTCATTTTGTACTCCTTTGATATTGATTTTTATCACACGCATTATAAAATAAAGACAATCCTATTGCAATAGGTTTGTCTTAATCTTGCCGTATACGGCGTAAATTTACTTTTTATGTATGCTTAAACTCAACTTGCGATTTTCATTTTTGCCGATCCCGTATCGGCGGGCAGCGGCAGAATTATTTTGAGCCGATAAATTTCGCCGTCGGCGGATATTCCGAACTCGCCGCCGTACTTGTTTACGAGCATTTTCATGCTCTTTGTGCCGTAACCGTGGTTTACCATATCGCCTTTGCTCGTTTGTGGCAGACCGTTTTTGAAAATTATTTTACCGTTGTAGTAGTTTTCCGTGCATATAACGAGCATACCGCCCATTCGGCGCACGGTAAACGATATGACGCGTTTGGACTCGTCGTCCACTTTTTGCACCGCTTCTATCGCGTTGGACAGCATGTTCCCGAATAACGTGTACAGTTCGCCGGCGCGCATGAACCCGAGCTGTTCTCCGTCCGCCATGCACGAGAGCTTGATACCGCTTTTGCGGCAGTGCAAACTTTTTTCGGTAAGTATAACGTCGAGCGGCTCGCAACCCGTGTTTATATTTGCGTCGTAAATGCTTATCGCGTCTTCCATTTCCGCGATCTCCTCGTCGGACACGCCCCCGCCCGAAAGCCGCAGTTCTTTGAGCCTATGCTTCAGATCGTGACATTTTACGTTGATTATGTCTATATTCTCTTTGGACAGTTCGTAGCGCGCAATGTCGTCGTGCCAAAGTTTTTGAACTATTTCCATATCGTGCTGCATGCCGAGTTTTACGAGCATGCCGGACTGCAAGCACAGGATAAACACGCACGCGAGCACCGAAAACAGGAAATTTATTATGAGCAGCGGTATATGCTGCCAGTAATAATTATTCGTCCACGCGCACAGCAACGCCGTAACGGACAGCGTTATCGCGGATATGAGCAAAACGTTGCGGTTGTGCAATCGCGCAAGTTTGTATTTTTTTATGCGCCGCGCTATCGTGAAATATACGGTGACGTACACCGCATACATGAGGAGGTGATTTATCGAGTTGGCGGCGACAGACCAATTTGTGCGCTGAGCGAGCAGCCAAACAAGCCCGCTCGTTTCGGCTATACAGTACAGTCTGTACGCCATATTCTGCGCGGTGTATGCGGCAAGCCCGCAGAACAACAGCGTTCCGAACGATTCGTCGAAACAAAAATACAGCACCGCGAGAGTGAGCGCGAACATCAGCATATACATAAACGCGCCGAACAGAAAGTGCGGAACCGCCGTCATTATCACCGAAAAGATAAACAGCGCGCCGCCGCATATGACGAGACCGGCAAACAGTCTGACCCAAAACAGCCGACGACGCTTAAGTCCGAATACGAACATAGCCTCGGCTATGCTAATGTGCAGAAAAAACGGGAGAATCGAATATATGTAGTATAATATCGCGGCGTCGAGTTTCATCAAAAATCATCCCCCCCCCCCGTGAATATTTCCATTAACGCTTCTACGAAAGCTTTGCGTTTGGGATGGCTTATCTTAAGCACGTGTCCGCCGACGTCCACTTCGTTGCCGCGAACCTTATTGACATACCGCGAATTCACGAGATAGCAGCTGTTGCAGCGCAGAAATCCGCAGCCGTCGAGTTTTTTCTCCACTTCGCCCAGAGTGCCTCTGGCTTCTATCTCCTCGTCGACGAGCTGATATTTGAGCTTATGCCCCATGACCTCCACGTATACGAGCTTATCTATAGATATACGGCAAAATCCGCTGTTCACGGGTACGAGCACGCTCTTTATCTCGCGCGATCTTGCAACGTTTACCGCCTTACGCATTTTGAGTTTGAACTCCGAATATCCGATCGGCTTGACTATAAAATCGAGCGCGTTCACTTCGTAACCCTTTTGCGCGTACTGCGCCATTTTGGTGACGAATACTATGGTAATGCAATCGTCGCGGCTGCGCAAAGAACGCGCCGCGTCTATGCCGCCGATCCCCGGCAAGTCGATGTCCATAAATGCGATGGAATAGTACGAATGCTTATACGCATGCAAAAAGTCCTCCGCATTGCGGAAGCGGGTAACGTCAAACGCAAACGAATTTTCGTCGCCGAATCTTTTTATGTATTTGATCATTATTTCCGCCTCTTGGGCGTCGTCCTCGACTAATGCTATGTTCACGGCATAATTATCCTTTTTACAAAGTATACCACGTACTAATTATAAAATCAATACCCTTTATAAAAATATGGCGTAAACTATCTATTTTTCGGCATAAACTTAATAATAGCGTACCGAAGAATCTCTACCTTATAAAAATGAGCAAACGCTATTTCTAACGCTTGCTCCATAAAAAATATAAAATAAATACAAATTCAGTCTTTGGCTGCTTTGGTTGTTTTTGATTTCTTATCGCCCGTTGCCTCGGCTATCTCCTCGAAAAATCTTTTTTCTTCTTCGGGATCGGTTATCTCGGGCGGAGAATAAAGTTTTGCGTCGACGGGTCTGCCCTCGAGATAATCTATGAGCGGCATTATATTTTCTTTTTTCACTTCGTCGACGGGCGTTTTTGCAGCCTCGACGAAATATGCGTCGTCGTCATTGGGTACGGGAGACGCCTGCAACTGCTTGATGCGGAAACCTATCGCCCATTTTTCTATGCGCGAAAGCTCCTTTATGTCAAATCCGCCTTGAGCGTAGAACACCGGCACGAATTTTTCGTACGTTGCGCTTACCGAAGTCTCCTTGACGCGCGCGGGCATATAATCGCGGAACGGCGTTACGCCTATGCCGCAAACGATGAGCTTTTTGTATATAACGTCGTAGTACGGCGCGATCTTTTTCAATCCGCTTATCACGCCGCTACGCAAGCTGCCCATGAACAGAATTTTATCGTAACATCCGAGCATCTCGCCCCTGAGCTTGTCCGCGGGCACGGCGTCGCACCCGACAGCGTTCCCTATTATATCTACGTAACGCTTTACGTATCCGTGTTTGGATTGGAAAACTATCAAAAGTCTGTCTTTCATTATTACCTCGCACGTTCATTATACTACATACGCCCGATTTTTTCAACTGTTTGAAAACAAAAAGAGCAGACGCATTTACAACGTCTGCTCCGCAGATGACCGTTACGTATTTTTCGGCGAAGTTACGCCGTCCGCCGTCAATAATTTTCCGCTTTCATGGCGAAGAACGAGCGCGGGTGCGCGCATACGGGACAGACTTGCGGCGCTTCGTCGGCTACGAGCATGTGTCCGCAATTGAGACAAACCCAAACCACCTGCGTGCCTTTTTTGAATACGCTCTCGCTTTCGATATTGAGCGCGAGCTTGGCATAACGCTCCTCGTGCGTTTTTTCTATCGCGCCGACCTTGCGGAAAAGTTCCGCGATCTGCGTAAATCCCTCTTGATCGGCTACTTCGGCAAACGTTTTGTACATGTCCGTCCACTCGTAGTGCTCGCCGTCCGCCGCGTCTTTGAGATTTGTGAGCGTATCGTTTATGCCGCCGTGCAACAGCTTGAACCACAGTTTTGCATGCTCTTTCTCGTTACCGGCAGTCTCGGCGAATATGCTTGCTATTTGTTCGTATCCGTCTTTTTTGGCGCGCGACGCATAGTAATCGTACTTGTTTCTCGCCATGCTCTCGCCCGAAAACGCGGTCATAAGATTTTCTTCGGTTTTTGTCCCTTTGAGACTTTTCATGGTTATATCTCCTTTTGGGGCTTGCGCCCGTTAATAACTCACTTGCGCGACGCGTTCACTTCCGAAAAAATGAGCGCCGCCGCGCCGACCATGCCCGCGTCGTTGCCGAGCTGCGCCGTCAAAACGTCGAACCTCGGCATGCCGGCAAAGCCGTACAACCGCTCTTTGCAATAATCCTTGAGCATATCTATAAGATAGTCTTTTTGCGCGCTCACTCCGCCGCCGATGATTATGGCTTGCGGACGGAATATGTTTGCGAAATTGAGCATGCCCTCGCCCAGATACTTGACGTATTTGTCGACTACTTCGGTCGCCGCCTTGTCGCCTTTTTTGCGGCACTCGAACGCCGTTTTTCCGTTTACTTCGTCGAGAGTCGGCGAGAACTTCCACATGAGCGAATCGGGATTTTTCTCCATGGCGCGGCGCGTGTCGCGAATGAGCGCCGTCGCGCTGCAATACGCTTCCATACAGCCCTTGCGCCCGCAACTGCATTGTTCGCCGTCCACTTGAATGACCATATGCCCAAGCTCGCCGCCTTTGCTCTCGTTGCCCTCGTACAGCTTGTTGTTTATTATAACGCCGCCGCCCACGCCCGTGCCGAGCGTGATGAATATCGTGTCGGAGTACATTCTGCCGACTCCGAACATGGTTTCGCCGAGCGCAGCCACGTTAGCGTCGTTGCTTATTTTTATAGGACGGTTGATTATGCGCGACAGCTTTTCCGCGAGCGGAACGTCCGTCCAATTGAGATTGTAAGCCTGATCGACAGTGCCCGCCGCCGAATTGATAGCGCCGGGGCATCCTATGCCGATGCCTACGAAATTGCGGTCATTGGGATCTACGAGCGACAAAACAAGCTCGCCTATATCCGAAATTATCTTATCCTCGCCGCCTTCGACGTCGGTAACCACTTTGTCCTTTTTGAGAACGTTGCCCTTGTTGTCTACTACGGCTGCTTTAATCGACATGCCGCCGATGTCAACGCCGACACAGTACATCATATACCACCCCTACTTAAGTATGATTTTATTTATTGACGACTCAAGTTTATCCTTGTCTTGCTTATCGCGTTCCTTGAGATAGTCGCTGAAAATATTGACCGCGCTGCGCCTGTCGATTATAACGTACCTGCGCCCCATAGGCAACGACTTGTTATCGGTCGCCGCGCTCTCTTTTGCCGCGGACTTTGCTCCGCCGCGCTTATTCGGCTTTTTCGCACTCGGCTTTGCTGCGTCCGCCTTGCTCTTTGCCGAACCGCTCTTGCTCCTCTGCGCTTTACTCTTTCCGCTCTGCGCGCGTGGCGTGTCGCTCTTGCCTCTGGCAACCGTGCGTATCTCGGGAATATAAATATCCCTGTCAGGCTCCCAGCTCTCTTTGAGAAATTCCTCGAGTTCGCGATCGCCGCGCGCTATATCGTCCTCTTGCTCCGTCTCGGCGTCGTCGCGAACGTCCGCCGCATCGTATTCGCGTGTCTCCGCCTCGGGTTCGCGCTCCGATTTCGGCTCGGGGTCATAAAACGTTTCGAGATCGTCCTGCCGATCCTGTTCCGATACGGGTTCGGGTTCTTGTTCGACAGATGCTTCGTCGTATGTATATTCGGTATCATCGTAAAGCGTGTCGACCGATTGCGTTTCCGTTTCCGAAACGTTCGGTTTCGTCTCGCTCTCGATCGGTCGATCGTCGGTTTCGGCGGTCGGCGCGGCAGACTCGAACTCATCCGCATTGCTCTCGACATTGCCTTCGGCGTTCCCGTCGAGATCGAACTCGCCGTCCTCGTTATACCACGGCTTTTCCTCGTCGCCTAACGCAGGTTCGGGAACCTCGCGATCCTCGTCGACGATCTCGCCGTAATCCGCGTCGTTTACTGCGACGCTATCATTATCGACCGCCGCCGCGTCGGATAAAACGTCGTCCGTAGTTTCGGTCGCTTGCTCGACGGGGTCTTGACGTTCGACCGTATCCGGTTCGGAACGAACCTCGCTTGCGGTTTGCGCGTTTTCCGCAGTCTCGTCGCCGACGCTCTCATCCGTCGAAAGCCGCTCGGGTTTCTCGTTCTCGGCAGGCTGCGGCTGCGCAACGTTTGCCTTGTGCGCTTTTTTGTTTGCAAGCAAGCAATCGCATACAAGCGCGATAAGCGATACTACGGTTATGCCCGTGACGAGACTCGAACCGACCGACGTTGCCAACGCCTCGAACAATCTCGGCATGGGCAGCACCACGGTTCGAGAGCCGAAATACAAAGTCGGCGCGGCAGTCACGTCTATGCGATAGCCGCCCGTGAGCTGCGACAGCACTACGCATGCCAACATCGCGACCGAGCACGCGAACGCAAGCGAGCTTGCGATTCGCAATAAAACGTCCCCCGCCTTGCACGCACGCTTGCCTTTTGCAATGACTGCGATAGCCGTTGCCAAAAAGAAAAGAATAGCCGCGCCGACGACTGAAACGAATATTATATTTTCGGTCTTGCTCCAATCCATAGCTTTAATTATACAACCGCGAATAAACTTTGTCAATCCTATTATATTATTTATTGTAAAAATTAGCTCAAATTTGCAAAATACAACATAATTCGCGCAAAACGGATCCCCTCCGCAAAATCGGAGAGGATCCGTAAAGCCGCTGTTCGTGTCGTCAGAACATTTTCTTTTTTATCATTATGATTATAACCGGAACGAGTATCGCGGCAATAATGCCGAGTACTATCCAAAATCCGTATTGATACGCAACGCTGCCCTCGCCGAACGGCACCCAAACGTTCATGCCCCACAAACTCGATATAAGCGTAGGGATAGTGAGTAAAATCGTTATAGCCGTGAGCAGTTTCATTACTATGTTTTGATTGTTGGATATGACCGACGCGAATGCGTCCATAGTGCCCGACAATACTTCTCGGTGGATGGACGCCATTTCGATCGCTTGCTTGTTCTCTATTATAACGTCGTCGAGCAGATCGTTATCGTCCTCGTAGTGCTTGACGAGCGAAAGCTGCTTGATCCTGTCTATTACTACTTGGTTTGCGTTGAGCGACGTGGAAAAATAAACGAGCGCTTTATCGAGCGCCAACAGCTTAATAAGCTCGGTGTTTTTAAGCGCGCGGTGCAACGAATGCTGTATTCGGCTCGCCGATCTGTCTATCATTTTGAGATAGTGCAGGTATTTGGTCGCGTTGGTATACAGAATCTGATACAAAAACCGCGTGCGCTTGTTCACGTCGAAGTTGCGCACGGCGTTGTTGACGAACTCGCCCAAAACCGACGTTTCGCGCAAACACACGGTAACGAAATAATCGTCGGTATTGATTATAGCGAGCGGCAGCGTGGAATATACGTAATCGTCCTTTTCCTCGTTGATAACGGGAATATCTATTACGATAAGCGTGCAGTCGCCGTCGGTATCTATATGCGCGCGCTCTTCTTCATCGAGCGCCGCTTTTATCATGTCTTCGGGTATGCCCGTTTCGGTGGTGATCTTTTCAATCTCACGATCGGACGGGTTTTCGAGATTTATCCATGCGCCCGGCGCGACGGCGTCGCATTCGACGAGTTCGCGCTTGCCGCTTTCCATAGCGTACACTTTAAGCATGATATTTTTAACAACGGGCATCGCGCCCGCTGTGAATTTCACATAACGAGCGCGGCTTTATAATGACTACTGTCGTCGGTACTGTCCATTGCCGTCCTCCTACCGTTATTTTAGCACAAAGACGGCGGCTTTGCAACCGATTTATTAAAATTTATAAAATTGCGATTGTTTTTTCTGATTTATTTTACCTTTGCCTGCTTGCCGTTTTCGGCGCAGACGTAGACATAATGCACGCCGTCGTCAAGCTCGTAGCGGTATTCATAGCAAACCCTGTCGCGCTTTCCGTCGTTATAAGTTACAAGCACGCCTTCGCCGCTCGCCTTGGGCGCGGCGGAACGAGCCTTGCTTTCTTCCACTTTAACGCTCGGCACATCATGATCGCAATCGCAATCGCCGGAGCGGAACGACTGCGCCGCGCCGTTTACGACCGTCACCGTCGCACACTCGCCGCTGCACTTCGCGCCGTCGATGTTCTTGCACAGCATTACGATCGCGGCGTTGCCGTTCACTTCGATATTGTACGCTTCCATATTCGGATACCCGCATGCAGCCGCGCAGTCGAGCGCCGTCTCTACGGCTTTATCGGTATCGACTTCGCCGTTTTGCGTTTGCCCGTCGTGCGAGAACGAAAACTCCGCAATGCGCTTGCCATCGGTGAGCGCGTAACCGGACACCGAATCGCGCGTGACCTCGTACTCGATCTTACCGTCCCAACCGCCGATATGCTGCGCGCTATCCGCATCGAGTATGCGTTTGACGAAATCGGCGGATGCGGAAATATCGTTTTCCGTAGGTTCGGGCGGGGGCGCGGGCAACGTCGTCGGCTTAGCGGCAAGCTCGCCGTTATAACCGAAGTCGGCGCCGTTGGTCACGTGATCGTAGAATTTGACCGAATACTCGTACATTAGCTCCGCGCGGTAAGCCGCTTCCATGGGATCGGGCGCGGTAAGCACCGCGTACACGTCGTTCAGGAACTCTTCCTTATCTCGCGACGATTCGTATCCGTCCTCCTCGCACTCGAGCGCGGTCTCGGCGCGCACAACGTACACGAGCGCCGTTTTGCCCACGCTTTCCGCGGTTTCAGGCTCGTTGCAAAGCCGCATGGCGGACAGCGCGCCGCGCAATGATCCCGCCGCGTCGACGAGCAGCATGCGCGACATGCGTCTGTCGTTATCGGGCGCTTGCTTGTGCCGCGCTACGCCTACCCACAATGCGGGAACAAGTCCGAATATCGCGAACAGCAACGCCGATACCACAGCCGCAACCGTAAAATAGCCGTTACGCTTTTCTTCCCTTGACTGTTTGATGTGATTATTGTTTTCCATAGTTTTTCCTCGATAGTTTATTTAGAAATTTTATATGACGAATAATTTTACTCATCAGAGCGCGAAGTTGTGCCTACCTATGCGCAGATGCACAGTCAACGTCCATATCCAGCTCGAGGTAGCCGTAGCGGGATTGTAGTAGTACAAGCAGCCGCCCGTGGGGTCGTGTCCGCCGAGCGCCTCGCGCGCCGCTTTGTATGCGGTTTCATTGGGCGTAAGATTGATCTGTCCGTCGCTCACCGCCGTAAACGCTCCGCGCTGATAAATAACGCCCGAGATGGTATTGGGGAATTTGGACGAGCGCACGCGATTGAGAACGACCGCCGCGATAGCGACTTGACCGGTATACGGCTCGCCCCGAGCCTCGCCGTAAACGCAGCGCGCCAAAAGATCGAGATCGCTCTGACTGATATTGCCTACGGAGCCTGTGCCTATGTTCGAGCCGGTATTAGATCCGCTTGCAAGCGACACACCGAGCGCGCGTTCGGTAGAACCGCCCACTACGCCGTCTACGGTAAGTCCCTTGTCGGATTGAAACGCCATAACGGCGCACATCGTGTTCCTGCCCCAAACGCCGTCTACCGTCGAGCGGTAATATCCCGCGTTTTTGAGCGCGGTCTGTATCTTTTTTACGTTCTCGGTCGTTCTGCCCTTGGACACGCCGCCGGTGCGTTCGCCTATCTTAAGCGTAACGCCGAGCGCGCGCTCGGTTGCTCCGCCCGCTACGCCGTCCACGGTCAAACCTTTATCCGATTGGAAAGAAAGCAGCGCGCCGAGCGTTTTGTTACCCCATTTGCCGTCGACAGTCGAACGATAATAACCGCGCGTTTTCAGCCGAGCTTGCAACGCGGCTATATTAGCAGCGGTCTTACCCTTGCTTATGCCGCCGGAAACGGGGAGCTTGAGCGACAGCGCGCGCTCGGTTGCGCCGCCCACTACGCCGTCCGACGTCAAACCCATTGCGGTCTGGAAACGCTTGACCGCCGCGGTCGTGTTTGCGCCCCAAGTTCCGTCCACGGTCGAAGAGTAATAGCCGTAGGTCTTGAGCCGAGCCTGAACGGCGGCGACGTTGCCGTACGTGTTGCCCTTGGACACGTCCGCGAAAGCGAGTGTCGGTACAAGCATGACAAGCATCGCGCACAACGCGATTGCCGACGCCGCGAGCGCGACGCGTTTGAATACTTTTTCTTTTGTGACTAACATGATCATCCCGATATACTTTATTTTCGACGAGCGCGACGCATGCTCAACCGAACAGCTCCGCAAATATGGATTTATACTCGAAGCTCGAACCGTAGCACAACGGCGGGTATATAACGCACCACCAATTATCGCCCTTAGCCTCGCCAAGCTCTATTATGAGCGCGTCGTAACAGCCCTCGGGCACGGTGGTTTTACCGTACTTGCGCGTCGGGAAATACTCTTTTGCGAGTTTAGCCCGCGCGCCGTAGTAATACCCGTTTTGCTCGAGCACGCTCGCGGCGATATACGATATGCCGTCGAGCTTGGTGCGAATGTCCTCGTACGCCTCGGCGAAACTCGTTTTGTTTACGTTTTCGCAGATGTACGAATTTACGGCGTCGCGTACCGAAAGCTTGACCGCTTGATCGCCGTCCGCATTCGAGTTGGCTCGGATATGCAGGCGCAGCAGCTCGTCACTGTTATTATTATCAATGCAACCGCAAAATATCGACGATACGAAAAAAATTATTGCAACAGACAACGCCACGCTTAATATCTTATTTAACAATTGTACTTTCTTGATCATACACTCGATTATTGCCCGATAAAAAAAATATATACGATCGAATTTTAAGCACAAAAAAATCGGAACGCACCGCGCGGCGACGGATAAACTTACGCCCTCACACGTAAGTTATGTCGCAGACTGCGAAGCACGTACCGAATTTAACGTTTGCGGCGACATAACGCCCCGCCGATAAAGTCGATATTTCTTTATCTCTTTTTTATATAATACGACTATTCGATCGCATGCCCGAACAGACAACGCCCGAATAATCAATCATTTCGCCAACCACTTGTGCAATATGCCCGTTTTGATGTGAGTGAACACGCTTACTCCGCGTTCGCACTTAAGCGCATCGACTGCGCTCGCGAATTTGCCGAGATCGGTAAACCAACCGAGCGTCATTCCGCCGGAACCCGTAAGGCACGCGACAGCGCCTTGCTTTTCGAGCAATTTCGTGTCGCGGTCTATACTCGGGCACAACCGCGTTGCAGGCACGGCGAGCGCGTTCGCAAAATGCCGCACCGCATCTTTATCCCCGTTCATCAACAGTTCGCACAGTTTATCGTTATCGGTAGGCGCATACTCGCGGCTCGGGTACTCCCCGTCGAACGCTTTATACGCCGCCGCCGTAGAAACAGACTCGGACATAAGCCCCACCGCAAATAATTTAAGCTTATTTTCCATAAAGAACGTGTCGCCGCCTGTGCCGCGCACTCGCGCAAGTCCGCCCGTAAGCATGAACGGCACGTCGGAACCGACCTCGAGCGCAATTTTTTGCATATCCGCTCCGCGTTTCGGCAAGCGGTAAAACAGATCGAGCGCACGCAAGACCGCCGCGGCGTCCGCACTCGAACCGCCCAATCCCGCGCCGACAGGGATACCTTTTTCGATAGTTATATCCCAACCGTTTCCGCCTATGGCGTTTTGGACTAAGCACGCCGCCTTGCGTGCCGTATTGTCCGAACCGATGTCGGCGTTGGTAAACGCGACGCGTATGTCGGTGTCCGAACGCTCGGTAACGGTAACGGTATCGCACGAATCGAGCGACATCATAACGCTGTCGAGCGTGTGCATACCATCTTGCACGCCGGTGATATTCAGCGACAAATTCGCTTTAGCGAACGCTTGTAAAACTATACTTTTTGCCATATGATAATTATAACACTTTGCATAGTCCTTGTCAATAGATGTTTCGATTTTAATTTCGGAAATTCGACGTTTATCGACAGCGTAAAGGCGCGCCGCCGTTACGCGCCGCGCCTTATATTTTATTTACCTTATATTTTATTTATGAGTCAGTTCCGGTTCGATCTCAGCTTTCTCTCGTGCAAAAATTGATGAGCTTTTCACCGCCCGAATACGGCGCTGATATATCGTTTTGTTCGAGCACGCGATCGGGCGAGCAGCACAGCGCTTTCGCCGCCTGCCAAAGCGTTTCGCCGGGTTTCGCTATGTGCACGATAAACGTAGCGTCCGGTCTCGCTATCGCCTCGCCGCGTTTTACCGACTGAACGAGCGACACCGTGTCGCAACTGTAAAGTCTCGCCGTAAACGCGACTTCGGCTTTTACGTCGAATACCGATTCGCGCCGTATCTTTACCGTAACGTCGGTAACCGTTGCGCAAAGGCTTACCGACTTCGCCTCGGTATGAACGGCAAGCGGCATCGAGAACGGAAGTCTGAACGAAATACTGTCCGTCTTGTTGTTTTCGGCGTTATAATACACAATGTCTCCGCCTACCAAGCCCTCTACGTTCACTCTGCCCGACTCTATCTTTGCCGAGCCGATCTGACAAAACGCGCCCTCTATGCACAACACGTTATCCGCGGCGAGCTTGCTCGGATCGAGCGAGATCTGTCCGTCTACGGTATCCGTCACGGTTATCTGAGGCTCGGGCAAGCATACGCGCACTTCGGACGCCGTGGTTTCAAGCTCGTTGTCGGCGCAGAACACGTCGCATACAACGTCCGTTTTATTGGGAACGGCAACTGTGATATCCGCTCTTACCGTGAGCGCGAGATCTATTCTGTCGCCCTCGGGATCGGATACGGACGTAGCGACGGTTTCGGTCACGCATACGTCGGCATATGCTATCGCGTCTGGCAGCGCGCCCGGCACGGACACGCTCTTTACTATAGGCGTGACTTGCTTGAACGAGCACGCAAGCCCGTCCGCACCGCGCGCCACTACCGCGGTGTACACAGCGCCCGTGAGTTTCACGTCGTCCACGCCGCACTCGGCGGACGTTATCACGGCGCGGCTCGTGGCGCACAGTATTTCTATCTTATCGCCGAGCTTTACGTTAGACACCGAATCGGTCAAGTACAGCGTTTCGGATTGTTCGGCGACTACGGTGCAATACCCGATGGAGCGACGCTCTACATATATGCCTTGTTCGGGTTCGGACAGGCACTCGCAGTCGCAATGCACCGCCGCGGTGAGATTGGTGTCAACCACCGCCACGAGTTTGAGCGTTCCGCCGTCTATCGTCGCTTCGACGTTGGCGATCTCCGCAGTGATGAACGGATTAAGCCCCGAGCTTATCGCCGACGACGTTATCTTATCCGAAAAATCGGCAACCGCGCCGACTGCTCTGATCCCGTCTTCGCACATCAACAGACAGTCGAACTTGACCTTGCCCGCATAGCGCGCTTCGCCCGCAAAAACCTCGCTCGGGCGCACGTCGGCGACAGCCGCCGCGGAAAGAACTCTGCAATCGCCGTCAAGCATTTGTCGCGCCTCGACTACCGCCTGTCCGCGCGCGATCGCGCAAATTTCGTCACTTTTGATTTTGTTGTTTTCGGGCATAATCGCCTCCTTGCAATAATGTTATCGCTAAATTGTATGACGGTATGCCGCGGAATATGCGTATTAAAAAATTTAATTCAAAGAAAAAGCAAACGCCTTGCGACGTTTGCCGTATAGCAGTCTGAATAACCGCGAAGATCACGAGTTTCGTATTATCTTTATATCACCGCAGATAACGTCGGAATACGAAAACGATACCGTATCGCCCGCCGCCGCGCGGAACATAAACACCGCGGGGAACGTATCCGTGATCATTCCGTGCATACGCACTATCTTTTTTCTGCCGCGGTTGACCGCCACCGATAACGATTTGCCTTTAAGTTCGGCTATCGCCTGCTTGACTTGTTCTATGCTCTGTGCTCTCGGACGCATGTTCGTCTCCTTTGCCGTATGTCGACCGTTTATAAATTTTTACGAGGTCGGCTCGAGTACGATTATGGTCAAACTAATCAAAAAACATACCTCGCGCAAACACGTCTTCGGGCATTGTGAAAAAATTTATTAATTTTTCTCGAAAACGGGGTCAAAACAGTTTACAAAACAGTCGAAAACGCATATAATATGTGCGTCTTTACCCGTTGAATTCGATCATTGTATTTCACATCGGGCGTGACAATACCAATCGGAGAATATCATGAAAAAACCCGACAAGACCGCAAAAGATCAAGCCGAACGCCCCGTGTACATTTTGTGCCCGCGCTGCGAGATCAATTATATCGACAAAAAAGATAAGTATTGCGCCGTTTGCAAAAAGGAACTCGGCATGGATTCGTCGTTCACTCTGCTGCCCGACGAGGAGGAAGCGCAAGTCGACAGACTGTGCCCCGTTTGCCATGTGAACCTGCTCGCAGACGACGAGGAGATATGCTTCGAGTGCAAGAAGGAAATGGAAGAAAAGGAAAAGGAATCGAGCGAGATTACCGACGACGGGGAGGATTGGGAGCCTTTCGACGACGAAGACGAGGAAGAAGAGATACCCGACGGCATGCAGGAAATTTTGGAAGAGGACGAAGACTTCGGCGACGAGGACGAGGAAGAAGAGGATATCGAATCGGTATCCGACGAACCGGACGATTTCGATTTCAACGTCGACCCTAACGATTTTGAAGAGGACGACGAAGACGAGGAAGAAGACCTTTAATATATTATAAAGCCTATCGACTTAAAAACCGCTCGCACATCTCGGCGAGCGGTTTTTCATTTCGCTTTTATTATTCAACGCGTCGCGAGCCTTCCCGTACGCTCCGCAAGCGCGCGTATATTTGCCGCCGCATCCGCATAGCCGTCCGCGCATCGCCATGACCAGTTTCCGCCGAGCGTCGACGGCGTGTTCATGCGCGCGCACGCGGGCAAATTCAAAAAGTCCTGCATCGGTATAATCACGGTATCGGCTTTGGACTCGAACAGTCGAGTTATAACGGTCGACGTAACGTCGGCTGCGTCGCAGCCGAGCGTATTGCACACGAGCGCTTTGCCGCCGTCGTCCAACGCCTCGAACCAGCCGCGCGTGGTGTTGTTGTCGTGCGTGCCCGAATACGCCACGCAATTTTCGGGATAGTTGGTATAATAGAATTCGTTATTCGGATTGCCGTCGAACGCAAACTGCATGACTTTCATTCCGGGGTAACCGGTGTTTTTTACAAGCTCGCGCACGCAGTCGTGCAATTCTCCGAGGTCTTCCGCGATTATCTCCGGCTCGCCGAGCGCGGCGCGCACGCAATCGAAAAATTCCTTATCCGGACCGATACGCCACTCGCCCACCCGCGCGTCCGTGCGGTCGGCGGGGATCGCGTAGTAATCGGCGAACGCGCGGAAATGGTCTATGCGCACAACGTCGTAAAGTTCGAGCGCCATGCGCATGCGCGTTATCCACCAATCGTACCCCGTGCTTTTCATATAATCCCAATCGTAAATCGGGTTGCCCCAAAGCTGTCCGTCTGCGGAGAAATAATCCGGCGGAACGCCCGCCGCCGACTTACGCGACAGATCGGGATTAAGCAAAAACATTTTCGGATCGGACCACACGTCGACCGAATCGTACGCGACGTATATCGGCATGTCGCCTATTATCTTCACGCCGCGCGCGTTGGCGTAAGCTTTGAGCGCGCGCCACTGTTTGAAAAACTCATACTGCAAAAATTTATAGAACTCTGCGCGGCTTATAAATTTTTTCATGCCGCCCGAGCGCGTTTTGAGTTCGAGTTCCCAAGTGTCCCAAGGCGCATAGCCGCGCGCTTCCTTTATCGCCGAAAACAGCGCGTAATCGTCGAGCCAGAACGCGTTTTCCGTTTTGAACGAAACGTATTCGCTGTCGGTTTTATCGAATCTTTTATATGCTTTCCCGAGCGTAGAATAACGCTCGGCAAACAACGCCGCATAATCGATCCCGTCGTCCGCGTATTCGGGCAGTTCGTTCGATTTGAGCAAGCCTTCCGCCGCGAGCTTATCGAGATCGATAAAGTACGGATTGCCCGCTATCGCCGACGGTGACTGATACGGCGAATCGCCGTACGACGTGGTGCACAGCGGCAGCACCTGCCACAGCGACATTCCCGCGCTATTCAAAAAATCCACGAACTCGTAAGCCGCCGCACCGAGCGAGCCGATTCCGCGCTTGCCCGCGAGCGAAGATATGTGCATTAGTATTCCCGCGCAACGTTTCATTTCGTATATTCTTCCTTTGTCGGTTTTTCGATCCTCTCTATTCTATCACAATAAAATATAAATTACAAGCAATAGCGAAAATTTTATCGCAACAAAAAGAGCGCCGAAGCGCTCTCGTGATTATACTATATAAATTTTTTGACTTCCGCAATCTCTCCGCATGCGTTTTTTGCGGCGAACTTCGCAAGGTCTTTTATGCCGTTGTTCAGCCCTATCAGGAGTTTGACGTACAGCGCGACCGATGTTATGCCCGCACATTGTATTATATTAGGCGCAAGCGCGTCGCGGTATTCGGAATTGCCCGTCGTCCAGAACATGAGCGTATCGGGATGCTTTTCCGCGAACGCGTTGAAATCGTCCACGCACGCCGTGCCCGATCTAAACGACGTATGCACCGCCGCCGCGCAGCCCGAAAGATCGTAACAGCCGTAATCCATTCCGACGTACGGGGTTATTATCGGCACGTTGCGCTGTTCAAGCTCGAAGTTCATGCCGCTCATAAGTCCCGTATCGTAAAACGCGCCGCCGCCTATCGAATTGAAAAAATCGTCGTACATCAACGACGGCAACAGCCTCGCGCCGTGGTGTATCTTCGGCGACAGCCCCGGGTTTTTACAGACTACGAACACCCCCGACTTGCGGCTCTGCACGAATGTTTTCGCCGAATTGAGTATAGCAAAGCCGTTGCTGTCGCGATCCGTGAGCGGCAGATCCGCCGAGCACAGCACGATCGGTATCTTAGTCGAGCAAAACGCGTACGAGAGATACGCCGCCGAGTACGCGAGCGTTTCCGTGCCGTGCGAAACTATCACGGCGTCGGGCGCGGTATCGAGCGCGGCTTGAGTCGCCTTGCGCATGGCGTTAAGATCGGGTATACGCATCCGCTCGCTCTGTATTTTGAATTGGTCGAAAACTCCGCACGCGCCCAATACAGATGCTATCTGCTCGGTCGCCGCGTCTGATAAACTCAGTCTTCCGTTATCGTCTATGCGGCTGCCTATAGTGCCGCCCGTTGCAACAAGCGCTATGTTCACGATTTACTCCTTATTTTATCGAACAGACAGTACACTATCTTTGCGTGATCGAACGCGGCTTTCCCGCGCTCGGTAATTACCGTATTGTTTATATCGACTTCGCCGAACGCGTCGCGCACGACGCGCAGTCTGCTCTCGAATTTTTCGCCGACGCAGTCGAATACAATAGTCGCGTCGTCGCCGTTTTCATTTACGGTAAAGTCAAACCACTTCGCCGCGGTCGCGTCGTCGCCGCCCACGGCTTTTATCGGTTTGTCGAGCAACGCGTAGTACACAACGGTAATGTTGCGCCAGCGCGGATCGCGCTCGGGCGTGGAAACGGCGAGGAGCTGACGCAGCGGCACGCCCGAAATACCCGTTTCTTCCTCAAGCTCGCGCACCGCGGTTTGCTCGCACGGCTCGTCTTTTTCGGTAAATCCGCCCGGGAATGCGTACATGCCTATAAACGGGTGTCCGCCGCGCTCTATCAATAATATCTTGCCGCCGTCGGCGCGGTCGCGAACGCACAGCGCCGCATCGGCTGTGACCGAGGGTCTGAAATATTGGGTTACGTCGTATTCGCGTAAGAAGCGTTCTTCCGTTTTTCCGTTTTTATCTATAAGCTGTGACATGATGCAATCTCCCCGTATATTCGATCGCTTTTTATTTATTCTATCATATATCCCGACAAAAATCAAGCAAGCAAAGCTTATTTTTTCGATTTCTTTATGATTTATTGTTACTTTACCGTTCATTCAATATATTTGTTTTTGTTTCCGCACTACAAGCAAAGCTTGTTTTTTCGATTTCTTTGCACTTTGTTGAAGATTTGCAGCTTTTACTATATGTATTTTTCATATGTGCGTTACAAGCAAAGCTTGTTTTTTCTAATTCTTTATGATTTATTGTTACTTTATCGTTCATTCAATATATTTTAATTTATAGGTTTCCGCCTTTCTATATTATATACCGATAATTTGAATTTGGGTGCGCAAAAACGGAGCGACGCGTTACCGTAATTCCCATAGGGAATATTAGGTAAGCCGTAGGCGAACGAGAATTAG
>CAJUNM010000015.1 GCA_910587805.1 uncultured Christensenellaceae bacterium | reverse complement strand
AGTCGGTAGTAAAAGGCGATCTATGGGACTACGGACCGACAATCACCGTTATTTGCGAAATGTCCGTATCGCCTTCGGGGTTGAGCAGTCCGAGACGTTTTCGGTATGCTCCGTCGGAAAGATCGGGAATAACTGCCAAAATTATTTAAGCGTTATTTCCGAAAGTTTTTTACTCATATAAAAAGTCATTAAATAATATATATCGCAATTTGGGAAATTATATTTGTGCCGTCTTTTTTGCAAGGATCTTTTTGCGTACTGCGAGGAAGGCGTAGTAAAATCCGTTGAACGCAAAGAATATCGCAACGTATACGGCGTACAGTCCGAGTAAGTATATGCAATTCAAATCGTAGTTCCAAACGGTTATTGTCCACACGGGCGGAACGGTAAACGGGAACGGATTGAGCTGTGTAAATGCGTAATTGGGGAGCACGGGCGTGTCGAGATATACGCCGCTCGGCGTATGCCACGTTTCGGCAGCCGAGGTCACGAGCGCGCTCGATACGGCGGCGATGATTATCACGCCGAAATAATAGCCGAGCGGGATCAAGCAGTCGCGATACTTGAATTTATATCTGCCGAGCGCGGTAGGCATGACGGAAAGTACGAACAAACCGACGTGCGTTATGCAAAAGTACAAGAACGAATAACTGCAAAATATTCCGAAGTTGGACATATCGTCTCTGCCGAAATATACGAATACCGATACTGCGCCCGCCGCGTGCACAAAGAACGAGATTGCGTATAATATTTTGTTCTTTGCGAACACGGAGACGCTCGCTATATACACGCCGATATTACATATAAAAAGCGGAACTACGGCGGTGATGGTATCGTATACGTTGTAGCCGTCGCCGAGCAGCATACTGTCTTTACTGTGGTATTGTATAAGCAAGGCGATAGCTATCGCGCCGAGAAATGAGTCTTTGTTTTTTTCGTTCTTGCCGCGTAGGAAATAGTACGCGCCTACGGTGACGCCGACGAGCGCGGCGAGCGCGGCGAAGTGCCAAACGGAGAAGTTTTTGAACCGCAAGAACGAATTTTGCGGTATTTCTGAAATATCAAAGAAGTTCTCGAATATATTGAGCGGAACTGTCAAAAGCATTGCGGGCGCGAGGTACAAAAAACTTCGCGGCGCAATCTTATAATCGCGCGCAAATAAGAGCGCGCAAACCGCCAGCGTAAGCGCGTTATGCAAAAAGAACATAGTTATGTTGGCGGCTTTGGGTATAAACAGATTGATCAGGTTGTATATTTCCTGTTGCGGGGTGAGCGCGGGTTTGGTTATATCGAAAAATCCGCCGAAAATGCAGCACGACAGTATCACGAACGGCGGCAGCACGCACTTTGCTATATCGGCGCAGCTTTTTTTGCCGTAATATACCGCAAGCGGCAAAAGCAGCAGGCCGGCTTTTTTCACCCATTGGCTCAGGCAAAAGAAAAATCCGAATTCGGATATGCGGTTGAAAATATAATAATCGGAAACGGTAAACGTCAACATCAACGCGACGGCGAGCGAAGCGCCCGTTAAAACTTTAAGCGATATGTCGATCTGCTTTTTTCGTTCCATACCGATAATTATAGTATATCGTGCGATAAAAGTCAAGTAGCGCGCGATTGGCTTGCAACGGAAATTATTGTGATAAAAATCACATAAATTTCAAAATAGGTGCAAATCAAACGCAATACGCTTGTCATTTGCGCTCGAAATATGGTATACTTAAGATACAGAGTTCAAACTTTGCGGAAGTTCGACCTGTATGGCGGATAATAAAATGGAGTGTGGCGCATGGGTATTTGGATAATAGCTCTGATCGCGATAATTGTCGCTTTTTTGACGATAGCCGCATTCGTGTTGCCTAAATTCTTTTTGCATAATAAGTGCGCGGTAAAAAAGTCTGCGGACAGGGGAATAAAGCGTACGGTCGATCGCGACGGCGAGAGCGTGCTTTACGAGCCGAGTCCGCGCGTAAAAAAATACATAAAGCAATATGTGTTGACGTGTCGCGACGGCGAAAAGTCAATCGTTTGCAAGATGAACAGGCGAACCAAATACGCAGATTACGATATTGTCGTGTTTAATTCCGCCAACGTCGTTAAGTGTATACTCAACGTTAAAGAAGCCGTGCCCGCCAACGGATATTCACATGTAGTCAAACTGCCGGACGACACGGCGTACGTTTCGCTCAATCTCAACGAGGCGAACGACAAGACTTTCGACAGCAAGGTCTTGAGCCGAGTATCTGCGGGCAGAATATTGCTGTTCGTGCTTATAAGCGCGATACTTATCGCATTGACGGTGATGGGCATACGCGTGTGTTGCGCATATTTGTTCGGCGGGTTGTTCCGAGAAAGTCTCATCTACGAAAACGAGAGCATATTGTATACGGGGATAATCGGCGCGGCGGTGGCGGCAGTCGATCTTGTTATCACGTTGACGGCGGTGCTCGTCAAAAATTACGGCGGCGCGGGTAAAAAGGTGAAAGAAGAATGAGCAAGACGGAAATTATCGCAAAAGGTGTTTGCTCGTATCCGCAGACCGAGGGCTTTGTAAAAGCCCGACAATATATAATAATCGAGGAGAACGGCAAGCGGTATTTGCTCGTCAAGCTCTCCAATTTGCGCGGCGAAAAAGTAACGGGCGTAACTCTTTATATAGAACAGTTCGACGAAACGGGGCGTAAGATTTCCGCCGATAAAATCAGGCTGAAAAATATTTGCGGGTATCCCAAAAAATCGTTTGCCGTCAAGCATAAAATATCGATAGCATCCGATTGCGTCGATTGCAAGATAACAGTGACCGAAGCGGAGTTCGACGGATATACGTTTACGCCGCACAATCTCGAAAAACCGAGTTATCGTATAGATCCGCCCGCGCCCGTCGCGCCGATAGTCAAAGCGGGCGCGAAGGGCGTCAAAGTAGAACCGCGCACGCTGAAAATGCCCGTGCTGTTGATTATCGTTTCGGTGCTGTCGTTGCTCATTGCGTTTGTGGCTATAGCGGTGCAGACGAGTTTGTTTGCGCGCAATTCCGACAGTTTTTTGCAAAACGGAGTGAGATACGGTTTTGCGAACGGAGATAATTCCGACGGCAGCGACATTTACGTTATCGGGTATAAGGGCAATTTTGAAACGGTCAATATTCCCGAAAAGATAGAAGGACACCGCGTTGCGGGAATAGCCGCAAACGCGTTTCGCGGCAACGGCAAAGTCAGATCGGTTACGATACGCGGCAGCGTGAGCGTCGGCGCGGAAGCGTTTTACGATTGCGGCTCGCTCAAGAGCATCAATCTCGAAAACGCGACGAGTATCGGCGCGAAAGCGTTTTACGGCTGCGGCAGTCTCGAACAAGTCGATCTCAAGCGCGCCGTCGGCGTAGGGGACAATGCGTTTGCGTATTGTAAAATGCTCAAGTCGGTAAAGATCGCGCAAGACGATGCGCCCATCGATTTGGGCGAGCATGCGTTTGCGGGCTGTTCGGCGCTCGAGACGGTGGAAATAGGCAGACCGATCGGGTCCCGAAGCGTTCAAGGCGCGGAGATAAATATATTTTACGAAAGTTACGGAGTAAAAGAACTGTCGCTGAAAAGTTTCGAGTGCAGCGACGGCGCGGTTTCGCGCACCGTCCACGATTTGTTCGGTGTAAACGCTGCCGACGGAGCAATGCTTTCGTTGCGGTCGTTCTACGTCGATACGCTCGACGTTTTCGGCAGCAATATGTTTTCGGGCATGCCGATCGAAACGGTGCGCATCGGATACATAGAGCAGCCCGTGGTGCGAGAGAACGCTTTTTACGGATGTAAAAACATGACCGAGCTTGTGCTCAACGAGAAAATAACCGAGATAGGCGTAAACGCTTTTTACGATTGCGGAATAAAAAACTTGAACGTCGACGCATTGGAAAGCGTCGGCGACGGTGCGTTTTACGGCAGCGGGCTGGAAGTGTTCGATCTTTCACGCAATACCGTGCTCGAATCCATAGGAGCAAAAGCTTTCGAGGGCAGCCGATTGACGCAGGTATATATTCCGCAGAGCGTGAAAAGCATTTCTCCGTATGCTTTTGCGGATTGCACGCAACTTGTCAAAGCCGAGTTTTCAGAGCGCAGCGCGATCCCGTTTATAGCGGAATACATGTTTTCGGGTTGCAATCGTTTGTCCGAAGTGACGCTTCCGAACGGAATCGGCTACATATACGGCGGCGCTTTCGGCGGGTGCAAATCGCTTACGAGCATAGAGCTTCCGCAAAATCTTTTGCGTATCTTCGACAATGCGTTTTACGGCGCGGGGCTGACTACCTTGTATATCCCCGACAGTGTGGAAAACGTCGGCAACGCCGCGTTCGGCGATTGCAAATCGCTCGCGCAGATAAGCGTTCCGTTTATAGGCGGGGAGAGCGAGCGCAACAATAACTTTTCGTATATCTTCGGAACCGTGCCGAGTTCGCTCAAGCAAGTGACGGTAAGGGGCGACGGCGATACGGCGCAGTTTGCGTTTGGCGGTTGCGCGGATATAGAGCGAGTGGAATTTACGGGCAACGTCGAGAGTATCGGCGCGTATGCGTTTTCGGGCTGTTCCGCGCTCGAGAGCGTCGTCCTGCCCGACGGCTTGAAAAATATCGGCGCATACGCGTTTGCGGAATGCTCGTCGCTCGAAACGCTCGTCGTTCCGCAGTCAGTCGAATATATGGGGCGCGGTATATTGAACGGGTGCGCGAGTTTGAGCGCGCTGTCAGTGCCGTTCGTAGGAATAAACTCGTATTCGAGCGGAACGCTTGCGGATATGTACGCGGTGGATTACGCTCTGATAGGCATTGCGGCGCAAAATCTCGAGCGCGTTGCCGTTACCGATACATCGGCTGTTGCCGAAGGCGCGTTCAACGGCTGTTTCAATCTGCGCGAGGCGGAGCTGTGCGACAGTTTGGTCAGCATAGGATCGTACGCGTTCAACGGCTGCCGCAAGCTCAACACGGTGCACATTCCGCGCGACGTAGGCTATATAGGCTCGCAAGCGTTTTTCGGGTGCTATAGGTTGTACGAGGTGTATAACTACAGCGAATTGAATATCGTTGCGGGCAGTCCCGACAACGGGTATGTCGCGTATTACGCGCTCGCCGTGCACGGCGATAAAAGCGACAAATTGACCAAAGTCGAGCAAAACGGATTCGAGTTTGTGTACGGCGAGGGCGCATGGCATCTTGTCGGATATCCCGAAAAAAGCGAACGCATCGTTTTGCCTTCGATCGTGGACGCGGGCGGTCATTCGTTCGACCGTTACGAAATTTACGACAGATTGTTTTACGGCGACGTTGCGGTAAAAGACATCGTTGTGCCTACGTCCGTTACGCGCATAGGCGAACAGACTTTTTCCGATTGCTCCGCGCTCGAGAGCGTTACGCTCTCAAACGGTATAACGTCGATCGGCAGCGAAGCTTTTTCGGGTTGTGCGAGCTTGCGCGAGATAAATCTTCCGCAAGGCATAACCGAAATTTCGGACGGTTTGTTCAAAAATTGCTTTAAGCTCGAGTCGGTAGGCGCGCCGTCGAGGTTTAAGCGCATAGGCGAACAGGCGTTTTACAATTGCGCCAAACTGCGCGCGTTCGATATTGCTCGCGACTGCGCGGAGATAGGAGACAGAGCGTTTTACGGCTGCAGGGCTTTGAAACGCATCGTACTGCCCGAGCAGCTCGGCTCGATCGGCGAGTCGGCGTTCGTCGGGTGCATAAAGCTTTACGACGTGTGTAATCTTTCGCGGCGTAACTGCGGGCAGCTATGCGAACGGCGGCGCGGCATTGTATGCGTACAGGGTTTTCACCGACGAGAAAGAGCGGTTGCCGTATCTGATAGAGAAGGGCGTTTATTACGTGGCTACCGACGGTTGGCATGCCGTCGATTATTACGGCGACGACGGCAATGTTCGTATAGAACGGTTCGTAATAGGCGATACGGCGACGGACTCGATAACCGTCGACGCTTACGCATTTGAAAATAACGAAAATATAGAATCGGTTTATGTCGATACAGCCGTTGCGCGTATAGGCGAGTATGCGTTTACGAATTGTTGCAAGCTCGCCGAGGTCACGGCGGATATAGGGGCGCTCGTCGTATCGAATTATGCGTTTACGGGCGCGCCCGTAACTTCGTTCGCGGCGCGCGGCGGAGCGCTTACGCTTATGCCGCGCGCGATGTACGGCAGCGGCTCCGGCATGAACTTCGAGTTCAACGGCGAGATGGTGACCGTAAACGAGTACGCGTTTGAAAACAGCGATCTTTCAAAGCTCGAAATGAGCGGATCGGCGTTCGTTTCTTCGGACGGCGCGTTCGCGCGTTGCACGTCGCTCGGTTCGGTTTCGCTCGAATTTGCGTCGGACGTTGCGCTCAACGAGAGAACGTTCGAAGGCTGTCCGAATCTCGCGTCGGTGAGCGTGCGCGGCGGAAACACAGAGATCGCGCGGAACGCGTTTTACGGGAATGCGTCGCTTGCGAACGTTTCGATAAACGGCAACGACGTGCATTTTTCGTCGAGCGCGTTCACGTACGCGCCGTCGGGAAAACTTGCGGTATCTGGCAACGCTATAGTATTCGACGGCAGCTCGATAGGCGGCGGAGCGAATCTCACGCTCGAAATATCCGGCTCGAGCGTAACGCTCGAGCAAAGCGCGTTGCTTTGCGGCGTAAGATCGGCGAGTATAACGGCTACCGGAAACGTCGAGATCAAGCGTAACGGAATCAATTATTCGGAAGGCGGATTGACGATAAGAGGCAACGCCGTCACCGTTGCCGAAAACGCGTTTGAAAACAAGGCGGTCGGTTCGCTCGAACTCGTCGGCAGAACGGCGACTATAGGCGCGTCCGCGTTTGCCGACGCCGGCACGACGAGCGTGATTATCGAAGTCGACGATCTGATAATAAAAGGCGAAGCGTTCAGCGGTTGCGGCGCACTGAACGTGCTGAAGCTTTCGGCGGGCAAGACTGCCGAGATCGGCGAGAGGGCGTTTTACGGTTGTTCCGATCTGCGCACGCTTGTTTTGCCTTCGAGCTTAAGACGCATAGAAGATTCGACTTTCGCGTCGTGTTACGTTGCGGAAACTATCGATATTCCGTCGGGCGTAATTTACATCGGCGACAGAGCGTTCGAGGGTTGCTCCAATGTGCGCAGGCTCGTTATACCGCAGGGCGTGAGGAGCTTGGGAACGCGCGTATTTGCCGAATGTTACAATCTCGAGTCGCTCGATCTCGGGTCGGTAACGACGATCGGCGAGCAAGCGTTTGTCAATTGCGGAACGCTCGCGACGCTCGAATTGCCGAGCGCGCTTGCGAGCATAGGCGAGTATGCGTTCGGCGGGTGTTATTCGCTGCGGTCGCTGGAAATACCCCGATCGGTGACGAGACTCGGCGGCGGCGCGTTCAGCGGTTGCGCGAATCTGCGCACGCTTGTTCTTTCTTCGGCGGATATTCCGTATTACGCGTTCAATAACTGCGCCGTACTCACATCGCTCGATATTCCGTCAGGCGTCGCAAGCATCGGCTCAAATGCGTTTTTGGGTTGCTCCGCGCTCGAGCGGCTGACGCTTCCCGACAGCTTGCAGCGCATAGAATCGTCGGCATTCTACGATTGCGGATCGCTCGTATCGCTCGCCGTGCCGAGCGGAGTGACAGCCGTTGCGGACGGCGCGTTTGCAAACTGCTCGTCTCTTAAAGAACTTGTGTTGCCGAGCGGATTGAAAACGATAGGTCAAAACGCGTTCTCGGGATGCGGAACTCTCGCCGCGCTCGAATTGCCCGACGGCGTAGTGAGCATCGGCTCGTATGCGTTTTTCGATTGCGGCGCGCTTGCCGAACTAAAATTGCCGTCGTCGCTCGCTACGATAGGGTCAAACGCGTTCCAAAACTGCGCCGCGCTCGAGAATCTCGAGCTGCCCGACAGCGTTACGGCGGTGGGCGCGTACGCCTTCGACGGCGGAACGTCGCTTGCAAGCCTTAAACTTTCCGAAAATCTCACGAATATAGGCGCCTATTCTTTCGCGCGGTGCGAATCTCTGACCGCGCTCGCTATACCGAGACAGTTGCGTAATATACAAAGCAATGCGTTTCAGGGCGCGACGCGTTTGTTCTCCGTGTATAACGCGAGCACGATGAGCATTACCGCGGGCAGCTCGTCTTACGGCAACGTTGCGCAATATGCGATAGAGGTAACGCGCGATCGCCTTTATAAGCCCGAGTTCGTCGCGATAGGCGAATACGAATTTACGCGGCTAAAGAGCGATTGGTACTTGACGCGATACTCGTCGAGTATGACAAGCGCAATCTTGCCGTCGGACGTCAAAGTCCGCGCCGATACGATCGCGAGCTATGCCGTGCATAAAAACGCGTTTCGTTCCGCGCTCAATTACGTTATGATCCCCGCCGCGGTAAAAAAGATAACGTCGGGCGCGTTTGCAAACACGATAAGATCGGTATATTACGAGGGCGCAGAGGGTAATTGGAACAGTCACCGCATAAGCAGCGATCCCGATAAATATTACAATTTCGGTTTTTGGAGCGTGTACTTTTACGATAAGTGCGCGCACAACGGCAACGAATGGCGTTGGGACGGCGGAATGCCCGTCGATCGCGATATCGATCGCGGCGAATGGATAATAGCAAAACCGCCGACGTGTACGGAAGACGGGGAGCGTCATAAGATATGCACGGAATGCGACTCACACGTTTACGACACGCAAAGCATACCGATGCTCGGACACGATTACAACGCCGACGGCGAATGCACGCAGTGCGGGCATATACGAGTCCCGCTCGAACAAGGTAAGGAGTGATCATGCAATACGGCGATATAATAGAAAAACTCGACGAGCGGCAAAAACTGCGGCTCGTTGCCGAGCTTGGCGCGCTTGCCGAGTTCGACGAAGCGCAGAGCGGCGTGCCGAGCGTAAAATCGGTCAATCTGAGCGAAATTGCCGAGCGCGATTATCCGTCGCTGTTCGGTCTTGCAAACAGTTGGAACGCGCGTGTTGTAAAACTTGTTTCTACCGATTTGAGCTATCGCGCGAGCGATTGCAATCTTATAGAAACTCCGCCCGTGCGCGTAAAGAGCAGCCCGTATGCAGAGGGCTTGAGCGAAGACCCGTTCTTTAACGGAGTGATGGCGCAGAGCATGTGCGAGGGGATAGACGATGCGGGCGCGGCGTCATGTCTTACCGATTGTTCGGTGCGTGCTGTCGACGAGAAGTACGCCGACAAAACGCTCAATAAAAGCATGGCGGCGGATATTCTCGCAAAGCCGTTCGGATACGTTTGTAAAAAGCATGCGGCTACGGCGGTATTGACAACGCGTCAAGTGCTCAATAAGGGTTGGCGCGGCGTAAATACGCAGTTCGTGACCAAGCTTTTGCGCGATAACCATTCGGATGTGAACATAATATACTCGGGCGCGTCGCTCGAGAACGTTTCGGCAGCCATGTCGCGCCGAAACGAACTTGTGCGCGATACGCAAAGCGCCGCGCTCGGCGCCGCGCTCGAAAACTATCGCAGGATCAAATCGGACGTCGATCGCGGCGCGGTGTCGCTCGACGAGCTTAACCGTGCGGTCGAGGACGGAGTTGCCATAAGCGAGAGAATGCTCGACGAAGCGGTCGATAAGGTGATAGCGTTCGCGTTCAAGTGCAAAGCCAAACGCGATCTCGGCGGAAACGCGGAAACGCGCAAAGCCGCGCTCGACGCGCAGGCTGCCGGCAGGCTCGGCGCACTCGATAAATTCCGCGCGGGGCTTACTTTGCTCGCGGCTCAGGAATCCATAGTATTGCTTAAAAATGCGGATATACTTCCGTTGTCGCGCGGGCGCAAGATAGCGCTCGTAGGCGACGCGGCGTTACTGCCCAATATCGAGGACGCGTTAAAAACGCTGTGTTCGCGCAACGGTTGCACGTACGTAGGCTGCGCGCGCGGTTACGATCCCGCCGAGGACAGGAGCGACGCGCTTATCGACGAGGCGCTCAAAACCGTCAAAGCCGCCGACACGGTAGTGCTCGTATTGGGCTCGGTTTTAAGCGAGGACAGCGCGAAACTCCCCGCCAACCGCCTCGCGCTTTACGATGCGGTCACCGACGGCTGCAAGTCGGTCGTGACGGTCACCGTCGGCGACAGTCTGCCCGATATGAGTTTCGACGATTATTGCGCAGGCTCGCTGTTTATGCCTGCGGGCGGCAAGGGCGCAGTAGCGCTATGCAACGTATTGTTCGGCATATACAATCCGAGCGGAAGACTGACGCAAACGGGCTATGCCGATACGGACGAATACTACAAATCGGTGCTCGACGGCAAAAATTCGGGCAGATACAAGATAGGCAAGTTTTTGGGTTATCGCTATTATACGAGCGGCAAGACCGATGTCAAGTACCCGTTCGGGTTCGGACTGTCCTATTCAAAATTCGAGTATTCCGGCATTAAGGTCGAAAACAACGTCGTTTATATAAACGTGTATAATAAGAGCAAAACGGGCGGCAGCGAAGTGGTACAGCTGTACCTTAAAAAGAGCGATTCCGCGGTGATCAGACCTGTACGCGAGCTTGTCGGATTTGTCAAAGTCTATCTCAACGCCAAGGAACGCAAGCGCGCGGCTATCCCGTTCGACGTGAACGACTTTGCGGTATACGATCCCAATGACGGCAAGTATAAGATCGAGGGGGGCAGATATACGCTGCAAGCCGGCGCGTCGTGCGTCGACATTCGCCTTTCCGCCGACGTTACGGTAGACGGAGCCAAACTTGCCCGAACGGGCGATAAACTGTCCGAATATCTGCCGTCGGCGTCGAACATAATCGACGGCGGGTTCGTTTTGGAGAGCGGCAAAGAAAAACCGGAAAGATTTACCGCTAAAGTGCTGCCCGATTTTCCGTACGAAAAACTGTTTTTGGACGAGTTCGGCGCGGTGGACGACGACGAAGTAACGCCGGACGAGCGCGAAACGTTCATAGCTCACGATGATGACGACAGAGCTAAATACATAGGCGCGGGCGTGCCCGCGGCGAAGATATACGACGACGTGCGCGCATATTTCGCAACGCAAGGCTTGGCGTTCTCGCCGCATTCGCTGCGCGATCTGCTGTCGGCGATGGCGTGCTCGCGGCTGATATTCGTGTGCACCGAAAACCGAGAACTGTTCGCCGATCTCGTAAACACGCTCGGCGAGTTTTTCGGCAGCAATACCGTTACCGCTTCCGCGCTCGTAGAGCATGCGCGCGATCTGTTCTTGACCGAGGACGGAACGCCCACGCCTCTGTCTCGGCTCGTCGAATCGTCGCGCGAATTACACACCGCCGCGCAGATAGTCGGATTCGACGACGTTGTGCCGTCGGATATAAACTGTTATTTCACACCGTTCATACGATACGTCGGCAATCCCGAAAACAACCGTATCACTTACGGCGGCGGAGAAGAAACGCTCGACGCCGCGCCCAATATATGGTTCTTTATGCGCGTGGATCCCGAGGGCGCTTCCTCGGTGCCCGAGCATATAGCAAACATATCGTCGCTTTACGTGCCCGAGCTTGCGCGTTGCGAAAAGACTTATTCCGCCGAGCGCGCCGATATAAACGTATATAAATTCGTGTATGCGTTCGAGCAAGCGGAAAGCAAGTACGAGCTTGACGAGGACGGTTGGAAACGGATCGACAGACTTCACGAATACGCGGCGGGAAAATCGCGCGTGGATATAGGCAACAAACTGTGGTTGCAAATGGAAAAATACACTTCCGCATATATCGCGCTCGGCGGTGCGGATACCGTTCTCGACGCGGTCGTGGCGTCCAAGCTTTTGATACTGTTCGCGCCCGCGCTGAAGGGCAAGCTCACCAAAGCGGACGGCGATACCGCTCAAACGCTCGAAAACATATTCGGCGAGGACAAAATACGAAAGAGCAAGGCTATAGCAAATATGCTCGGACTGAAAGCATCCGCGCTTTCGCAATGATCGGTGACGAGGAGGTCGCGATATAAATACGCTGTCTTACAATTTAATATGCGACGATATTATGCAGACCCTTTGGAAAAATTTGTCATCGGGTTGGGCGATACTTGTCTATGCCGCTATCATTCTCGTTTTGGTGATAGGGCTTATCGTCGCGTTCATGATCTCCGATTCCAATGGCGGCAAGACCGATAAAAAGAACGACGTCGCCCACTCCGTCGAAGCAATCAAAGATGGGCGTGGATCGAGCGGAGAGGAAGGGAAGAAAGACGCGACGGAGGAAGGGAACAGGTTTCCGACGCTGACGGGTATAGACGCGGAAAGTCGGAAGTATATGCGCGACGACTACGACGATAATATAACGTTAAAAGAGATGTGCGAGAGTTTTCGGAACTTTGCGGCGTATAAGCAGAAACTGTACTACGATATACAAGACATACGGCGGTTCATAGCCGGGCTATCGGTGTCGCATATAATGATCTTGCAGGGCATGTCTGGCACGGGGAAAACGAGTTTGGCGTACGCGTTCGGGGAGTATCTGGAAAACCCGTCGACGGTAATACCGGTACAGCCGATGTGGAAAGAACGCACGGACCTGTTGGGATATTACAACGAGTTCACGAAACGGTTTAACGAAACGCTGCTGCTGCAAGTGATGTACAAAGCGAACTACAGCAAGGATATATACGTAACCGTGCTTGACGAAATGAACATAGCGCGAGTGGAGTATTACTTTGCGGAGTTTCTGTCGATGCTGGAAATACCCGATCCGAAGAAGAGATACTTGGGCGTGGTGACGGATAAATGGCAGAACGATCCGAAACAGTTTAACGAAGGGAATATACGGTTGCCCGACAATATGTGGTTCATAGGCACGGCGAACAACGACGACAGCACGTTTGCAATTTCGGATAAGGTGTACGACCGCGCGATGGTAATGAACTTGGACAGCAAAGCGGAGCCGTTCACCGCGCCGCGAGTAAAGCGGACGCATATATCCGCGGAGAAGTTCAAGGAGCTTACGCAGTCGGCGTTGAGAGAATACAAGATGACGAAGCGAAACGCGCGGCGATTGGATAAGCTGGACAAGTACATGATAGAGACGTTTCACACGACGTTCGGCAATCGAATAATGAAACAGATAAGGACGTACATACCCGTATACGTAGGTTGCGGCGGAGAAGAGCTTGAAGCGTTGGACGACATACTTGCAAAGAAGGTGTTGAGAAAGCTCGAGATGCAAAATCCCGTGTACATCAAGAACGCCGCGGAAGGGTTCTGTATGTACCTCGACGAACTGTTCGGCGCGGACAGCATGCCGCAATGCAAAGCCTTTATGCGCAGACTCGCCAAAAATGCTTGATAGGCGCATGATAAAATCACTGAAAGGAGACTGCCGTGGTTAAACGTAAATCCATATTGATAATGGGCGTTGTGCTGCTCGGGATAGTGTCGGCGCTCGGCGCGACGCTTGCGCTTTTGGGCACGGGCATCGTCGGCGGCAGCGCGCAGCCGCTCGTGTTCACTTCGGCGTCGGTCGAGGCCGAATATACGGGCAATGCTGTTATGAGCGATAAGTTCGAGATCACGAGCGGAAAACTCAAGGACGGACACACCGCGTACGCCGATATGTCGGGCGCGCAGACGGAAGCGGGCACAAGCGACAACGCTTTCACGGTCACCGTGCTCGACGAACGCGGCAACGACGTTACGGACGAATACGAATTCGACTGCGTATACGGAAAACTCACGGTATTGCCGCGCAAGCTCGAACTGAAATCCGGCGACGGCAGCAAGGTTTACGACGGAACGGAACTTAAGATAGAATCTGCCACTGTAGCGGACGGCACGCTCGCCGCGGGTAACGAACTTGTATATACCTATGTGGGCGGAATAACGAAATGGGGCGAGGCTGAAAACGTGTTTTCGGCGCGCGTGATCGACTCGAAAAAGCGCGACGTAACGGCTAACTACGCCATTACGTACAGTTACGGCAAACTTACCGTAACGAAGCGTAAAATCTCCGTCACTACCCAATCGGCGGAAAAGCAGTACGACGGCACGCCGCTCACCGCCGACGGCTGCGACGTTTCGGAAGGCTCGCTCGCGGACGGGCATGAGATAGAGCTTAGTACCACGGGAACGATAACCGCCGTCGGCGTTGCCGCAAATACTTTCGAGATAAACATACGGGACGCAAAAGGCGAGACCGTCACCGAAAACTACGAAATAACGCCCGTGCGCGGCACGCTCACCGTAACCAAGCGCAAAATTTCGATCGCTACCGAATCGGCGGAAAAGCAGTACGACGGCGCGCCGCTCACCGCCGACGGCTGCATTGTAACGGGCGGTTCGCTCGCGGACGGGCATGAGATAGAACTCGATACTACGGGAACGATAACCGATGTCGGTACTGCTGCAAATACGTTCGGTTTGAACATTTCGGACGCGGACGGAAACCCCGCGGCGGAAAACTACGAGATAACGTCCGTGCTCGGCACGCTCACCGTAACCAAGCGCAAAATTTCAATCGCTACCGAATCGGCGGAAAAGCAGTACGACGGCACGCCGCTCACCGCAGGCGGCGGCAGCGTAACGGACGGATCGCTCGCAGAAGGGCATAATATCGTATTAACGGTTACGGGTACTATAACCGATATAGGCTCGACGGGAAACACTTTCGATGCGGCGGTGATAAACGCAGACGGACGCGACGTTACCCGAAATTACGAAATAACGTCGGTACGCGGCACGCTAACGGTGACCAAGCGTATTTTGACTATCGTTACCGCATCTGCAAAGAAACAGTACGACGGCACGTCGCTCGTCAATCGAAATTACACGATAACTCAAGGCTCGCTTTTGGCAGGGCATGTGATAAGTTTATCGTCTGTTTCGAGCAGAACGGACGCGGGAATTGCCGATAATCTGTTTGAAATATCGGTTATGGACGTGGGTGCGGATGCGAGCGAGTATTACGAAATACGTCAAGAAACAGGCGTGCTCGAGGTTGTACCCGCGATAATAATCGTTCAAACCAAATCGGCGAGCAAAGTATACGACGGTTCTGCGCTCACGTCCGATTCGTGGCGCGTGCGTATGCCCAATCGCGATACCGTCTACTCGACGGGCGGACAAAGCATAGGGCTTTACAAAGACGATCTAATAACGGTCGCGCTTTTCGGCACGCAGACCATAGCCGGCTCGAGCGATAACGACTGCGTGTTTCGCGGCATAACGCGAAACGGCGAGGACGTGAGCAAAAACTACGAGATACGGTACAGTTTGGGTATCCTCACCGTAACTCGCAGACCGATAACCGTTACGAGCGCAAACGCGTCTAAAGTATACGACGGCACGCCGTTGCAAAACACTTCGTGGAACGCGGCGGAAAACGTCACTTCGGATACCAAAGTCGTTGCGGGCGAATCGATATCCGTGAAAGTAACGGGTTCGCGCACGGAGATCGGCGAGAGCGCGAACACCATTTCCGAAGTTACGATAACAAAGGGCGGCGTCGACCTTACGGCGAACTACGATATTTTGCGCGCGCCGGGGTATTTGCTTATAACTAGCGGAAAAACAATGATGGACGATCCCGCGGAGCCGCCCGACATTGTGACGCTGCGGTTGTTTTCCTATGTCGACAACAGCAGGATATATTTGCGTTCGGGAAGCTACGGCGAGTATAACGGGCACGATTTCGACGCCGCGCGAGAATATACGGGCGCGCCCGCGATGAGCTATTTGCCGACCGACGCTTTGGCGCGCGGCGGCAAAACTCCGATAAACGTTTCGATCGATTTGGTTTTGACCGATTTCATGTTGCCGTATTTTGCGGTGTACGACAATGAGTTGCCGCAGCCGAGCGACGTGCGATTCGATTCGGATAAAAAACTGTACGATGCGGCGTACTATTCGTACGACTATCTGTCCGATAACGGCGCGTACATAAAAGGACTCGCCGCGGCAAGCGACGAGGAGATCGCGTACCGTGCGTTCGTCAAGCAAAACTATCTTTCCGTTCCCGATTCTACGCGCGCGTACTTGGATCGGTATATTACCGAAAACGGTATAAACCGCGGCAGTGCGACTCTTATCGGCGACGTCGCGGAAGTCGTGAAAAATTCGGCGGAATATAAGTATCTGTTTCCCGCGGAACTGAACGAAGCGGACGACTTGGTCGTTGCGTTTTTGCGCGACATTAAGCAGGGCGTGTGCCGCCATTATGCGGCGGCGGCTACGCTTATATACCGCACGCTCGGCTACCCCGCGCGCTATACTAACGGTTATGTCGGAAATACCGCGGCGGGGAAATGGGTGGACATAAAAGCGAAAAACGCGCACGCTTGGGTCGAGGTATATATCGACGGCGTCGGCTGGATACCCGTGGAAGTTACGGGCGCGTCGTTCGACGATTCAGGCGACGGTAACGGCGGCGGCGCAAAGCCGTCGGTAGACGACAACACCGTAAAGCCCGTCGATTGTTTCAAGATGTACGACGGCACGCCGCTGACTCCGCGGAACGAGGTGCAGGGTTTGACGAAGTATACGGCAATGGGCTACACTTATACGGTGTCGGTATCCGGATCGCAAACGGATATCGGTTACGGTTCGAGCGTGATAGACCGGCTCATTCTGCGCGATCGGAGCGGCGCGGTGGTGCTCGACAAAAACGGCGATAATATCACATGTTACGAGTCCGATATGAAAAATCTCGCGTTCGGCGAAGGCAAACTGCATGTGTACGAGTACGAGATTTCGGTAAGCTCGGGTAGCGACGTTAAGACGTACGACGGCACGCCGTTGTATTGCGATAAGTTTACCGTTACGGACGGCGCGGAAAATCTCGCTTTGCGCGGGCATACGCTGAGCGTGAGCGGCTTTACTAAACATAAAGGCGTCGGCTCGGTGTATAATCTCATGACGGTAAAAGTTTTGCAAGGCGACGAGGACGTTTCGGTGCGTTATCACGTAAATTACGATTACGGCACGCTCACCGTCAACGCCGTGGAGTTCACGGTGCGGGCGGGCAGTAGGACCGTTACCAAAGCCGAACTCGACGCGATGGGCGGCACGCTCACTTGCGACGAGTACTCGCTTTTTTATAACGGCGTCGAAATGAGTTTTGAGGAGATCGCCGCTGCGTGCGGACTTGATAATTTTACCGTCGAAGTGAAGATATCCGGTTCGCAGTCAAAGCTCGGCAGCGCGGACAACATTGTGGAATCCGTGACCGTGCGCGACGGAAACGGCGAAAACGTGACGTCGCTGTTCAGAATAACCGACGAAGTGGGAAAGCTCGTCGTAAGGAGGTAAAGGCTCTATTTAATGTTATACACCGATTATTACAAAAAGTTTTCAAAGCTGGTAGCGGCAATGACCTTTGTCAAGCGTCATTGGATCCCGATACTTATAGCGGCGGCAGCGGTGCTCGCAACAGCCGTAACTTTGACGTCCACAAAAGGTCTGGTGTATGACAAGACTGCGCCGCCGCAGAACATAACATACGGCGAAGAGTTCGTTTATTCTGCGGGCGCGTTTATGAGCGGCAAGGTAGCGTACGAATTCCGCGCGGACGGCAGCGACGAGTGGACGAGCGAACGCCCCCTGCGCGCGGGCAAATATTACGTTCGCGCATTGTCTTACCGCGCGTTCGGCATCGCAAGCTACGGCAACGAGCACGGTTTTACGATCATGCCCAAGCCCGTCGACGTAAAAGTCGCTGACAGAACGATTTTCGGCGACGCGCCGCAGGTGTCGGCGGAGCTTTGCTATGACGATACTATATCGTGCGACGGGTTTGCATACGGCAATTTGGCGTTGACAGAAACCACGGTGCGCGCTATACTCGGCAGCGTTAAAATAACCGACGCCGACGGCAACGATGTTACGGGTTCGTATACTCTCAACGCGCCCGAGTACGGCATAACTTTTGAAAAGCGCGCCATTCGCATAACGGTAGAAAAAACGGAGATCGCGTACGACGGAAACCCTCACCGTTTCGGCGGGTTCGACGTAACGCAAGGTTCGCTCGCCGAAGGCGACGTTTTGACGGCGACGTTCGATTCGACGGTGACCGAAGTCGGCTCTATAGACGTAGAACCCGAATTCGTCGTCACGAGCAAGGAAGGAATCAACGTAACCGGCAATTACGAGATAGACGTGCGCGCAGGCAAGCTCGAGATCACCCCGCAAGTGCTCACCGTAAAAACCCCGAGCGCGTCGAAGGTGTACGACGGCAAAGAGCTGTTTTGCACCGAGGGCTACGAAATAATAGGCGGAAAGCTCGCGGACGGGCACGAGCTTGTTTTGTCGGCAAACAATTACTCGCGCATAACGGAAGCGGGCACGGAAAAGAACACGCTCGCGTTTACCGTGTCAGACGGCGGCGACGACGTTACCAAAAACTACGCGATCGCGCTCGTGGCGGGCACGCTCGAGGTCGTGAAGAAATCGGCTCTCGTCACGACTGGAGACAAATCTTGGGTGTACGACGGCGCGGCTCACGGCTTTGCCGCTCGCGCCGACGTTTCTGTAGACGGTCTTTTGAAAGAACTCGGTCACGATTTTTCGATAGTCGAATACGCTACGATCACCGACGTCGAAAAAATCGCAAATACGGTAAAGATAAAAATTACCGATAAAAACGGCAAAGACGTTACCGAAAATTACGCGGTCGACAATACGACCGCAGCGGGCGCGCTCGAGATAACTCGGCGTGCCGTAAAGATAAAGACGAACGATCGCACTTGGGTATACGACGGCGAAACGCATTCCGACGACGGCTTTGCGCAAACGGCCGACAGCTTGTACGGGTTTGTCGCCGGACACGTATGTCAAGCGTACGGTGCGACGCAGATGACCGACGTTATTTACGACGGCGGAACCGTCGGCACGGCGGATAACGTGTTTGCGGTGACAGTCGCGTCGAACGGGAAAGACGTCACGTCCAACTATAAAATAGAATACGTTTACGGCAAGCTCAAGATCGTGCCGCGTCCCGTTACGGTCAAAGCGGACAGCGAGTCGCGGGTCTATAACGATATGCCGCTGTCGGTCGATCGCGTTACGGACGTAACGCCGAGCGGCGCGGGCGGCGGCTTGCTTAAGAGCAAGGGGCATTATTTCTCCGCCGTTTGCAGCGGCGAGCAAACCGACGTGGGAACGTCGTATAATGCCGTCGTTTCCGTCGATATACTCTGCGACGGCGTTTCGGTAAAGAGCAATTACGCTGTTTCGGTGTCCGACGAGCGCGGCGAGCTTACGGTCGCAAAGCGCCCGATAACGGTAGTCACTGCGAGCGAGCAATGGATGTACGACGGCAAGGAGCATAGCAAAAACGTCATTACCGCAACTAAACCGTACGGCGGCAACGACCCCGCGCTCGTGTCCGATCATGAGATTTCCGCGCGCGGCAATGCCGGCGATTACGCCGTCATAACGTTTGTGCGTTTCGACGGCGACGAAGTAGCAGGTATAGCAAACACTGTCACGCCCGTAATAAGATCGGGCGACGGCACGGACAAAACGGGAAACTACGAGTTTTTCTACGAATACGGCACGCTCACGGTAACGAAGCGTCCAGTGACGTTAAGACCCGCCGACAAAGGTAAAGTATACGACGATACGCCGCTTACGGGCAGCGATATCGAGGTTTTATCGAAGATCGGTTTTGCCGACGGCGATCTGCCGAGCGCGGTATGCAACGGCTCGCTTACCGACGTGGGTACTACGGATAACGAGATAGTAAACATCATAGTAGTGCGCGATAAAGACGACGTTACGGCTAACTACGAGTTTACGTTTGAAAAAGGCAAGCTCACGGTCACCGTGCGCGAGATCACCGTGACGACCGAGGGGCGCACGTTTGTTTATAACGGATACGAGCAAAGCAACGAGGTTTATAGTATATCGTCCGATTACGCCGACGGCGCGCTCGCAAACGGGCACGAGCCGCGCGTGACCGAATGTGCCGTCATCAGATTCGTCGAGCAAAATCCCGTAGAAAATAAGATCGTGATAGTAATCGAAAAGGGCGGAGAGGATAAGACCGCAAACTATAAGATAGCGTATGATTACGCTCATCTATACATGGATCGATTGATCGTGCGTGTAACTTGCGGCAGTCGCGGCGCGTACGGCGACGGCGATTGGGTGTACGACGGAACGCCGCATACATGGACCGAATTTGAATTGAAGTCATGCAACGCCGACGTCGATATTCCCGATTTCGATATTTTCGAGTTCGATCCGAACAAACCGTGTTCGAGCATAACCGACGTATTATATAATGACGACGGTACGGTGGGCAGTGCCGCCAACGTTTTCGGTGTTTCGGTCGTTGAGATCGTTAACGGCGAGCGTTCGGACAGATCGAATAATTACGAGTTGGAATATATCGGCGGAAAACTGACGCTCAATCCCCGACCGGTGACGGTAACGTCGGCAACAGCCGAATTCGTTTACGACGGGCAATATCACTCGGCGGAAACTTTGAGCGACGGCAGTATAACGTCCGAGTATTCGCCCGCTATAGTTGGCGGGCACGGCGTTACCGTGACCGATCATACTCAAGTGCGCGACGTTGTGCGCGACGCGGACGGCAACGTTGTAGGCGTCGAAAACGAAATATTCGTTGCGATAACCGACGGAGACAAAGACGTTGCGTTCAATTACGAAATAACGTACGAATACGGCACGCTGACCGTCAAGCCGCTCGAATTGACGATTTCGACGAGCAGTAAAACTTGGGTATACGACGGCAATCCGCACAAAGCGGAAGAATATACGTTGTCGCCCGAAAATATCCCCGATGCGTGCGCAGTGGACAGCACGCGTTCGGTCGCGGAAATGACCGACGTTATCAGAAACTCCGACGGGAGCATAGGCGCTATCCCGAACGAGTTTTACGTTGCGATCACGCGCGACGGCGCGGATGCGAGCGATAATTACGAAATAAAATACGAGTACGGCGCGCTCAAAATAGAGCCGATCGTAATATACTATTCGACGGGCAGCGCCGAAAAATATTTCGACGGCACACCGCTCGTTTGCGCTACTGCGAGCATAGACAACGATCCGTTTGTTTCCGATCATGCGTGCGAGATAGCGGCTACGGGAACGATCACGTTCGCAGGCTCTGTGAAAAACGACGCGACGATCACCGTCAAAAGCGGAACCGAAGACGTTACTCACAATTACGAGCCTACGCCGAGCGCCGCGCCGTACGGTATAGGAACGCTCACGGTAAAAGCGGTAAAGATAAAAATTACGACGGAAAGCGACAGCAAAGTTTACGACGGCACGCCGCTGAAAAAAGAAAAGTATTCTTATGCCGTGACCGAGGGCGAAATGCCGAGCGGGCATATTTTTAATGTGAAATTCGGCGATGGGCGGACCGACGCGGGCAGCTCGGATAACACCGTGACCGTAAAAGTCATGTGCGGAGCCGACGATATGACGCGCGGTTACGAGTTTGAATACGAGTTCGGCAAACTGACCGTGAAGTTTCGGAAAATAATAATCACGACGACGACCGAGGTTTGGGAGTACGACGGCAAACCGCACAGAGGCGACGTGTTGTCTATAGGCGGCGACGGTTTAGCTAGCGGTCATACGTATAAGAAGCTTGGATTCACTGCGCCCATACCCGTGATTTCGGGAATAAAGAATCAGATTTCTGTATACATCTTCGATGAGGCAAATAACGACGTTACGAAAAATTACATAAGAAATTTTATTTACGGCACGCTTACCATTACGCCGCGCAAGATCACGATAACTACGTCGAGCGCGAGCAAGATGTATGACGGAGAATTTCTGTCCGCGCCTGCTTTCGAGATAACGGCGGGAACGCTTGCCGACGGTCAAACCGCATCCGTGCTCATCGATACGGAAACGAAGATCAGATATTTCGGCACTGCGGAAAACAGATTGCAGATTTTGATCAAAAACGGTATACGCGCCGTTACTACAAACTACGATATTACTTGGAAATACGGCGAACTCGAGATAACGAAACGCCCCGTAACGATAGAGACCGCGTCGCATAAATGGCAGTACGACGGCGCGCAACATTACGATAATCACGGCGACGCAGGTTTCGGCTCGCCCAATCAAATAGCGGAGTGCGACGAGATAATCGGCGAAAACTATGCGACTATAACCGATGTCGGAGAAAAGCCCAACACGTTCACTGTCAAAATCTATTCGGACGGCAAGCAAGACGCAGAACACGACGCAACGGCAAGTTATTCGTTTAACGCAGACGAAATAGTCTACGGAGTTCTCAACGTTTACGAAGTTTCGGGCGGCGGTGACGGCGACGGCGACGGCGACGGAAACGGAGGCGGCGGCAACGGCGGCAGTTCGGGCGGAGGACAAATAGGCGGCGGCGAGATAGGCATGCCGGAAGGCGGCGACGGCGACGGGAGTGCGGTCATACTGTCGTTCAAAACGAGCTATGCGGGCGAACTGTATATGCGTCAACGCAGTTTCGGCGATTACAGACTGAATAACAAAGTTGTATGGGGTCAAGCGAGCAATTACGCATATACCGTGCCGCACGATACAAATAGATACGCGTTGTCGTATCTTACGAGTATCGCGCTCGAGAATTCCGGCGTCGTTGCGCGCGATGTGGAGATCAAGCTCGAAAACATTGCGTCGTACGTATTGCCGTACTACGCCGGGTTCGGCAGCGAAGTGCAAACGAGCGACGTGTTGTATGCCGGTGCAAGCAAGCAATATACCGCATCGTTCTATCCGTATGAGTTCGGCGGAGTACTGCCGTCCGTTCCGCAAAGCTATGCCGCGGCGGAACGAAAATATTACGAGTTTGTCAAGGAGAATTACTCGAATATTCCGCAAAGCACTCTCGAATATATGCGCAAGGTCATTGCAATGCAAAAGTTCGACGAGAGCAAGAGGAACGGCACGGTCGCCGACCGGTTGTCGCTCATCGAGAGCGTTGCTCGGTATATTCGCGGCGCAGCTACGTACAACATGCAGTATAACAGAGCGCTCGACAGCGAGAGCGACCCCGCCGTGGAGTTTTTGCGCTCGTATAAAGAGGGCATATGCTCGCATTACGCCACGTCCGGCACAATGCTGTTGCGCGCGCTCGGTTTTCCCGCGCGTTATACTACGGGCGTGACTGCGCGTTCTGACGGCGGCGGCGAGTGGCAAGAGGTGCGCGCCGCCAACGCGCACGCTTGGGTCGAAGTGTATATCGAGAGCGTCGGGTGGATCGAAGTAGAAGTTACGGGCGGCGGCGACGACGGCAGCGGCGGAGGTAACGGTCCCGGCGACGGATCGGGAAACGGTGAGACGTCAAAAAGCTTTACGGTAAAACCGCTCGACGTTTTCGTTGAACAGGGCAATGTCGCTCGACCCGAAAACGCGGTTGTGGAAGAAACGGGCGCGCTGCAGTCTTGGCTTAAAAAGGGTTACAGTTATACGGTCGAAACGGAAGGCGAACAGAGCGCGCTCGGCACGAGCGCGAGCCGTATCACCGAGTTTAGGATATACGATCCGCGCGGCAATGACGTGACGGACGAGTTCGACATAAAGTTTGCGACGGGCAAGCTGTGCGTCACAAAGCCGCAGGTCAAGCTTTATATCTACGGCAGACAATCGGTCTACAACGGAAACGGCGTGTATTTCGACGACTACGACTACGACTACGACACGGACGATCTGCCCGCAGGTTATACGATAGAGCTTGCGATCGACGGCATAGGGATAGAATACGGCGCAATGACTATAGAGGGGCTGCGCAACATTCTGGAAAGCAAAGGCTCGTGGTATACGGTGCGAAACGCCGCGGGCGCGGATGTTACCGCGTCGTTCTCCCGCGATCGGTTCGTATTGCCGTATATAGATATAGACGTTAAAAAATTGAAGACCGACATGTCTGAAATATACGTGCTCGAGCTTACCGCGCGTACGCTGAACTTTTTATCGGGCTCGGCTACGAAAGTATACGACGGCTCGCCGCTCGTGAACCATACCGCATTTTTGACGTTCGGTACATTGCTCGACGGACACAGAGCGGAATATAAATTCACCGAGGAACGCATCGACGTAGGCGAAATATCGAATATTTTCACCGTCGTGATTTACGACGGAAACGGCAAAGATGTGACCTCTATGTATAATTTGTACTATAAATACGGTACGCTCGAAGTCGTATACGAATAGGCTGTTATGTATTATCAATGCAAAGCGCTTGATTTTATGCGATATTTGGTATATTATATTATTTACACGGCGCGGAAACGCCGTGCAGCGAGCGTACGTTTTTAATAAAAATAACAACAAATCGAACGAGTTATGTCGTTCTGTTGTAAATGATTCAAAGGATCAATCTGTTGCGGTAACTGTAAATAAGAAAAACAATCGACAAATCGAACGAGTTATGTCGTTCTGTTGCAAATAAATCAAAGGATCAATCTGTTGCGGTAACTGTAAATAAGAAAAACAATCGACAAATCGAACGAGTTATGTCGTTCTGTTGCAAATAAATCAAAGGATCAATCTGTTGCGGTAACTGTAAATAAGAAAAACAATCGACAAATTGAACGAGTTATATCGTTCTGTTGCAAATAAATCAAAGGATCAATCGGTGATTGTGGAATATTTGGCGATCATAATAATAACGACAATATCGGGCGTAGTCGGCACGGGTCTCGGCGGCGTTATAGGCGCGGTGCTGAAACGCGATTCAAACAAGGTAGTAAGCCTGCTGCTGTCGTTTGCCGCAGGCGTCATGCTCGCGGTGGTCAGTTTCGATCTCATGCGCGAGCCGATAGACATGATGAACGAGGGCGTGTTGCCGTCGTATACGCCCGTGCTCGTCGTGCTTGCCGTCGCCGTAGGATATGCGACCGTGTACCTGCTCAACTTCGCCATAGACAAAAAAACAAACAAGGAAGTAAAGCACATCGACGAAAACCATCCGCAAACGGCTGACGATCTCGACGAGCTTATCCATTCCAACCATTACGAATCGCATAAAACCGAGACCTCGAGCAAAAAGAACGTCAATTTGTTTGTGGCGGGGCTTGTCATGATGAGCGCGATCGCTTTGCACAACCTTCCCGAAGGCATGGTCATCGGCGCATCGTATGCCATAACGCCCGATTTGATACAAAATCTGTTTTCGGGCAGCGGCTTCATCATGGCTATGGTGATAGGATTGCACAATATTCCCGAGGGCATGGCTGTGTCCGTACCGCTCATTTCGGGCGGAATGGGCAAAGCGAAAGCCGTAGGGCTTACGGCATTGAGCGGCGTACCCACCGTAATAGGCGCGGTAATAGGCTTCGCGCTCGGCGGCATAAACCAAATAATGCTCATGCTCTCGCTCGGCTTTGCGAGCGGCGCGATGCTGTACGTAGTATTCGGCGAACTTTTGCCCGAATCCATACTGATGTGGAAAAGCAAGCTCCCCGCGCTCGCGCTTTTCGTCGGCGTGCTCGCAGGCTTTTTACTCGTTATGTTTTAGCTTAACCGCGACGCGCGTTTATCGAAATTTCAATAAAACTCGGAGAGATAAGAAACGGCTTTTTTCAGAGACAACATAACCGCAAAAAGGAAAGGATCATGCGATTAGTCATCAAAGTAGGCACATCCACGCTCACGCACGCATCGGGACGGATAGATATTCGTCACGTAGAAAGCTTGTGCAAAACCGTGAGCGACTTGAAAAACGCCGGACACGAACCCATAATCGTTTCGTCGGGCGCTATAGCGATGGGCGTAGCCAAGCTCGGTCTCGCCTCGCGTCCAAAGGATATGCCGTCCAAGCAAGCGGCAGCCGCCGTCGGTCAGTGCGAGTTGATGTATCGATACGATAAACTGTTCGGCGAGTACAATCATAGCGTCGCGCAAGTGCTCGTAACCGCCGAAGACATTAAAAATTCGGCGCGGCAAGCGCATTTTCAAAACACCGTTTTCAAGCTCATCGAACTCGGCGTCATTCCGGTGATTAACGAGAACGATACGGTGTCCACCGCCGAGATCTCGGTAGGCGATAACGATACGCTCGCGGCAATTGTCGCAGTCGGGATAAATGCCGATATGCTCGTGCTTTTATCGGACATAGACGGCTTGTACACTTCCGATCCGCACAGGGACGCCGCTGCCGAACGTATCGCACGCGTAGACGAGATAGACGACCGCATATATGCGATCGCGGGCGGCGTCGGGAGCAGCCGCGGCACGGGCGGCATGGCGACCAAGATAAAAGCCGCCGAAATCTGCACGCGCGGCGGAATAGATATGATAATTGCCGACGGTTCGTCGCCCGACGTTTTATATAATATAGCGGACGGCGAGAGCGTAGGCACGCTTTTCGTCGGGAAAAAAACAAAATGAAAACGATAGAAATTTTGGAAAACGCAAAGCGTGTAAAGACCGAAGTCGCGTTGCTGTCGACGGCGGATAAACGTCGCGCGCTCGAGTGCATGGCGGACGGAATAGACGCGCACTGCGCGGATATTTTGCGCGCAAACGCCGAGGACATGCGCGCCGCACGGGATAAAACATCAATAGTGATGCTCGATAGGCTCGCGCTCGACGCGTCGCGGATAAAAGCGATGTCGGACGGGCTTCGCGAGATTTCGCGGCTGCCCGATCCCGTAGGCAAGATAATGAACGAATATGTTCGCGAGGACGGATTAAAGATATGCAAGGTCGCCGTGCCGATGGGCGTAGTCGCAGTCATTTACGAAAGCCGTCCCAATGTGACGGCGGATGCGGCGGGGCTTGCGCTGATGAGCGGTAACGCATGTATATTGCGCATCGGTAAGGAAGCGTATCGTTCGGCGCGCGTAATAGTGGACGCCATGCGCGAAGGTCTTAAAGCGTCGGGCTTGTCCGAGCATACGATCGCGCTCGTAGATGACGCGTCGAGGGCGAGTGCGGACGAGCTGATGCGCGCCGTCGGGTATGTGGACGTGCTCGTTCCTCGCGGCGGCAAGAGCTTGATAGATAACTGCGTGATGAACGCCAAAGTTCCGTGCATACAAACGGGCACGGGCATATGTCACGTGTACGTGGACGGCGCGGCGGATATGACCAAGGCGCTCGATATTATAGAAAACGCAAAATGCAGCCGCCCGTCGGTGTGCAACGCAATGGAAGTGTGTCTTGTGGATAACAGTATCGCGCAAAGCTTTTTGCCGAAACTATGCGAGCGTCTGGCGTCGAACGGGAAAACGCCCGTGAAATTGAAACTCGACGAACGCGCGTATGCGATCATAGGCGAAACGGAAAATTGCTCGCGCGCCGAAAAGGACGATTTCGATACCGAGTTTTTGGGTTATGTCGCTGCAGTCGGCGTTGTCGACGGCGTGAACGGGGCGATAAAGCATATAAGCGCGCACTCGACGGGGCACAGCGATTGTATAATTACCGAGGATAATACCGCGGCGGACTTGTTCTTGCGCGCGGTGGACAGCGCGGCAGTGTACGTCAATGCGTCGACTCGCTTTACGGACGGCGGCGAGTTCGGACTCTGCGGCGAGATCGGAATATCAACGCAAAAACTGCACGCGCGCGGACCCATGGGTTTGAATGAGCTTTGCACGTATAAGTATATTGTAATAGGCAACGGTCAGATAAGAAAGTAATCATGATTGAAAGGCTTGTTAATAATATTTGGAGATAAACATGCAATTTATAATATATATGATTATATCTTGTGTTACCTTTTTGATAATGCCTATTGCATTAGGAATTATGCAAAAAAACGCTCGCATGCGAGAGAAGAAATTAAACAAAGACGAATTTATAATGAAAGCGTCAAAAGCATTTTGTATTTCTATGGTAATATTTACAGTGATATGGGTTATCGTTATTATAATTCTCAATATTTGTGAGGATATATCGATTTGGATAAATATTGTATTATGGGGATGCGAGGTGTTTTTGATTTTATGTTGTATACAGAGTTTTCGTCAAGAGATTTCTGTTACTGCTTTAGAATTGTTTTATACACCTATGTTCGGGAAAAGAAGAGTTGTAAAGATAAAAGATATTGAAAAGGTTGTTGTATGCTTATATTCAAGAGGAGTAGTAAAATATAAAATTTACGTATTGAAAAAAGTGTTTTGTAGCTTTTCGAATACAGCAACGGGAGCAAAATTGTTAATTGATATTTTAAGAGAATCCCATATCCCTATACATGATAAAGCATGAAACTAACTAAATATGAATCAATAATAATCTCAAAACAAACGGAGCGACTTGAAATAAGTCGCTCCGTTTGTTATTGCAAATATTCTCATACTTGACAAATACGGGAAAGAAGTGGTACAATACAAGTACGACGCATGGGGCGGCATACGAACAGAGGTAAATGACGAGACCCATGCGTTAATAGCAGAGCTTAACCCGTTCCGTTATAGGTCGTACTACTACGATACGGGAACGAACCTTTACTATCTTAATACGCGATACTACGATCCCGAGACAGGTCATTCATTTCTCAAGACGACGTATCCTATCTCGATCCCGAACACATCAACGGGCTTAATCTGTTCGCGTACTGCAACAATAATCCCGTGATGAAGGTAGATCCGAGAATGACAAAAGCCGTAGCTGTATCAATGCAAATATTTTTTGTACCCTATTTTTCCGCAAAGCAGCTCAAAACGATGGCAAAATATCTCGAAATCGGCAGAGCGGATACATATAAAGAAGCGTTGAATCTTTATATCGGCGAGACTGCCGAGCAAGAATATCGAGATAAAATGCTGCAAAAAGACAAAGAGAACAAGAGAAAACTTTCCGAAGCCGAAAAGGCGAAGAGAAATGCGGAGATGTCTGCGAGGATAGCCGAGCGTAAAGCTCAACAGGAAGCAAAAAAGAGAGACGAAGAAATTAAAAATCTTCTCAAAAAATTGGAAAACAAATAAATTATTGCAAAGATCGATCGTATATGATATAATCATTGCAGCAAATGAAAGACAACGCGAGGAATCGATGTACTTAAGCAAATCGAAATATTGTAAATTGTGCCAATGCCCTAAGATTTTGTGGCTTGAAAAATACAAGCCCGACGAGGCGGTCGAGGACGCATCGGCACAAGCTCGATTTGATACGGGCAATCGCGTCGGCGATTTGGCTATGGGGTTGTTCGGAGAGTTTACCGAGGTCACGGCATATAAGCCCGACGGCACGCTCGATCTCGATTCTATGATCGCAAAAACGGCGGAACTCGTTGCGCGCGGTGAGGACAATATCTGCGAGGCGTCGTTTTCGCATAACGGACTGTATTGCGCCGTGGATATTCTGAAAAAGCAAGACGGCGGTTATACGATATACGAAGTCAAAAGCTCGGCGCATGTCAAGCATGTATACATAACAGACGTTGCGTATCAAAAGTACGTGCTCGAAAAGTGTGGTGTGAACGTGACGGGTACATATGTGGTGAATATAAATTCCGACTATGTGCGTCGCGGCGCGCTCGAACTCGACAAGTTGTTTAAGATAACCGACGTTGCGCAGTTCGTAGGCGAGGAGTATTCCGAGGTGGAACAAAACGTTGCCGCCGCCGAGGCTTTGCTTTCTCGTGCGGACGAGCCGAATATCGATATTGACGTATACTGTTCAAGCCCGTATGAGTGCGCATTTTTCGAGTATTGCAAGCGCGCGCACGGCGTGCCTAACCCGTCCGTTTTCGATCTGTACAATCTTGCGCTTGCGAAAAAGGTCGCGGCATACAAGAACGGACTTGTCTCGTTCGACAAACTGCGAAACAGCGAGCTTTGCAAGAACAAGTTGCGCGCGCGTCAAGTCGATTTCGCTTTGCGCGAACTCGGTACATATATAGATAAATCGGATATACGCAGGTTTCTCGATCGATTGACGTACCCGTTGTATTTTTTGGATTTCGAGACTATGCAGCTCGTCGTGCCCGAGTATGACGGCAGCAAGCCGTACAGTCAGATCCCGTTTCAATACTCGTTACATATAATTCGCGAAAAAGGCGGGGATGCGGAGCACAAGGAGTTTTTGGCAGAGCCGGAGATCGATCCGCGCCGCGCGCTTGCCGAGCGGCTCGTAAGCGATATACCGCAAGGCGTCACTACGCTTGCTTATAATAAAAACTTCGAGTGCGCGCGAATAAACGAGCTTGCGAAACTGTTTCCCGATTTGAGCGAGCGGCTTTGCTCTATTCGCGACGGAATGGTCGATTTGATCGTGCCGTTTCATAACGGAAGCTATTACAACCGAGCAATGGGCGGATCGTTTTCCATAAAGAGCGTGCTGCCCGCGATTTTCCCGAACGATCCCGAGCTTGACTATCACAATCTCGACGGCGTGCACAACGGCAGCGAGGCGATGGATATTTTCCCGAGAATGAAAAACATGCCGCCCGAGGAGCGCGAAAAAGCGCGGAAAAATCTGCTCGAGTATTGCAAACTCGATACGTACGCCATGGTCAAAATTTTACGCGAGCTTGAGCGTGTCGCGGAATAAAAATAAACATATCAGGAGAAAAACATGAAAATTTTCGGAATGCACATTAAGGAAAAGAACAGTGCATTAAGCAGCGTTAAACCGCATATAAGTATCGGTTGGAGCAGTCTCGGCGATTTGTCTTCGATAAAGACAAAGGATGAGTTACAGGAATTGTACGTAAAAACATATTCGGACGCGACAACCGCCGGCGTCGGTCAAAACGTAAGCCAAATAGGAACGTTTTTATTCGATATGAACAAGGGCGATTATGTTGTGCTTAGCGATTATAACATAGTTCATATCGGTAAGATTATTTCCGATTATTACTACGCCGTCATGGATTGTCAGGATAAAGATTACGTTAACAACAGAGACGTAGAATGGCTTGGGCATTATCAGACGAATGTGTTTAACAAGAATTTGCGCAATACTCTCGGCGCGGCGAGATCCGTATACGTTCTCGACACCAAATACGAGCAGGAAATAAAAGCGATCGTTTCCGATGAGTTGATTAAAAAAACCGCGTATTTTAATGAATTAGTGCAAAGAAAAGACGCGGATATCGGAGAACCCGACGGTTCGTATAACCTTTTTGCAAGTGTTGTCGACGAGTACGGTAAAGTCGATATTTCTGCATTGGATTACCGTGACTTGGAAGCGTGTTATTTCTCGGTTGTAGGCACATGGAAGTCTACTTTCGATAATAAGTGCGAACGAATTAAAAACAGCCATTTGCCGCAGTCGAGCAAAGACAAGCTGTGTGAATTATTGGATAGTTTGAAAAGTAAGAGCGCGAGCATGGGTATGTTCGGCACGGGATTTCAAACTTGCCAGAGTGTGGAACGAACCGCATCGCAAAAGATTGTAAAAATGCTTGTAGATATAAGTAACGAAACCGACGAAAAGAAATGCATAGAAATAGCGAGAAACACATTGCAAGATAAATATTACAGGGTAAATACGGGTATGGCGTCGATAATGCTGCATTGTCTAAAGCCTACCGTTTTTCCCGTAATCAACAATGCCGTCAAGGATATTTTCAATTTGCTTCACATAGGAATTCGCGACGACATTCAGCACTATGCCGACAGCGTGGAAACAATAAGGCAGTTCAGGGATAAGTATCTCAAGTTTTCGCATTACAGAACTTTGGACTTGTTTGCATACTATAAAAATAAAGAGAAAGAGGAATCGGCTGCCGAGAATAAAAGCAATGTTGCCGTTGACGGCGAAGACGGTGAAATCGCAAGTAATTATTATCCGAATATTATTCTTTACGGACCGCCGGGAACGGGCAAAACCTACAGTACGGTAACGAAGGCTTTGGCTATCATCGACGGTACCGAAATAAAAGATAAACTGAATAAAGACGAATACGCAGAATTGAAAAATCGATATGACGGTTATGTTAAAGCGGGCAGAATAGCGTTTACCACATTTCATCAATCGTACGGCTACGAGGAATTTATAGAGGGCATAAAGCCCGATCTCGATAATAAAGCCGGTCTTAAATACGACTTGCCCGACGGAGTATTCAAGGCGTTTTGTAAAGTTGCGGAAAAGGACGGCGGTAATAAATACGTTTTTATCATAGACGAAATCAACCGCGGTAATGTGTCTAAAATTTTCGGGGAGCTTATTACGCTCATAGAACCGTCCAAACGTTTGGGTAAGCCCGAGGAATACAGTTGCGTTTTGCCGTATAGCAAAGAAAAATTCGGAGTGCCTCAAAACGTATATATCCTCGGCACTATGAATACGGCGGATCGCTCGCTCGTTCAGCTTGACGCCGCGTTGCGTCGCAGGTTCGAGTTCGAGGAAATGATGCCGCGTTACGACTGTTTCTATGTCGATGAAATAGACGGTATAAAAATCGCCGATCTGCTCATGGGCATAAATAATAAGATATGCGTTTTGCTCGATAGAGAACATCAAATCGGACACTCGTATTTCATGGCGCTCGATGAAAATTCCACGCTTGACGATTTGAGGCGTATATTCAAAAACAGAATTATTCCGCTGTTGCAAGAGTACTTTTACGACGATTATAAAATGATAGAGTCGGTGCTTTGCGATAAATTCGTAAAACGCACATTGATCAAATTTCGCGACGGCAGCAGGGAAAAAATCGAGCTTTGCGTAGCCGACAACGCCGAGGACTATATCGAAATTTACGACGGTGCGGCAGAGAGCGAACAGTAATGATTGCCGAAACGAAGATGTATACCGTCGGTGAATTCGATGATATAACCGACAGCGACATAGGCGAAACGGCGTTTAAGCAATTGCGCGCGCTTATTCTAAACGACGGCGAAATGGGCGAAAGCGCAAATATCGACGAACTTATAACCGATGCATCCGTATGTATGAAGCTTTTTGCGCGTAACGGCAGAGAGACAATACGCGTAAAGAATTACGTAGGTATTATATCGTTGCCATGCGGTTTGACTATAGAGGTTTTGCCTAAAATTCCGTTCGGAGACAATGTGGTTGCGCGTAAGCTCGTTTTGGAGATGCTCAGGGCGTGCGGTAATATTCCGTATAAGCATTTTCAAAATGCCGATCTACGTACGGAACGGTTTACGCTGTTCGAGATATTTATACGTATGTTTATTGATGAGGTTACCGCATTATATAAGCGAGGGCTTGCCTCGGGTTACGTGTACACAGAGAGTAACGAACGATTTATAAAAGGCAAGCTTATAGTCAATGAAAATATAAAATTCAATGCCGTACACGGCGAAAGATTTTACGTCGGTTATGACGAGTTTGCGCTTAACCGCGCCGAAAACCGATTGATCAGATCGGCATTGCTGTATTTGCGCGATATAAGCGCATTTGACGAAAATCGCCGCGAGCTGCGGCGGTTGTGCTTGATGTTCGACGGCATAGACGCATCGGATAATATCGATCGCGATTTTGCGCGCTGTTCGTCCGATCGCAATATTAAACGTTATGCCGTCGCACTCAAGCTGTGCCGTGTGTTTTTGCGCAAGAAAAGCTTTACGCTGTACAGCGGACAAAACTCCGCCGCGTCATTGCTCTTTCCAATGGAAACATTGTACGAAAGGTACATCGCGATCGAAATGGCGAAAAACTTGCCGAGCGGGTGGCGGTTATCGGCGCAATACGGAAAAGTCAAGCTTTTCGACGGCGACAGATTTCCAATGCGCCCAGATATAGTGGTATTCGCGGGCGACAAAAAAATCGTGATCGACACCAAGTGGAAAAAGCTCAACGACGATAAATCGCAAAATTTCGGCATTTCTCAAGCCGATATGTATCAAATGTATGCGTATCACACGCGCATAGACGATGTAAAAAAAGTAGTACTGTTATATCCGCGCCATGACAAGTCGATTTCGATTCCGCCGTATACCGTAAAGGAAAAAGATATTACGATTGAAATAAAGTTTATCGATCTCTGCGAATATTTACGCGCGGCGCACGATGAACGCAGCGAGATCATGCATGGCGTTTGCGAATAAAATCACGCCTCCACAATATCGTCTATAAAATCGTCTTTGACGGCGTAGGTATGAAGTTTTGCCGCGCCGTTTTTGTCTATCAAAAAAAACTTGCGGTTGTTTTCCCAAGTACATTCGGCAATGCGTTCGTAGCCGTCGAAAAACGCCGTTAGCTCGGATTTGCTTATATTCGCCTTGAGGTCTTCCGAAAGCAGAGCGTACGCCGAGTTGACGTCGCCGCTTTTTATAAACGCGAACAGCCGCGATATGTGCGAAGTGGGTGGCGGGAGCGGTTTTGAATTGCCGTATACTATAATATACCGCGGCGCGAGCGACAATAAATAATGCTCGTCGTTCAGACGTATGCCCGTTGCAAGCTCGCTCGTGACGTTTTCCGTGCCGCACAGTTTGACCGTGTACGGCAGCAATGTGTGCTTGAGCGGCAGAACCGTTATGTACACCACGTCGAATTCCGACATCGTGAGATCGTCGGCGCGCTCGTAAAACTCGCCGTTGATAAGATAAACACATTCAAACTCGCTTTTAATATGCAGTTCCATACGCTAACTATATGCTTTTGTTTTTGTCGCTATGTATAATTTTCCGCCGATTTGTCTACAATCAGTCTCGTTATCGGATGCGGACTACATACGCATATATTACGGAGGTATTATGAACAACAACACATGGACTATAGAACAGACCAAGGCTTTGTTTAACCGCTGCGCCGCTGCGCGCAAGGCGGGGAAGAGCCTGTCCGCCGCATTCGAGGAGACGGCAAAGCTTACCGACCGCTCGGTAAACTCGGTGCGCAATTATTATTACAGTCAAGCCAAGACTTTCGAGCTTGTTCCGGACATTGCCGAAAAACTCGGTATTTCCAAGGCGGAGGTTCATCGCGACGGGTTTGTGCCGTTCCGTGCGGACGAGATAGACTCGCTCATATCGAGCGTGCTGACGGCAAAAGCGAAGGGGGTGAGCGTGCGCGCCGCGATAGCCGAGCTTGCCGAAGGCGACGGCAAAACGGCGTTGCGTTTGCAGAACAAATACCGTTCCGTATTGCGCTCGCACCGCGACGACGTGGAACGCGTAATGGCGGAACTCGAGCGCAAAGGCGTCGAATATTATAATCCGTATAAAAAATACGAGGCGGATAACTTCTCTCGGCTCACCGAGTACCTCGCCGCGCTCGACGATAAAAAGGTGGGCAAATTCCTGTCTATCATAGACAAATTGACGTGATGTGATCGCGCAAGCTTATACTAAAGAAAAAGCCCTCGCAATGAAATGCACCTCCATTAGCTTGTCTAACTTTTGGGGTGCATTTCAAAAGAGGGCTTTTTTGCATTGGCTTTATATTGAACGCTTTTATTATTCCGAGCAGAGTTCGGCGCAAAGCGCGTCGATCTGATCGCGAGCCTCGGCGTCGAGCGCGGACTTGACCGTTACGCCGTGCTCGGCAAACGTGATGTTTTTCATGGTCTCGAATTCGGCGCGCATGAGCTTTGCGGCGAGAGGCGCCCAGCTTCCGTTTTCTATAAATGCCACTTTGCGGTTTTGATAGCTCTTGTGCTTTAGCCTGTTTATAAACATTTCGGCGGCGGGGAATATTCCGCCGTCGTACGTGACGCTCGCGACTACGAGCCTGTCGTAGCGGAATGCGTCCTCGAGCGCTTCCGCAATATCGTCGCGGGCGAGGTCGAACAATGCGGTTTTTACGCCTTTAGCGGTCAGTTTTTCCGCGAGCAGTTTCGCTGCGTCGGCGGTGTGACCGTAGATCGAGGCGTAAGCTATAGTGACGCCTTTGTCTTCGGCGCGGTACGAGCTCCAAATATCGTATTTGTTCAAGTAGTAGCCGAGGTTCTCTTTGAGTATCGGACCGTGCAGCGGGCAGATGATCTCTATATCGAGCGCGGCGGCTTTTTTGAGCACGGTCTGTACGGGCGCGCCGTACTTGCCTACGATATTGAGATAATAACGCCGCGCCTCGCATGCCCAATCCTCGTCGGCATCGGGTATGCCGAACTTGCCGAAAGCGTCGGCGGAGAACAATACTTTTGCGCTTGCGTCGTAGGTGAGCATGACTTCGGGCCAGTGTACCATCGGCGCGAATACGAACGTGAAACGGTGTTTGCCCGTTACCAGTTCTTCGCCGTCTTTTACTACGAGTTTATTCTTTGCAACGTCGCCGAAAAAGCGTTCCGCAAAAGCGAAAGTTTTGGCGTTGCCCACGACGGTAGTGTTTGGATATTCGCGCAAGAATTCCGCAAGGCTTGCGGAGTGGTCCGGCTCCATATGAGAAATAACGATATAGTCGGGCTTTTTGTTCCCGAGCGCGCGCTTAACGTTTTGCAGCCATTCTGCGGTTTTGCGCTTGTCCGCGGTATCGAACACGGTAATTTTATCGTCGAATACTATATACGAGTTGTACGATATGCCGTTCGGCACTACGTATTGCCCTTCAAACAGGTCGATGTCGGCGTCGTTTACGCCAACGTATAAAATATCGGATGTTATCGTCATGATTTTGCTCCTTTTGTTTTTTCGGTTATATTATATCCGCATAATTTTGTATTGTCAAGCGTTTTCAAACGGTGCGAAATTCGGCGTGTTCGCAGACGAGAGACAGACTATAGGGTCCATAATTGCGCCTCCGAATATGTATACTATATTGTACCATATACGGTCTGTTTTGGCAATGCGTATTTTCGAGAAAATTCTATACTTATGGTTAAGTCTCGAGTATCGTTACTCTACGAACCGTAGAGTTGCCCGAAACGAACGATATAAAAGAAAAAAGCAAACTCGCGCGTTTGCGTTTGCTTTTTCCGTATCGATTATACCATGTATTTGTCGAGCTTGCCGGCTTGTTTCAGGAACGACAGCATCGTGTCGGCATTGAACACGTCGGGCGCGAGCGCGAGGCATATACCGAGGTCTGTACGGTCTATCATAGTCCGTATCCCGTAGCCGTCGTCGGGGTAAAGTCGCTTGAACACTCGAAATGCCGCGCTTTGCCGAGTTTTGAGCGCGGCGAGCTTGCTCGCGAATTCGGTTTTGAACTCGTTGCGCCTGTATTCGCACAGCCGCATTTTGAGCGGGGGATATATCGGCGCGGTGTAAAGACATGCTCGTCGCAGGTCTGCGCCGAAGTATTCGGTAAGCGCGTCCATGCGCCGCCCGTTGTCCGGCGGGAACTCCATGCCGTTGCCGTTTAGGTTCTTTATGTAAAAATCCGTGACGAACGCCGAAAGCAGCATTTCGGTTTCGCCGCGCATGCCGAGCGGACGTTCTTCCGCGGCGTACAGCATTCTCAACGCCTCGGACATCTGAGTTGCGCCGGAGCGGTGCAAAAGCTCGGGGTATCGTTCGGTTATCCGAGCGGCGGTTTTGCCGAACGTTACGAGCTTTTTTGCGGACGCTTCTCGGTCCTTTTCAACGGCTTTGAGTTCCGCGGTGAGTTTGGATACCAGCTCTGCGATTTCCGTCTCTACTCTCGAGTTCGGTTTTTGTCCGCTCATGCGCGCGCCGAACGTCATGTCGAACGCGCATAGATCGAGCGCGGCTATCTCGCCGAATATCGACGCGAGGTTCGGGTCTGCGTCGGACTCGTCGAACACTGCCGCGCACGGCTTTGCGCCGCGCACGAGCCGTGCGAACGTGCCGTCGGCGTCGCGATAAATATCCGCCGCGCACGATATGTAAGCGTGCGTCGGCGCAAGCACGAGTTTTTGCGTTCGGCACGCTCGCCGCGCGGCTGCGGCTTCGCGTTCTCCGCCGCGCGCCAAAACGACGTCGGCGTCGTTCGGGTCGTTGACGAGCCGATACCCCGCGCGCAAGATTCGCTCGGTATCGTCTACGCCCAATGCGTATACGCAAGTGCCTTGCGGCGCGGCGAACGTAAGCGCCTCGTCGACGGTATCGAAAAACTCGGTCTTTTCGACGGTGTCGGGAATTTTGTGAGGTTCTTTATTTACTGCGAGTTCCATACTGCGCCATTATAACAATAATGCGCGCGAATAATTACGGATAATACCCGCTATTTTGCCGTCGATTGTCGAAACGGAGAAAAGATAGAGTCAATGCTGTTTTTAATATTTATTCCATAAAGAAAAGATAAGTTATATTTTAATTAGAATTACGCATTACGTATTATCTTTGCGCTTGCGTCGTATACGAGCGAGTTCGGCGTTTTGATTATTTTGCGGCAGAAACCTTTTTTTCCGAAGCAGGGGATGAGATCGTATTTATCGCTGAACGATGCGATCGCGGTGAACGCCGCATTCAGTTCTTCGATAAACAGAGACGGGTCCTTTCTTTTATATACGAGCAGCACCGCGTAGTGCGCAAAGCCGCGCGCGTCCGTGTACTTTGCCGTATATATCTTGTTCACGTGCAAGTTGGTTTCTTTGCGTATGCGTTCGATCAATGCGGAAGTCGTTTGTTCGTCAATATCGGACGGAGTAAAAACGGTTTTGTATGTCATTTTAACGCCGACTTCGGTATCGTGCACCGTTTGGGCATTGTCTGCGGCGTTCTTGCGGTACTCGGCGATCCCGTCTTCGTCGCCCGTCATAAGATAGAAGTTCCCCGTAAGCTCGAGCGCGGCGTCTGCGAATTGGGCGGACTTACCCGCGGTCGCGAAATACCCGAGACATTCGCGGTCGTAATCGAAGTATAGGATCAAGCCTTTTATATAATTAGCGGTCGGCGCGTCCGGTTGCGCCGCGATCAGTTCGTCGGCGATCTTTGCCGCCATATCGTTGTCGACGCCGTAAAACGCGCGCATCGCAGCTGTTTTTTGCGGTTCGGTGAGTTCTTTGCCGCTCGCTTGCGCCTCGACGTATTCGTCCATGATCTTCTTCGGCTCTATGTATATTTCGTTGCGCATTTGCTTGTAGTTTGCGGAGTTGGCGTCGCGCATCATATTATCTGCAAGCGCGACGAAGTTTTTTTGTTCGGTCTTGTAGTTTTCGTCCGTCTCGACGTTGTGCGCGTTGTAAGTTTCGCAGCCGAACGCCTCGCGACGCATTTTGAATGTGGGGTGAGAATCGACGCGGGCGGGAATTTCTTTTGCGAGAAACTCATCCCAAGCCTTTTCGTGCCGCGTGCGGTAAACGTCGAACAGCGCAAGCTCTTGCGCGGCGTAGTCGGCGGTCGGTTCTTCGGGCGCGTAAAAATCGAAGTCGAGTTCGCGGCGCGGGCGGGCTTGAAAAAGCCCGATCATGCGCGATTTCGCGAGCGCGTTCACATACGTTTGCTTGTCGCCGAGCTTTGCTACGAGCGCGTCCGCCTCGATCTCGTGATGGCGCGATGCGAGCGTTGAATATGCGTTTACGGCGAACGCGACGAGTACCGTAGGTATAAACGTAAAAAACATAGTGATCGTTTGCGAAAAGTTATCGCTGTCATTGCAGAAAGCGTTTTCGGCGCGCGCATATGCCTTGCCGCGCGCGGAATCCTTATTCTTTACGTGCGCGAACTCGTGCAGCAGAACGTTGTACAGCTCGGCGCGGGTGAGCGTGGCTACGTACATATATTCCATGCAAATTACTACGATGTTGCCGTTCAGCGATACGGAAACGCCGTAGCCCGCATCGAAAAGCTTAACCGGGTAGTTGCACCCCGCTTTTTTTGCCGCGTCATGCGCGGTATCGTACAGCAGCGGATATGCGGAAGGGAAAAGCTCGAGCGGTGCGGGCGGCATGTCGATCGGCTTTTTCACTACATGGAAAAACACGTTGATAAACGGATATAACGGCAGCGCGCCCGCGATCGTAATTATTATGTACGGATCGAGTTTGCCGTAGAAAATTTCGGCAAGCGCGCAGACTGTGAGCATAACAAGCGCTATCATGAACAACACGTAAAAATACGAAAAAAACAGAACGACGTTCACGTTTCGCCGAGCCTTGTCATAATCGGCTTGTATCTTTTTCATTATTCCTTCGGCAAATTCGTGAGCTTGCTTCGTTTTTATTTTTTCGCTCAATCGTTTGAAAATCACCGTGCCGACGACGTTCGCGATCATTATTACCGCCAAAACAACGCAAGAGATTATAAGCACGATGTTCCAGACTTCTTTAGTTCCGCCGATAAAAAAAGCCGACGTGGAGGCGGCGAACGATATAAGCGCGCACACCGTCAGTTTGGCGAATAGCAATAAACCGTTTTTTATGGAATCGTTCATATTTTCCTTATGCTTGTTCAAAGTATTATTCATAATTATATCACATTGCGACCGATAAAGCAATGCTTTGCGCGATAAACTTCCGTTATGCGCCGTAAAGCAAAGCGCGACGCTTTATGTTGCGTATATATCATTCGGTTGTTGACAAAACGGCGAAAATGTCGTATAATGGGAAAAAATACAAGGGAACATATTTACTTGGACGTTTTCTTAAGCATTATATCTCTGATAGCAGGACTCGGCGTATTCATGGCAGGCATGAAAATGCTGAGCGACGGTTTGGAGCGGAGCGCGGGCGGCGGTATGCGCAAGCTGTTCGGCAAAATAAGCAACAACCGATTCGCGGGGGTAGGGGTCGGCGCCTTGGCAACAATGATCGTCAATTCGTCGTCTGCGACTACCGTCATGGTCATAGGTTTCGTCAACGCGGGGCTTATGACGTTGTTTCAAGCTACGGCGATAATCATGGGCGCCAACATAGGCACTACTTTCACCGGCATTATTATAGGGTTATCGGGGTTCGATTCGGGATTTAAGATAACCGATATATTGGCGTTGCTTACATTTATAGGCATAATGATTAATATGTTTGCCAAGCATGATAAAGCAAAGCGAATCGGCTCGGCTATTATAGGTATCGGTTTAATGTTCGTCAGCTTGTCGCTTATGAGCGGAGCATTCGATAATCCGACTATGGCGAACGGCGTTCAAAGCTTATTAAAAGTTGTAAATTTCCCGTTACTGCTTATTCTCATCGGCATGATTTTTACCGCGTTGTTTCAATCGTCCGCTGCAATGACGGCAATCGTGGTTACAATGGCTGCGCCGGTTGCGGGCGGCGATCCGATTATCAGTATGAGCAGCGCGCTGTTTGTAATGCTCGGAACTAACATCGGCACGTGTATCACGGCTATTCTGGCGTCGATCGGAGCCAGCACCAATGCCAAGCGAACGGCGGTAATACATCTGCTGTTTAACTTTATAGGTACGATAGTATTCACCGTATTTATATGGATATTCCGCGACGGCGCGGTGTGGTTGCTTGAGCAAATGATGCCCGGCAATCCGCAAATGCAGGTCGCGCTGTTCCACGTGTTTTTCAACGTAATAACCACGGCGTTGCTATTGCCGTTCATAAAGCCGCTGACCAAGCTCGCCACGCTGCTCGTGCGCGATAAGCGCGGCGGCAAGAACGACGACCCGCACATGTACTTTATAGACGACAGATTTTTGCAGACTCCGCCCATAGCCGTCGCACAGGTCAAGCGCGAAGTCGATCACATGGGCGAAATGGCAAAGTCCAATCTCAAGCGCGCCATGAACGCAGTGCTCAACCTCGACGCGTCCGCGCGCGAGGAAGTGGCAAAGCAGGAGCAGTGCATCAACTTCGTTCATAAGGGTTTGACTAAATATCTGATAAAGCTTTCGTCGCTCTCGCTCGGCAGAACGGACGAGAAATTCGTCGGTTCGCTTTTCCGCGTCGTCAGCGACATCGAGCGCATAGCCGACTACGCCAAAAACTTTATCGACGACGCCGACGAGATGATTCAAAACGACTGCAAGTTCACGCAAGAAGCGGCGGACGAACTTGTGGATATGTACGATAAAGTTATCGCCATGTTCGACGAGGCGATGTACATATTCGAGAACAATGCGGTGAGCAAGCTCCCCGAGTTTTCGGCGCGCGAAGAAGATATGGACATGACAAAGCGCGTGCTCGCCAACAATCACATCGAACGGCTCAATTCGGGCGGTTGCTCGGTGGAGAGCGGAACGCATTTCTATTCCATAATAAGCTCGCTCGAGCGTATAGCGGATCATCTTACAAATATAGCGTTCTCTATCAAATCGCCCACAGGCTCGCAGCGCGAAGCGATGGAAAAGATCGCCGAGGAGCAAAAACGCCGTTCGCACGAGCGCAAGAGCAAAGCGCAAGACGAGGCGGCGGCGCGGGGCGAAACAGCTAAAACGGAGAAATGCGAAAAGAAAAAACGCAATAAAAAATTAAAAAACGTCGAAAAGTTCGAGACGGGTCGAGACGGCGATCGAAACGACCGCGCCGCAGACGAAACCGCGGAGCAGGCAGACGAAGACGCAAAGATCGACGCAATAGTGGAGGGCGGGAAAAAATGATATACGTTCTCGGCAGTATCAATCTCGATACGTCGTTAGAGGTTGAGCGCATACCCAAAAAGGGCGAAACGCTCATTGCCGACGGGTGCAGCATGGGACTCGGCGGCAAGGGCGCGAACCAAGCGGTCGCGATCGCGAAGCTGGGCGCGCCGCAAAATAAAATGCTTGTACAAATGATAGGCTGCGTGGGCAAGGACGCTACGGGCAGCGAGCTTGTAAACACGCTCGAGGGTTTCGGCGTGGGTACAAGCAACGTGCGCAAAGTGAACCGCGCCACAGGCTCGGCTATGGTCATGGTCACGCCTAAGGATAACCGTATAATAGTTTACGGCGGCGCAAACTCGGGCATTACCAAAACGGACATAGACGAGGCGCTTTGCAAAGCGACGAGCGCGGACACGCTTTTATGTCAGCTCGAAGTGCCGTTGTACGTAGTGGCGTACGCATTGCGCAAAGCGCGTTCTCTCGGCATGACTACCATACTCAATCCCGCGCCGGCAAAGGCGTTGCCCGACGATCTGTTTTACAGTGTGGACGTTATAATCCCTAACGAGGTCGAAACGCAAGAACTCACGGGCATCGTACCGCGCGATCCCGATTCTATCCGCGACGCGGTGGATAAGTTCCACGAGCGCGGAGTGCAATACGTGGTGCTCACGCTCGGCGAGCGCGGCATCGCTTTGTCGGACGGGAACAGGATATTCGAGCAACTGCCCGCATACAAGGTCGCCGCAGTCGATACCACGGGCGCGGGCGACACTTTTGTCGGAGCGTTTGCGCTCACGTACCCGCACATAGGAATGTACTCGTTCAAAGAAGCTTGCGCGTTCGCGAACCGTGCGGCGTCGATAGCGGTCACTCGCCGCGGCGCGTCGGAGAGTATTCCGTCCGCCGAGGAAGTAAACGCAATGTACGTAAAAGAAATCAAAAAATAACCCGCGCATGTCGCGCCGTTTGAAACCATATCCAAACACAAACCGTCGTTAATTCGTGACGAACGGTTTTTTTATTGCGTTTCGTGAAATAATTTTGCGGTTTGGGATTTACGGCGCGTCGTTTGTATCTCCGTGCGCTCGCGAATGGAAGAGCTTGAAAACGTATCGGCGGCGTCAATCGTTTGACAACCGCGAAATACGTGTGCTACAATACAAGTTATGGATTTTTCGGAAAGCGATAATTTCAACGCGAAGGAGATTGCGGAGGAGAGCGAGCATCTCGAGCGCGTGATCAAAATGATACGCGAGCAGATACGTTTGCTCGAGAGCGACGGGTTCGAGTATAGATCGGTCAATTTTTACGACGATTCGGAAGTGCTCGATTACCGTGACGAAAAATTTCGTCACGACGCGCGCAGACGCGACGTGCGTTTGCTCAAGGCGAGTTTGTCCGCGCCGTATTTTGCGCGCATGAAACTTATACCGATCGCGGGCAAGACCGAGCGGGACACGCCGAGCATGACGCGCGCGCGTTCGCTGTTTTCCGCTGCTCCGCTCGAGGGCGAGACCGACATTTACATCGGCGCGCATCTGATAGTATATAAAGATAGGGTTATTGTATACTCGCACAACTCGCCGCTGGGGAATAAGATTTACGAGCGGTTCGAGAACGGAACGGTCGAGTGCAACGGGTATACGTACGAAGTGGTGTTTCGCCGCAAGTTCGATATACGCGGCGGGAAGCTGATGGCGGTGTTTCAGGATTATTCCAAAGAGAGCGGCGGCGTTGTGTACGATAAGTTCCTCGCGCATATGCTCAGGGTTCGCCGCGGCGATAAGAGGCTTACCGATATTATCCCTACGATACAAGCCAATCAGAACGCGATAATCACGCGCCCTGCCGATGAGAATTGCGTAGTCACGGGTTGCGCCGGCTGCGGAAAAACAATGATCATTTTACAGCGGCTCGAATATTTGAGTTTCAATAAGCGCATAGAGCTTGACAACGCGATCATCGTTTCGCCGAGCAAGCGGTATATCGAGCACATACAGCCCGTTGTGGACGATCTGATGATAAACGCCGCTCGCCGCGTCACCGTGCCGGAACTTTACCGCGAGATTTTGCTTTCCATGAAAGGCGTGTCGAGCAGTTTGCGCCGCGCCGTGGCGGGCGAAACGGAAGGCGACGAGTCGCTGTCCGACGAAACGGTCGTGCGGCTTTACGGCGACGGCGTTAAACGCGCGTTCATAACCGCGTTGTCGCCCATAAAAAAGAGCTATCTTGCGGCGTATTCGCGCTACCGCGACGCGCGCACGGCATACGAGCGCGAGGTCGATTGGGCGCGCGCAAACAATATGTCGAGCACAGCCGAAAAACCGAAACGCCCCGCTGTCAATATCGATCTTAAAAAATTCGAGTGCTTAAACGGGCTTGGTTCTTCGGGCGCGCTCACCAAATGCAAACTGTACCTGTTGCTCACCGCGTACTGTTATATTTTGGGTAAACCCGATTTTTCAAAAGCGTTGTTCATCGACGAAGCGCAGGACTTGTTCTTTAACGAATATAAACTTCTCGCCGAATGCACGAAAGCTGTCGTCAACGTTTACGGCGACGAGAATCAGCAGATAGCGGACGGCAGGGGCATCGGCTCGTTCGATAAACTCGACGAGCTTTGGAATACGAAAAGATACGCGTTAAACGAGAATTACCGCAACGCGCGCGAGATCACCGAGTTTGTAAACGGGCTGTTGAGCATGAACGTTACTTCGCTCGGGCTCGAGGGCGGCAAGGTGGAATATATTGATATGTCCGCGCTCAAAGCCGAGCTTGCCCGCGCCGCCGACGATCGCATAGCCGTTATATATTCCGAGCGCGATACCGCGATCAAAACCGCGCTCGAAAGTTTCGTACCCGCGGATAAGCTGTACACCGTAAAGGAATGTAAAGGCATGGAGTACGAACGCGTATATGTTTGCGGCGCGTCGCTCACCGATAGGGAAAAATACGTCGCGTATACAAGAGCTTTGAGCGAGCTGTATATTATCAATTAAACTGCTGCGTATGACAAAAGATATTAACATAGATAAAGCTACTGCTTTTGTCATTCTGAGCGTCGGCGAAGAATCGCAACCTTAGAAAAAAGTATATATCGCAGTATTTGTGTTGAAATAGTGTTAAACCGTGATATACCCTATGTATTTAGGTGATAGACCACGGAAATAATATTTATTGCGGTCACACATTTAACATTTAATATCCAATTGCGGAGCGTATAATATAATTATGTCGGAGGGAGTATCGGACCATGGATAACACGAAAATGAAAAATGCGCTCATCATTGCGGGTGCGGTCGCAGCGTGCGCATGTATAGGCGTAGGCGTGGGTTGTTATTACGGCGGAGTGGCGGCTGGCGAGCTGAACGCGCCGAACATCACGTCGTACGTTTCGACCGATTCGACGATATATTCGAGCACGGCGGAAGTCGTGGACGCCGTGGCAAAGTCGGTAGTGGAGATACGCACGGAAAGCGTGACCACGAGCTGGGGACAGCAGTATATAGTGTCGGGCGCGGGCAGCGGAGTTATTGTCGGGCACGACGACGGCGATAAATATTACGTTATCACTAACAATCATGTGGTGACGGGCGCGAGCAATATAACCGTAACGTTGCGTTCGGACGAATCGGGCGCGACTGCGGCGAGTTATCCCGCGACTCTTGTCGCAGCCGACGAGGCGGGCGACATCGCTGTCGTCGCGATAGAGGAGCAGCACACGCTCAACGTAGCGCAGTGGGGAAACAGCGATACATTGCGCATAGGCGACGATCTCATCGCCATAGGAAATCCGCTCGGCTCGCTCGGCGGCACTGTTACAAAAGGCATACTGTCCGCTAAGGGCAGATCGATAGCGGTCGACGATTACACGATGACGCTGTTGCAGACCGATACGGCGATCAATCCCGGAAACTCCGGCGGCGGTTTGTTCAATATGCGCGGCGAGCTTATAGGCGTGGTCAACGCAAAAACGAGCGACGAGGAAGTGGAAGGCATTTGTTTTGCCATTTCCGGGAATATAGCCAAAGGCATATTCGACGATCTCGTCAGATACAAAGTCGTACAGGGCAGAGTCGATCTCGGGATTAAAGTAGCGGTCGGCACTACGGACGGCGCAACATCGACCGTGTACGTTACCGACGCAAGCTCGGCGGTCGGCGAATTCAAGCAATACGATAAAATAGCGAGCATAAACGGCAGAGACATAACCACATTGTTATCTTATAACGACGCTATCGCGTCGCTGACCCCCGGCGACGAAGCGGAAATAATCGTTTACCGAGGTTCGCTCGTGTCGTCGGGTTTCGGCAGATATACCGTTCAGTTTGAAAAATCGCCTACGGCGTTTACCGCCGTCGCGCGTCAGAAATCCGCTTGAGAGTTTGCGGTTGTGTAACTATAGATTATCCCCGACGTTTCGAGCAAGCTCGGGGATTTTTCGTTTGAAAAAGCGAGTTTTACTGTGATGCGTTAGTATTAACGCATAAAAATACTGTCGAATAGGGATAAATTCGAGGAAATTACAGAAAAATCCCGAAAA
>CAJUNM010000014.1 GCA_910587805.1 uncultured Christensenellaceae bacterium | reverse complement strand
TTTGAAGAAATATTATTTAACGCATAAAAAGACCGATTATTCGATCACTCGGTCATTCTCTTATTTTTCATGCGGCAATGCCCGCGCCGATAGAGTTTTGTCCTATGCGGCAGGCGCAGGCTGTTCCGAGCCTTCGGCGAGATACCTATACTTGTAAAAGGAGCAGACGCCATTACCGACGTCTGCTCCGTAAAGAACTGTATAGATATAATTTTACCGATTTCGCATCGCGCATTATTTCTTCAGCAATTTTTTGAGTTCCTCTATTTCCTTTTGCATATCGGCGATCTGCTGTTTTTGCGACGGAACTTTCGGTTTTTTCGGTTTGTTTTTATTAGCCTCGCGCCGCTTTTCCGCCGCTATGCGCTTTTTCTCGTCCGCTTCTTTAAGCTTGTTCATATATTCCGTCAAATCGCTGAGTTCCGCGGCAAACGTTAACATCTGCTCGCGTATCGTCTCGCTTTCGACATTACAATCCGCCATGTGTTCGTCCGGTTTCGGCTCTGACTCGTTCGCAGCCGCGATCGCCGCGGTCTCCTCATCGCGCAATGTTTCCGTCTCTTGCGATCTCGCCTTTTCCGCATTTTCCGCCTTTTCCGCGCGCGGCTTTTTCGGTCTGTACGATCGCGTCGGCTCGACGTACTCGACGCCCGCGGCGGCTGCGGTTTTCATCGCAAGATGACGCTTTCTGCCTTTAACGAATATCCAAACTATCTCGAATATCGCAACGCCGAATATAAGCACGTCCACAACGACGAGGATAGGGATCCACCACGGGAACACCTTATCCACATTGCGAATTCCCACGCTCGCCGCGAACTCGCCGTCGGCGGGATCGTACTGCGTGTGACGCACGTACGTGTTGCAAATCGTATAAATCATATTGTGCGCGGAATTGCGTGCAAGATAAACGTTGGTGGGGTCGCTCCTATCGAGCGGTTTGGTAGCGTTATCGTTCGGGTTGAGCCAAATATCGTTGCCCGCGCGAATACCTTGATCGGGCGGCATAAGCGCGTCGCCCGTCGACCAATCGGTTATGACCGTGCCGCGGAATCCCCACTCGTTGCGCAATATATCGGTGAGAAGCGCTTTGTTTCCGCCCGCCCATGTCGCGCCGATATTATTGAACGCACTCATAATAGCGTTGGCTTCGCCGTCCTTGACGGCTATCTCGAACGGGCGCAAATAGACCTCACGCAGCGCTTGCTCCGTGACCCAAACATTCACATCCTTCGGATTTATACCCATTTCGGATAGCGCGAAATGCTTGAGATAACAATACAAGTTTGCACTCGCCGCGCCTTTGATCACGTACGCGCCCATATAGCCCGACAGCACGCTGTCCTCGCTGTAGTACTCGAAATATCTGCCGTTATAAGGAGTTCGATGCAGATTGACTGCGGGCGCGTACCAACCGCTTACACCCGTCGTCGCGCCTTCGTTGCCTACCGCTCTGCCGAACTGAAACGCGATCGACTTGCCGAACGTCGCGCCGATGATGGTTTCGGACGGGAAGCCCGACCACTTCGACGTATCGACGAGCGCGCCGTAATCGGCTAAAAATCCGCTCGGACCGTCCGGATCGCGGTGATAGGCTTTGCCTATGGAAAGCATTTCGTCATTACAATATCCCGAGCTTTCGACGAGCGTAAATAATTCGTCGATCGTTATTTGATCGAGCAATTGCCCGTATTCGGACGCGTTGTAATTGGAGCCTATCGCCTTTACAAGCTCCTCGTTTAATTTGAGCGGTACACCGCTCGTGCCTTTAAGGTCGTCTCTGTTTGCGTCGCTTCCGTCCTCGCGCGTCCATATGCGCAAGGTCCCCGCAACGCCTTGCGCGGGCTTTTCCGCGCCCTCGTAGCCGTCGTAAATAAATCTCGACGCCGTTTTGATAACATCCTTGCTTGTGCGCTGCGACGTTATACTTACGGGAAACGTGCCGGCGAAATTCGAACGCGTCAAATAAGTTATGGGCGCGCCCGCGGTGCTGCCGTCGATAGGCACTCCGCCGTAAGCCGACTCGCCCGTAAAGCGGTTCTTGACGATACGCTTTGTCTTGGGATCTCGCTTATATGTGAGAAGATCGGGCAGCGAAAACTCTATTACGCTGTTCTCGCATTCGTTCACTTCGTGCGCGTTGTTGCGCAGCGAAATACTGTAATTGCCCGCTTCGAGCTCATACGCCGCAACGCCGTTTTCGTTCGCGTCGTAGCAATCATAGCTCGCTATATCGTAAATATCGAATGACAGCGTTACGTACTCGGTATTATTCGGTTCGAGCAAGCTGGTCTTTGCAAAATCCACAAGCGTCACCGCAGGCTTTTCTATACCGCCCTTATACGGCGCGGATGCGTAAAGCTGCACAACTTCTTTGCCCGCGACGCCGCCCGTGTTCGTCACGGCGATTTCCACGTCGATATGCGCGTTTTTATTGTTTATTTGCGCGCCCTTTAAGACGGCTTGCTCGTCGCCCGCCGTTACTCTTGCACTTTCCACACTCCAATCAAAAGTCGTGTACGAAAGCCCGTAGCCGAACGGATACTTTACTATATCGCGGTAGCCTTCCTCGGTCGAATAGTCGAACGTCTTTCCGTACGCCTCGTGTTTGATCTTATCCGCAAACGCCGTTTCGTACCACTTATACCCGATGTAAATATTTTCCGTATAATTGGCGTCGCTCCCGTTTTTAAGTCTGTCTGCGTACGACGGAGCGCTGCGCCAATCCTTTGCGTAGGTATCGACGGTGCGCCCCGACGGATTCACTTCGCCCTTGAGAATTCTGCCTATGGCGTTCGTGCCGGACTGTCCGCAAAAGCCGACGTTGAGCGCCGCGTCTATTTTGCCGTTATCCAAAAATCCGAGTTCCAACGGATTAGCGGTATTGAGTATTATAATTACGTTTTCAAAGTTTTCGGTAACGAGCTCGATCAGCGCTTCTTCTTCGGTGGAAAGCTGCAAGTACGTGCGGTTTGCGTCGGTTGAAAGCTTGAACTTTTTCTGCCACGTCGGCATTTCCACGCTCTCCCCGCCGTTACGGGTGAATGCTATGAGCGCTGTGTTTGAAAACTCTTTCGCCGTTTTCATGGTCGCGTCGTCGTAAAACTCGCGCGTAGGCTCAATGAGCATAAACGGGTCGTCGCTTTCCATTTTATCCTCGCGCGTCTCTTTATAACGCTTATATTTTTCGAGAAGCTCCTCGTTCACGGCAAAGCCTTGCTCTTTCAGTCCGGCGCGCAGCGACACTTTCTTTGCCGCATGTATCGTTGCGGCGCCGCTTCCGAAACCGGTCAGCAAAAATCCGTTGTCGGTGGACGACCAACCGAAAAGATTGAGTTTGCGGTTGTCTTTATCGAGCGGAAGCACGCCTTTGCCGTTTTTGCCGCCCTCGTTTTTGAGCAGAGTTATACCCTCATCGCAAATATTGCGAACGAGCGCGTCGCTTTCCGCCATAGCTTGTTCGACGTCCTCGCCGTCGAACTTAATGCCGCGCCCGCACAGAAGATTTGTTATAGCCTGAGCATTGATCGAACAAATACAATTGCCGACGATGAGTCCCACCGACAAAACGATCATGACGGCGAGTATTATGTAATGTCTTACCAAAAGTTTCATGTGTTCTCCTAAACGACGGTGTAGTTGAATGCGGCGGAATACGTTTTGCCGTACTTTTCCACGGTGAACGTTGCGCTATGCTCGCCCGCAGTCGTAACGAAATTCGCTGCGGTCAATACGTCTTGCGTTATCGCAACGTCTTCAAACGCCCAACCGAGCTCTTGCGCTTTTTCGTCGGTAAGCTTTATGCGCATATAAACGGGCTTGCTTGCTATGCACAGGATACCGTCGTCGACGAATGCGACGTCGCTCCCGTACTGTCTTGTTCCCGCATCGTATAAGCCCGTACTCGCGTCCCAAGAAATTATCTCGGCGTCGGGATGCTTGATTTCGCCCTTCTTCTCGAATATAAAGCTGTCTATCTGGCACGCGCGAACTCCGTCGACGTCCGCTATCTTCAACACGACGGTGTTGTTGCCCGCATTAAGATTTATATCCGCAAATACGGTCGTGCCCCAAAGATAAAGTCTGTTCCAATTTATGCCGCGGCTTGCGGGCACGGCTTTACCGTTTATCGGGGTAAACGATCGCTCGCCGACGGGATTGACGCAGTACGAGAGGATTCCCGTCAAGTCTTGCGGTTCGCTGCCGTTATTGGTATTTCCGCCGTACTGCGTTCGGGCGGCGAACGTATAAACACCCGCTTCCGCTACGTTTACGGAAATTTCCATATATCCGCCTTGCCAATTCGCTCCGTTCAAATCCCACAAACAACTGCCTTCCGTGCCGTTCGATACGGCGTGCCAACCTTCGTCATAATTATTTTCGTTATTGGGCACGTTGGTTTCGGCTTTGATATGCCATGTCAAATCGTTGAGCGTTCCGTTCTTATTATAATGCTTGACACTTGTCGTGTTTTCGGCTTGTATCTTTACCCCGAGCGTTTTATTGCATTGAATACACTCGATTTCGGTAACGCCTTGTTCGGTCACGCAGTGCAAGATGTGTCCGCCTTGAAATTTATCGTGGCAGACCGTGCATTCCGCCTCGCCGTCATACGAGCATAAATCGTGCTCGAACGTGTGCGGAACTTTATCGGCGAGCTTTTTGCCGCAAACCGTACAATGCTGTTCCGCCGAACAGGTCGCCGCAGGAATATCCGGCGTATGGCTGCCTGGCACGGGTTGCACGTATTTATAAGCGAGCAATCTATCTGTGCATTCCTCGTCGGAGAACATTCTGCCGCAAACGCCGCAGGTATAGTATTGCTCGACGCCGTAGTGAATACAGTCGGGCGCGGTCGCGTCGGATTTAACCGGCTCGTGCGCATGCTCGGCGGTAAAAGCCGTTTGCACCGTAAGACTTACGAACTGACATCCGCGTTTAATGCCGCTGAAGTCTACGTATTCGGAGACGCACTTAAACTCGACGATGTTGTAACCCGCTTCCAAAACAGTCTCGCCGAGAGATAAATTCACGTAGTTCCCCTTCAATGCGGGATCGTGCGTTTCTGAGCTTCCGCCCGGCAGTATAACGTAATCTTCGATCGGTATGGCGGTTTTGATCTCGTTACCGCCGTCGAGTTCCGGAGCGTTTGTCGTGTGGTCTACTTTTACTTTGCTGATCTCGAAAACCTTGTTAAACTGTTCTTCGCCCATCTTACGGACGTCGTCCCAACTGTTTGCAAGCAATTGCGAGCTTGCGGCGCGCACCTTCATTTCGACTTCGGTCTGCTTTTCGAGATATATGTAAAACCGCATGACCGCGCCGCCGAATATGTTGTATATCATGGACTCGCCGTTTTCAAACCCGCCGTGATTATACGAATCGGACGCATTGGGTTTATACAAAAAGCTCTCTTTACTCGCTATCATCCTTTCGAAATCGTCGGCGCCGTAAACGGTGATCGGCACGGTAAAGCCTTCAAGTGCCGCAAAGAACGAAAACTCATGACTGAATCCGCCGAACTCGACTTTAACGGTATGCTGACCCGGTGAGATAACATAAGCGTTCGGATTGGATATGACCTGTCCTTTTTCGGTAAGCTTATACTGCCCCGCGGTAACAGTCTCGCTCGTCTTGTCGTCGTATAACGCTTCGACCTTTATCACGGTCAAATCGATCGCGCCCGCCACCTGATTATCTTTTACGGCGGAGCTGTCGAACGTTACGTTTACGAGCGTTCTGTCCGTTACCGTTATAGCCTGCGAGCAAGACGCGCCCTCGTATGTAAACGTTATTGCGGTAGTTCCCGCCTCGAGCGGACCCGCAGGCGACTTTTTGCACTCGCTCGGGCTTAAGTCCTCGTCCTCGCCGTCACTCCACTTGGCGAGAAGCTTCATGCCCGCGGGGTCGAACAATTGCCCCGCCTTGTACGTCGTTTTTGCGGGCGGCGTGACCACGGAAAGCTCGGTCACGTACGGATCCTCGTCCACAGGCGGCGTGAACGTGCCGCCGCCTTCGGGCTTGCGATCGCACGCCGCGAGCATAGACGCAAGCATTGCAAACGACATTATTATCGCCGCGAGTTCACTTGTTATCTTTTTCATTTTCCTCTCCTTTTGTCGGAAACGATCGTAATAAAAATACCCGACTTATTCTTAAGCCGAGTATATAATAGACAGTTGTTATTTTCAATAGCTTTATCGTAATCATTAACTTTTTTTCCGTAATCGTAAATTTATTCGCTTGTTTTTGCCCCTTCCGTCGGCTCGTGCTTATATAATCCCTACCTTTCGTTATTTTATCTCTTATCTAATAAGGTTGAGATTCTTCACTTCGCGCATTTTCGGTTGCGCTCGTTAAGAATAGCCTGCGGCTGCTGCGTACCGAAGAATCTCATCTTTAATGCGGCGAAGCCGCCCAATAATTCTTAATTCTAAATTCTTAATTCTTAATTCTCACTTATCTCGGGAACACCACATCCAGATTGAAAACACCGTCCTTGGCGTTTATTTTAAGCTCGCCGCCGTACTTTTCCACAAGCAGCTTAGCCGACTTCATGCCGAACCCGTGGTACGCGCCGCCCTTGGTGGACTTGGGAAGTTCGCCGTCGTAGCAAAGCGTGCCGTCGTAGTAGTTATGCACGTTGACGAATACGAACCCGTTGTTGCGCTTGACGGTAAGCCCGACGGCGCGACGGTCGGAATCGAGTTTTTCCACCGCCTCGATCGCGTTGTCCAAAACGTTGCCGAACAGCGAGTACAGGTCGGTCTCGCTCATAAACGCGAGCTGTTTGCCGTCCGCCATGCACGTAAAGGCGACGTCGTGTCTTCCGCAATACAGGCTCTTTTCGGTGAGTATCACGTTGAGCGCGTCGTTGCCCGTTTCGACGCTGCTGTCGTACGCGCCGATCACCTGTTCTATCTCGCCGACGGCGACGGGGCTCAAGGCGTTTACCTTGCCGATGGTGCGCACTTGGTGCTTGAGGTCGTGGCACTTTAAGTTTATAAGCTCCATGTTCTCTTTGGCAAAGTCATACTGCTTTTTGCTCTGCTCCCACATACGGTTTACCGTGTCGAGGTCGTCGCCCATCTTGTGCATTTTCGCGAGCGAGAACTGCTGATACAGCGCGAGCATACAGCAAAACACATTGGTCACGTCGAGCAATATTATGTACACCTTATTGAAATTATTGCCGCCGTATTCGGTCACGATCGCGCTTATAACTATGTCGAACGCCACGGTGAGCGAAATTATTATGAGCGCCGCGCCGTTTTTCAATTGCAAGTTGCTTATGTCGCGCATACGCGGCAGCAACAGCCGCGCCGCTGCCCAATACGTCAAAAAGTACGCCGCGCCGTACATTATTACCACGAACGCATTGCCTATATGCACGTTGCCGCTGCCGTTCACGAACGTGACGAACGTTGCAAACGGGTTCGACCCCACTGCGGTCGGCGCAGAAGCGCCCGACAATCCCATTGCGGTTACGGCTATATCGAAAAGCTCGAATGCGATATGCTGCACGGCGTAGCCCGCGAGCACGCAGAACAGCACCGTGCGAAAGCTTTCGTCAAAACACAGTTTTGCGCACAGCAGCGTCGCCGCAAACAGCATGAGGAACAAGAACGACGCGTACAGCGCACCGTTTATTATCGGCATGGCAAGCGACAGTCCGAAACAAAAAACAACGCACGCGATAAGGCGCAACACAAAATACGGTCTGCGTTTCAATCCGCTCACCATTATCGCCTCCGCAATGAGAAGCTCCGCCATAAAAATCGCCTTCGACCAAAACGACGGTCCTATTTCGTACATATCAAATCCCTTCCATGTATGCGCCGAGCGCGCGCAAAAACTCTTTCTTTTTCGCGTGGCTTACGGAAATTTCGTCGCCGGCGACAACGGCGGTAAAATCCTTGATCTGCTGCACGTACTTGAGATTTACAAGGTAACAGCTGTTGCACTTGCAGAACTTGTCCTCAGGCAGCATCGCCTCGAACTTTTTGAGCGAGCCGTACGAATTTATATCTCCGCCCGTGGTATGGAAAATTATACTGTGATCCATGACCTCGACGTACTTTATCGTCGAGACCGAGACAATTCGCGTACCCCCCCCCCGACGACGGTATTTGCAGCTTTTTATCCTCATTCGCGTCAAGTCTCTCCATCGCGCGCAGCAATTTGAGCCGCATACTCGCGTATTTTATGGGCTTGACCACAAAGTCGAACGCGCCCACTTCGTAGCCGTTCACGGCAAACTTGCTCATGTTGGTAATGAACATGAGCAGCACCGTGTCGTCTATCTCCCTGAGCTTGCGTGTCGCCTCGAACCCGTTTATGCCCGGCAGACCGATGTCCATGAACACAATATCGTACATCGGCTTGTAGCTCTGCAAAAAGCTCACGGCGTCGCGAAACCGCACGCACTCGAATGCGTACTTCTCGCTCTCGGACGCAAACCGATCAAGCTGCGCTTTTACCGCGTCGAACTCATCGTCGCTGTCCTCTACTATGGCAACCGTTCGCGTAATACTCATAATTACAATATAACACGGTTTTCGGTAATTGTCAATAGTAAATTATTTTTTCGATCGACTTCGTCATGTGCGGATATTCTTTACGCGCCCGACGACGCGAACTGCGAGTTGTACAGCTCGCTGTAAAACCCTTTCTTTTCGAGCAATTGCTCGTGAGTGCCGCTTTCCACAATATCGCCCTTATTCATAACGAGTATGAGATCGGCGTTCTTTATGGTGGACAGTCTATGCGCAATGACGAAACTCGTGCGTCCGCTCGTCAGTTCGTCCATGGCTTTCTGTATGAGCAATTCCGTTCGCGTATCGACAGAACTCGTCGCCTCGTCGAGTATCAGCACGGGCGCGTTCTCGACCATGGCGCGCGCTATCGTCATAAGCTGCTTTTGCCCCGCGGACACGCTCGCCGCATCCGACAGCACGGTATCGAGTCCGTCGGGCAGCGTCGCCACGTAATGTCCAAGCCCCGCCTTTTTGCAAGCCTCGAGTATGGTCTCGTCGCTCACGTCCTTAGAATACGCTATGTTCTCGCGCACTGTGCCCTTAAACAGCCACGTATCCTGCAAGACCATACCGAAAACGTCGTGCACCGCGCTCCGCGTCATATCCGCGAGCGGTACGCCGTCGATGGATATGCTGCCCGAATCAAGCTCGTAAAACCGCATTAGCAGATTGACGAGCGTTGTTTTGCCCGCGCCCGTAGGTCCTACGATAGCAACCTTTTGCCCCGCTTTGACCGTTGCGGAAAAATCGTTTATGATAGTGCGCTCGGGCGTATAGCCGAACTTGACGTGATCGAACACCACTTCGCCGTTCACGTTCTCCGCTTTTTCCGCCGCGCCGTCCTTTTCGGGCGCAAGCTCGTCGGCGTGTAAAAACTCGAACACGCGTTCGCTTGCCGCAGCGGCGGGCTGCAATTGCGTCATCACCTGCGCAAGCTGCGTGAGCGGCTGCGAAAACTGTCTAATATACAATGTGAACGCCGTTATAACTCCGATCGACATGCCTTTAGTGAGCACGAGCACTCCGCCGACGACCATGACGGTGACGTAGCCGAGATTGCCGATAAAGCTCATAAGCGGACCCATGATCGAGCTGTAAAATTGGGATTTCCACGCGCTCTCGAAAAGCTTGCCGTTGAGCTTTCTGAAGTTCTTTTTGGAATTATCCTCCGCGCCGAACGCCTTTACCACGAGCTGACCGGAAAAAATTTCTTCGATATGCCCGTTTACCTTGCCGAGCGATCTTTGCTGTGCGGCGAAATACTTTTGCGACTTGGTCATTATGAGCGCCATGAGCAAGAACCCGACTACCGTGGACGCTATGGCGGACGCGGCGAGAATAGGACTTGTTACGAACATCATGACCGTAGAGCCTATCAGCATGACCGTCGCGAGTACGAGCGTTATCACCGCCTGATTGAGCGACTGCCCAACCGTGTCCACGTCGTTTGTGACGCGGCTCATTATATCGCCGAGCGGCGTTCTGTCGAAATAGCCGAGCGGAAGTCTGTTCACCTTGCACGAAATATCTCGGCGCATGCGTTTGGTAAGGCTTTGAGTGACCGTAGTCATGATGAAACTTTGCAACCACATGAGCGCGATCTGCCCCGCATACAAGCAGATCATTATTATAATGCCGTCCATGAGAGCGTTCATATCGATCGAACCGGCAATCCCCGCTTCTATCTCGTCGGTCACGTTCGAGGCGAACGTCGGCGCGATAAGACCGAGCGTCGCCGAACCGACAGCCATTATCATAGCCGTTATTATGAGCGCGCCTTGCGGCTTGACGTAGCGGACAAGCTCTTTGAGACTTTTTTTCATATTGCGCGGTTTGCCCGACGCTTTTGCGCTACGCATCATTAAGCTCCTCCTCCGATAGCTGCGAATTGGCTATCTCTTGATATACCGAACAGGTCTCGAGCAATTCTTTATGCGTGCCCGCGCCCACTTGCTTGCCGTTTTCCAAAACGATAATCTTGTCTGCGTTCATAACCGTACCGACGCGCTGCGCCACTATCAGCTTTGTGGCGTCGGCTGTAGTTTCCGCCAAAGCGTCGCGGAGCGCCCTGTCCGTTTTGAGATCGAGCGCCGAAAAACAATCGTCGAAAATGAATATCTCCGGTCTGCGGCACACGGCGCGCGCTATCGAAAGCCTTTGCCGCTGTCCGCCCGAAACGTTTGTGCCGCCTTGCGCGATGTGCGCGTTTATATCTCCTTCCATTTCCGATACGAAATCCGTAGCTTGCGCTATATCGAGCGCGGCGCGAATATCCGTTTCGTCGCGCTTATCCGAAAGATCGCCGTAATTGACGTTTTCGGCGAGCGCGCCGTAAAACAACGTTGCGCGCTGCGGCACGTACCCGATCTTTTGCCGCAGATCCTTTTGAGCGTATGCGCGAACGTCCACGCCGTCGACCGTGACGCTGCCGGCGGTCACGTCGTAGAATCTCGGCACGAGGTTTATGAGCGACGTTTTGCCGCTGCCCGTCGCGCCGATAAAAGCGACGGTTTGCCCGCGCTCCGCCTTGAAACTTATATGCTCGAGTACAGGTTCTGCGGCGTCGGGATAACGGAACGAAACGTCGTTGAACTCGATCTCGCCTTTGGTCTCGGGTATTGCCGCGGGCGCGATCGGGTCTGTGACCGACGGTTTTACGTCGAGCACTTCGGTTATGCGCCGTGCGGCTATGACGGCGCGCGGCGTCATTATAAACGTCATGACCAGCATCAAGAACGCGCTTATAACCTGTATCGCGTACATGGTAAGCGACATCATATTGCCGAACGCGTCCAACCGCGCCGCACCCGTCTGCGCCTGAATGATATACGCGCCTATCCAGAACACGCCTATGCTAACTCCGTCCATTACAAGATTGATTATCGGATTGAGCGTTATGAGCGCGCGATTGACAGAAAGATTGCTTTTTGTCAATCGCGCGTTTGCGTCGTCGAACTTATCTTCCGAAAAACGCTCGGCATTATACGCGCGCACTACTCGCACGCCCGTTAAAAGCTCGCGCATTATTCTGTTTATATCGTCTGTCATGCGCTGTATTTTTTTGAACTTGGGCATGGCGTACCCGACGACTATACCCGACAGCACGACGATAACGCCGACGCCTACGGCGGTTAGCGCTGAATACTGCCAATTATACTGCACGAGCTTGATAATCGCCCAGACCGCCATTATCGGCGCGCGGAACATAAACTGCAAGCCCATAGCAAACAGCATCTGCACTTGCGTAACGTCGTTCGTGGAACGCGTGATGAGCGTCGCAACCGAAAATCGATTGACGTCCGCGAGCGAAAAATCCGTAACCTTATCGTACAGTTCCTCGCGCAGACGCTTGGCGATACGCGCACCCACGAACGATGCAAAGAACCCTACGATCAATAAGCTCCCCGCCGCGCCGAGCGCGCACAGCAGCATGAACGCGCCGTTTATCCACACCTCGCTCGTCGGCGCGCCCGTCTTCATGCACAAAGTGATTGCCGAAACGTACTCGGGCATTTTGAGTTCGGCAAAAACCTGCAGAACGACAAATCCGGCGCAGCACGTTACAAGCAACCAATCGACGGGTTTTAAGTACTTGAAAACCTTAAACACCTGTATTTCTACCTCCTACTATACCCATCGTTTTCTCGAATACCATATAAATAAATGTATTTCCGTTTGTAATATTCTATCAAATATAAAAGTACAAACCGTGACTGCGATTTGTACTCGGTATGTATCTTATGTGAAAGTTTACAATTCGGTGCGCCGACCGAGCGCTTGCGAAAGCGTAACGGCGTCGGCATACTCAAGCTCCGAACCCATGGATATGCCTTGGGCTATGCGCGTGACCTTTATGCCGAGCGGCTTGATAAGCCGCGCAAGATACACCGCCGTCGCCTCGCCTTCCACGTCGGGGTTGGTAGCGATAATAACTTCCTCCGCTCCGTCGAGCCGTTTCAACAGCGATTTTATATTGATGTCGTCGGGGGTGCGGTTGTCCATCGGCGAAAGCGTGCCGTGCAGCACGTGATACGCGCCCGAATATGCGCCCGATTTTTCGACCGCTATAACGTCTTTTGGATAAGCGACTACGCAGATATGCTTGTTTGAGCGCGTCGCGCACAGCTCGCACACATCGCCGTCGGTAAAGTTGCCGCAAACGGAACACAAGCGCACGCTGCTTTTAACTTCTTTGAGCGCGGTGCAGAACGCATCGACCTCCGCCTCCGACATATCTATAACGGCATACGCATAGCGCAACGCAGTCTTACGCCCCACGCCGGGCAACGCCGAAAACCGCGCGGCAAGCGCAGCTACGGATTTGATCTCTTTCATTAAAACGCGCCGCCGAGTTTACCGAGCGGACTGTTTTGAACAAGCTCCTCGGCATTGGCATACGCCTCGTTCGCAGCCGCCGTGATAAGATCCTCGAGCATTTCCACGTCCTCGGGATCGACGACCTCGGGCTTTATCTCGACGGATATAAACCGCTTCGAGCCGGACACCGTAACAGTGACCGCGCCACCGCCGGCGCTGCCCGTGACGCGCGCTTCCTCGAGCTGCTCTTTTGCCTGAGCCATTTGCTCCTGAAGCTTTTGCGCCTGCTTCATCATCTGCTGCATATTCATTCCGCCGCCGCCGAAGCCGCCGAATTTACCCATTTTTCACCTCACGAAATCATGAACTCGATTTTCAAAGCGCTCCGTACTGCCGCATGCCGAAACTTGCAAGCAAGATATTTCATCGGCAACCGCATCGCAACGGCTACGCATAATTTAATCTTCCCAAAGATTTTTATATCTCTTTTCGTATACCGTCGCATGCGCGTCGTAGTTAGCCTTAATGGCTTGCGCTTCCCAACGCTGATAAACCTCGGTTTCGAGCGAAGACTGCAACGGCTTTTTTATAAGATCGTAATACGTTTGAAGTTCGCCGGGCGTGGTGTAATCGTTGATATCGACCTTGCCCGCTTTGGGAATGGACGCAAGATACATGATGTGCACGCCGTAATCGGTAACCACGTTTTCGTAAAGCACCTGTCCGACGTCGAGCGTATCGCGCATTTTGCGCGCGGCATCGGCAAATTCCTGCATATACGTTTCGCTCTCGCCGCTGTCGAGCTTGTACTTGACAACGTAACCTTTGTTGTTGCCGAACGCACCGGTATCGGTGTTGTAGAGATAAATCAAATCGTCGAACGCCGTGTCCGCCGCTTTGACGTTGCCCGTGGTCTCGAGCGGTCTCATTTCCGATTTGATCGCGTTCATAACGTCGGATACCGTCATCGGTCGGGACTTGTCGTCCTCGCCGTAGAGGTGCGGATAGCACACAATGCCGTCGACGAGCGCCGCGCGGTACGCTTCCACCTGATCTTTCGTAACGTTGAGTCTTTTCTTATAAGCCTCGAGATCCGCTTTTTGCTTATCGGAGAACGGTAGCAAAATATGCTTTACATAGAAATGATTGACTTCGGGATGATAGAGCACGGTAGTCGAACCGCTCATAGCCGTATTGTATGCGGCGATATCCGCATCATACGACGCTTTCTGGCTGTTGAGCGTTTCGGTAAACGACTTTTGCACGTCGGCGTCGGTCACTTCTACGCTATCGGTAAGATAGCTCTGCAACTCGGTAAACTTTTGCGAACGCTCGAGCTGCTTGCCGCTGATATAATAAACGTAATGCGTGTCGCCGAGTATCGGGTACACGTAAGGAATGCCTTGAGTGTTTATGATTTCGTTTATGCGCTCGTCGTCTGCCGCGAACTTTTCTTTATCCTCGGCGGTAACGCGGAAATCGTCCTCCACGCGCTCGCGCAAAAGCGTTATAAATCTGCGCAGCGCCTCGGCGTCGAGCGAACGCGCCTCGCTGTCGCCGATAAGTCCGGGATAATGTCCCTCGTCCGGCGCCCAAATCTCGAAATCGTCGACATCTTCCGTCTCCTCGGGTTTAACGGGATACGTGGTGTCGGTGTTCATGTCGCCGTCGCCCGACGTGGAGATCGTCGGCTCGTCGCGACGCTCGAGTATTTCGTTCTTGATCGAAAGCAACGTGCTGTCAATTACCTGATAAACACGACGCTTGACGGCGTTGGTCTGCGTGTATGTTTTACGCATGATCGGCTCGTCGTCCGTGCCGACGTTGACCTCGGCGTCCCATGCTATCTCGCCCGCATTTATATACGCCTCCGCTTCATTCGCTATAATCTCGGTATTGATAAGCATTTTGAGCGCATTGTCGTACATTTCCTGCTTAGTCGCCGCGTTTTGCGACAGCGAACTTTGGTTGTTGTTGACGTATTCGACAAGATCCATTTTATATATCTTGACGAGCTTTGCCTCGTATTTGTATACTTTGGTATCGCCGTTGTCGTCGTCATAGTTGACGGTGACCGTGTACGGATTCAGTTCCGCGACGGCCTGCTTGAAATCACGATCGTAATCATATTGAAAAGCGGAACAGCCCGTAAGCATGACTGCGCCCAGTACGAACGATACTATACCTATGAAAATGCGTTTAATCACTTGTGACACCTTAACTAATTAAATAATGTTGTTTGAATATTATACTAAAATCCAAACGGAAAATCAAATGTTTTCGATATGTTTTTCCATATTTGACGGTTTTTATTCGTGCGCGGACTTTTACATAAACCCGAAGCCCCGAATCGGCGGCGTCGATTCGGGGCTGTATACATATTCAAACGAACTTTTTATACCCCTCGCCGAATTGCAACGCGCGCGAAACGCGAGACAGAGTAGCGGACGAGATATCCGTTTGCTCTATCACTTTGTTATACGTCATGCCCTGCTTCAACAGCGCCGCCGCTTCCACGCGCTGCGCCATCTGCTCTATCTCTTTATACGTACACAAGTCCTCGAACAGCGCTTTGCAGTCCTCTACGCTATCGAGCTTGAGTATGACTTCGTAAAGCTTCTTTACGGCTTCGTCGCCCAATTGTATATTCATCATATTCTCCTTAGGGTAAGTCTCACGAAAGAAACGCCCGCACATTGGGATCGGAGCACGCCTCGAAAATCTCGTACGGAGCGCCGTATGCGCTCACTTTTCCGTCCGACATAAACGCGACCTTATCGGCGGCGTTGCGGGCAAACTCCGTATCGTGCGTAACCACGATCATGGTGCGCCCGCACTCTCGCAGATCGTTTATGACGCGCAGCACTTCGCGCGTCAGCTCGGGGTCGAGCGCGCTCGTAGGCTCGTCGAAGCACAGCACTTCGGGATCGAGCATGAGCGCGCGCGCGATCGCCACGCGCTGACACTGCCCGCCCGACAGCGAATACGGGTACGCGCCGAGCTTGTCTTTAAGCCCCATGCGCTCCGCAAGCGCTTTCGCCCGAACGTCGATCTCCGCATACGACGCGCGCTTTTGCTCGCGCGTTTTCTTGCGAACGGTTTTATTATACATCAGTCGCGCAGCCAAAGTCAAGTTCTTTTTCACGGTCAAGTGCGGGAACAGGTTGAACGACTGAAAGACCATGCCGATAGATCTGCCGTCGCGAATTACCGGCTTGCCGTCGAGCAGCACGTCTCCCGAATCGGGCGTTTCAAGCCCGTTTATGCACCTCAAAAGCGTGGTTTTGCCGCCGCCAGATATGCCTATTATGCCGAGCACATTGCCCTTTTCGAGCGTCAGGTCGATGCCGTCGAGCACAACGGAGCCGCCGAACTTTTTTCGCAATTGCTTTATTTCAAAAAAAGCCATACGCTATTGCTCCTTGTATTTGCCGAGTTTCTTTTCCGAAAGCTTGAGCAGCGCCGTGAGCGCTCCCACCATAACGAGGTAAAATACGCCCGTATAGAACAACGGCCAGATTATCGCTTTTGTGGACACAATGCCTTTTGCCGACATGATTATTTCTGGAATGCCTATCACGTTGGCGAGCGATGTGTCTTTTACAAGCGTGATGATCTCATTGCTCATAGGCGGTAATATCTTTTTGAATACTTGCGGAAATATGACGAGCACGTTCGTATGGAATTTGCTCATGCCGAGCGCTTTGCACGCATCGTACTGTCCCGACGGTATCGACTCAAGCCCGCCGCGGTAAATCTCGGCGAAGTATGCTGCATAATTTATCGCAAACGCGATGAAAGCCGCCAAAAACCTATTGCGCACGGGTGTGCCGAAAAGCAGACCGGGTACGTAAAACACAACCATTATTTGAAGCATGAGCGGCGTGCCTCTTATTATCCATATGAACACGCCCGTCACATACTTTAACGGCTTGAGCTTGGACACGGCGCACGCACATACGAGCATTCCGAGCGGAATCGCCGCCGCAAGCGTCATTGCGAACAGACCGAGCGTATACTTCGACGCGTCGAGTAGTTTGAGAGTTACGTCGCCGAAGTCCATTTTACGCCTCGAAAGCTATGGGCGCGTACAGCGTGTACCCTATTATTATTTTGCCTTTGCTCTCGATGTAGCTCCACCCCGCCCTATCGTCGGCGGAAAAAGAGTCCCATTTGCTCTCGTACGAAACGTCGCAAATTTCGTTTTTCAGTCCGTATTCATCGGCTATTTCGCCGAGCTTGCCGCTTTTTTGAAATGCGGCGAGCACGGTATTGATTTTGTCTATAGTGCCCTTGTCGCCTTTGCGCGCCGCTATGCCGTACTTCTCCGCGGCAAACCCGAGATCGAGCACTTGAAGATCTGAAAAAGCGGCGTCCGCATCGCAATAGTAATTTGCAAGCACCGAATCCAGAATAGCCACGTCGGAGGTTTTGGCTTTTACTTCGGTCAGCGCGTCCACCTGCGCGGCAAGTTCGCGAGTATTAGTTATACCGCTTTCCTTCGCCGCGTCCTGTCCCGCGCTGCCTTTTTCATATGCAACGGCGGCGTTCTTAATGCTGTCGACGTTCGTATACTTGCTCGCGTCCGCTTTGCGAATGACCGCAACCTGCTTGTTGTCCATATACGGCGTGCTTATCTCCATTTTTTCGAGCCGCTCGTCGTTGATGGTCATACCGTTCCAAATGAGATCGATGCTTTTACTCGCAAGCTCGGTTTCTTTGCTGTCCCAGTTGATAAGTTGAAATTCGACTTTTATTCCCAACTCCTCGCCGACAGCGCGGGCAAGGTCAATATCGAACCCTTTGAGGGTTTCTTTTGTACAGCCCGTAAAAGCAAATGCAGATACCGCAACGGCTGCAGCTACAACAAAAGCGATCGGTTTCTTTTTCATGATTGATTGTCTCCTTGAATTTGATACCGTTATTATACTTTATTACGCTAAAGTAGTAAAGCGTTTTTACATAGAAAATCGATTTTTTTCAAAAAATTTTTTCAAAGCCGAAATTCTTCGGCACGCAAAGACGCGCTCCGCGCTCGTTCGGAACGTCAAAAGTTATTTGCCTTGCTCTGTATATTCTCTTTTGTCCGACGCCGTAGCCGCAGAGAATGAGTCATCGACGAAAAATCCGGACCATATAACAAAAGACCTCCCTTATCAAAGAGAGGTCGGAAAATAGAGACTAAACGATCACTATTCGGGTTTTTTACCCGTAAAGCAATTCATGCAATATTCGTCGGGCGAAAATCCGAGCGTCTCGAACGCTTCGAGCGGAAGATACGCAAGGCTGTCCGCGCCGATATGGTTCTTTATCTGCTCGATCGGCATGTTCGCGGCAATCAAATGCTTTCTGTCGGGTATGTCCGTGCCGAAATCGCATTGCCACAAAAACGGCGGGGACGCGATACGCATATGCACCGATTTTGCGCCTCCGTCTTTGAGCATTTTTACAAGATTTGCGCACGTAGTGCCACGCACTATAGAGTCGTCGACAAGCACTATGTTTTTGCCCTCGATCGCGTCGCGCAAAGCGTTGAGCTTAACGTATACCGCTTCGTACCGCGCCTCGTCGGTTTCTTTTATAAACGTTCTGCCGACGTACGAATTTTTCACAAGCCCGATACCGTAAGGTATGCCGCTCGCATACGAATAACCGAGCGCGAACTGAAGCCCCGAATCGGGCACGCCCACGACGAGATCGGCTTCTACCGGCTGGGCTTTGTAAAGCTCTCTGCCGATATCGATGCGCACGGAGTTTACGCCCCTGCCGTCCACGACGGAATCGGGACGCGCAAAGTACACAAACTCGAATATGCAATGCCCCGTTTTTTTGCGTCTGTCGTACGGAAAATGATTGACGCCCGTCTCGTCTATCTTGATAAGCTCTCCGGGCAAAACGTCGAACACGCGCTGCGCGCGCAAAACGTCGAACGCGGCGGTCTCGGACGAGATAAAATACCTGTTGCCGCGTCTGCCCACCGACAGCGGGCGCACGCCCAACGGGTCGCGCACCGCTAAGAGCTTTTTGGGGCTCATGACAACGATAGAAAACGCGCCTTTGAGTTTTTTCGCCGCGGCGATCACCGCTTCTTCCGCGCTGTGGGTTTTGGTGCGCGCTATAGCGACCATGTTCATAACAAGCTCGGCGTGGCTCGTCGATTGGAATATCGCGCCGCGCGCCTCGAGTTCGGTTCGCAACGCGTCGTAGTTGGTAAGCTGCCCGTTCATGGCGATAGTCATCGTGCCCTTGCAATAACGGCTCATGATCGGCGGGATAGCCGCCGTCTCGTCGCCGCCGTAACGCACATGCCCAACGCCGATATTGCCCTTGAGCGTAACAAGATTGTACTTGTCGAACACCTCGTTTACAAGCCCCTTACCGCGAACGTTATACAGCTTGACATAATCGTTGGTGACGATACCGCAGCTTTCCTGTCCGCGATGCTGCAACGAGTACAGACCGTGATATATATCGAACGCAACGTCTCCGCCGTCGAAGTCGTATGCGCCCATTACTCCGCATTCTTCTTGTATCATATGCACTCCGCGCCGCGGCGTATTGATTTTTATCGAACCGCGACTGCATTATGTATTATACTACATATTATCCGCATTGTCAACAAGCACGGATTGATTCTTTGCTGTTTATTCCACGTAAGCAACAAAACCCGCCCCGCCCGTTTTTTGTCCTACGCAGCAGCCGCAGGCTATTCCGAATGCAACGAGAAAAGTCCTTAATGCGGCGATAGCCGCATCCGATCATATTCGCTCGAACAATGCGGTAACCTCGTAGTCCTCGGTACGAATATCGGTACGAACTTCGGTCGTTACACCGTCCGACCACCCGACGAATTTATAATTTGGATACGGTTTGGCACGGACAGTCGCCTTACATTCGCGCAACATTTTCACGGTCAAATCATTCCTGCCCAAATCATTGATTTCGTCCACCGATACCACATAGCCGCCAACACCGTCGCGATAAGTTATTTTCACTATCTTATCACCGCGCCAAAATTCGTACGGTATGCCGACTCTATTGCCGTCGTTATTTATTTCGCATAGCAAATAATCGCGCGTCACTCTGATTCCCGGCATTCTCATCCATCCGTTTATTGGTTCGTACGGTTCGTGGTATATAGAAGTATAAAAAGCCGTATGATATTCGAATACATCTGACATTTTCAGCTCGATAGTATGTGTTAGCTCATGCACGAACGTTTTCAAAACATTTGCCAAATCATGCTTAAAACTTACGGGCAGACTCTCTCCGTCGTTCGTTTTGTATGCCTGCACCACGTCTCGCGGCGAGTATCCCCTGTCACGTAACATATCCAACAGATGACGATATAACAGCACTTGCCCATATTTTTCCACTGCAGATCCCGCAAAATTTACAACTTTACCTTCATTGACGCCCAACGAGCATGCCGTTAAAGTGCTGTCATAACTGTTAAGCAAATTATTGTCGAACAATTCCGGTATCATATACGGAAAAAGCCGCGAATAATATCCTATATTAGCGAAATCATCTGAGACGATTTTATTCTGCGTAAAATACTCATCTACCTGAAAATCCACCAAACCGTCGAACATATAATCGAGCAATTGCTCGAGTTTTACGGTTATGAGTTTGCAAAGTTCCTTCTCGTCCTCGCTTAAAGTATAATTTACAGACACGAATTGTTTATTATCTTCGATACTTCGCAAACTCGCCTCTATATCGGTAACATAAATCAACAAAAGCTTATACGTAAAAGTTTGCTTCGCTCGGTACTTTGCGCGTATCTCGTTACCGTACTCGTTGATAACTTCACCGCCTATAACCATATTGCCGTTGGAGTCCGTAACGCGCTTACTGCCTATAAACCAACCGTCGAAATCAAAATGTTCCTTTTGCGGCGTCGGAAATTTTATCTGTTTGAAATCGTCGCCGTAAAATGTTACTTCTTTTATTCCTTCGTCGCATTCGCCGCCGCGATAATTCAATATATATCGTGAATATATATACTCGAATTTAGCCGTAACAACAAAATCACTCGTTAAATTTGCCTCGTATCTGACTGCCGTTTGCACACCGTCCGACCAACCGATAAATTTATATCCTTCATACGGCACCGCTTCCACGGGCATATACTTCGCACCCGCAGCATCGATAGAAAACGAAATAACATCGTTACCTTCCGAATTCTTAAAAACGAGGTGCCCTCCCTTATCTGCATAATATGTTCTTAAATAATGTATGCGATCTTCGGCAATGTCGCCGATTTCGGGATTGGGATTTTCTTCGGGATTCGGCAACGTATTACAACCGAACATTAAAAACGATAGCGCAAATACAGCCATCAATATACCGATAACGCGTTTTTTCATATTATATCCTTATTCGCTTAATCATAGCCTATGATAGGTCCCAATGTGCCGTTGTCACCATTAGCACCGTTTTCGCCTTTTTGAACACTGACATTTACGTAATTTTCCGCGTCTGTCACCGTCACCGTGTCAGCCAAGGCTTCCGAACCTCTGCCGCCCGCGCCGCCCTTGACGCCCACACCGGAATTGCTTACACCGCCCGTACCGCCTTTGCCTCCTTTGCCTCCGACTATATACACGTTATTTGACCGAATTATCACACATACGGCTTTTATCGCCAAATTTCCTTCGCCGCCTATGCCGCCGAAACCGCCTATATTACCGCCTCTTCCACCCGTGCCGCCTTTTCCACCCGTGCCGCCGTAAATACGCGCAGACGAACATATGATAAGCGTGTGGCATTGAATTGCGATGCCGCCTTTTCCACCCGTGCCTCCTCTGCTACCCGCTGAGCTCGTTTCGCCCATAGCGCCGGTAGCGCCATAGACCTCGCACCCTCTGTACATTACCAGATTGAGATTGACGGCGGAATTCATGACTATCGTGGGGTTATCTACGCTCGGCGACAGCAATCTCATATTGTCCAAAATGAGAGTCAATGCCGAGCTTCTGTTCTCTATTATTATATTAGCAAATACGGGGAAAAACGTTTCCGAATAAATATATAATCTGCTAACGGAAGACTTTACAGTAACGGTCAAGGCATTGCGATCGCGCGAGAGAATGTTTATCGTCGCAATATTGCTGCTCTCGGTAAACTCGGACACGGTATTCTCGAGCGTGTGCACGTCGCCCCACTCCACCCAAATCGCTTCCAAAGTAAGATCGCTCGTTACGTTTGATAAGGTTTTTACAAAGGCGTCCGTTCCCCGAATCATCCACCCGACGAAGTTATACCCTATTTTATTCGTGGGATTTTTCAATGTTACCGTCTGTTTCGATGTTATAGTATCGGGGTTTTCGGGGCTGTTGATGCTTCCGTTCAATTCATATTTTATCGAATACTCTATAGGAGGTAATATTTCAAAACATGCAACCGGTGTGAAATCACCTATGCTTCCGCTAAATATCTCATTCGGTTCCCACCATCCGTTATAACCTTCTTTTACGGGCGCATCGAAAACTATGGTATCGTCGTTTACGGTGTACGACGTTATTGTGTTGGGATTATAAACATCGTCATCATTTATAATATACGTTATGGTATAATAATGCAATTGCCATTGCGCATACAGCGTTACCGTGGCATTGTGAACGGAGCAAAGATCGTAAACGTCCTGCCCGTCCGTAAAAGACGTTCCGCTGCCGTCGGGTTCTGTATTCCAGCCGAGAAAATCCCAGCCGCACAGATAATACATATTCGGATTGAGCGAAGATATACTATTGTAAAAATGCGACGAGCGGTCCATTTCGCCTTCGACTTCCGATCGCGCATCGATCGGGGTATTTTTATCGTACGCTATATAATACTCGGGCGCGATCCAAAGCGCGGAGAGGGTGCAATCGCCGTCGCGCTCGTACACGGTGTATTCGTCGTACTTTAATCCTTGATCGTCAATCCAACCGTCGAATACCCAATATCCGTTTTCGGGCGCGGGCAATTCGCCTACTGCGACGCCCTTTTCTACTTCCTTTGAGTTTATCGTAACCGTTCCGCCGCTTGCGTCGAAATATATGTTATAAAAATTTCTCGTATATTCGACGACCGCGCTACCGCTCCATTGCGGATGCCAACCCGTTCCCGTACTTTGATCGTATTCGGGCAGTTTGCCGTTATCGTTATGTACTACTACTTTTTGCGTGCTTTCCCAACCGTTTAACACGTCGCCGCCCACGCTTTGCACGGTATCGTAAATATGCAATTCCGCAATACTTACGGTTCCGTCGAACGCGCCCTCGCATATTTTTTCAAACGCAGAAGTATTCGGCAAATGCACCGCGCCGTCGCCCGACCCGGCAAGCGTCGGCGCAATAGCGAGCATATCGTCTCTGCTTTCCGTAAACTCGGGCGTTATGAAAAATATATCGGTCAAGTCCATACAGTTAGAGAACATATATTCCGGCAACTCTGTTATACAGTCGGGCAAAACCACCGTATTCACTCCCGAACAAAAGAAAATACTTTCAGCCGCCGTTCCCGTATCGCTATCGATAAACTCGACGGCGCGGTTTATCGTTACGCTCGACCCAATAGTAAAATCAAAAACATGAGAACCGATTTGCAACGGAATATCCGAATATTCTATTACAAACTGCCCGAATATTGCGCCGTCGAACGCGCCCATTTTTATAGCGGTAATATCCAAGCCGTTATATTCGGCGGGTATAAAATAGTTCTCGCCGTCGTAAAATTCTTCCACGCACGGCTGTCCCGCCGCCACGACGTAACCCGACAAAGTTTCCGACGCGGCGGAAACAAGCGAATACGTATCGATGCTTTTATATTCGGTCTCAAGCTCCAACGGTTCCCTGTATGTACTGTTATAATCAACGTCTTGATTTGCGTTTCCGGTGTTCCAATTTGCCGACAGCGCCGATTCGTTTAGCCCTTCGCGCACATGCACTTGCGTATCGTTGTTTCGCAAAATATACGAACCCACGCTTTCGATAGAACGAGGCAGCACCAGATCCGTTAAACTCGGACATCTGTAAAACGCATTGTTGCCTATAGTCTTTATATTAGCCAACGATATCCGTTGAAGCTTTGCGCAATTTGCAAAAGCCGTATTGCCGATTTTATCGATCGTTTTAGGCAAATATACCCGAACAAGATTCGCCGCCGAAGTAAAACCGTTTGCCGATACCTCGGTAACGATATATTCTTTACCGTCTATGATTGCCGAAGAAGGAACTACCGCTTTCGTTGCCGTCGATTTATTGACTAATTTTACGCTGCATTCGGTTTCGCTTACGGATAAAAACGAGAACTCGCCGTCCACCTCGTTCGCCGTATCCGTAACGATAAAATCTTGCGCCGCTGCTGTAGCCGAATTGCGCACGCGCGCATTTAACGACTGTGTTTCGGCATATACATTGCCGTCTATTACGGACACGATAAGCGATCCTAAGCCCGCAAACAAAGCGAAAACAATTATTCCGCATATGATGCGACTGACTTTGCCGATTCTATTCATAATAATTCCCTCCCTAATAGGTACGATCGAATGCCGCCGTATGATAATCGATAAACATTCAAACAGAAAAACAGCTAAGCTCCAAACCTCCTCGTTTACACCTTTGCTTCAAAGCTATACACTATTATAACACATAAAATATCTTGTGTCAATAGCTATTAAAAAAATATTTTACGTTTTAATAAAATAATTCGCACTGCGACGAATTATTTCTTATTCCAAACTCCCAATGTTAAGCCCATCTCTTATCGGAGAGGGGATCGAGATTTTGCGGCGGTTGCCGTTATAATTTACAGTTTTTAATTATCTATAACTCCGCCGCCGAGACACCGCTCGCCCAAGTATATAACGGCGTACTGTCCCGAGGTGACGGCGCGTTGCGGAATATCGAACGCGAGCTTGAACGCGCCGTTCGGTTGCGCTTCGAGCGTCGCGCCGAAGTCGGCTTGACGGTAGCGCGTTTTCGCGGTACACTTCAAGCTTTTCGGCATATCGAACGCGCCTATGATATTCAACCCGCTGCCCGAAAGTTCGGACGTGTACAGCGCGCTCTCGTCGCCGCACGACACGATAAGTCTGTTGTTTTTAACGTCTTTGCCGAGAACGAACCATCTGCCCGTCTCGCCTTTTACTCCGCCTATGTTCAGTCCGCGCCGCTGTCCGAGCGTATAGTACATTAAACCGTCGTGCTCGCCCACCGTTTTGCCGGAAGTATCGACTATCTCGCCGCGGTTTGCGGGCAAGTACGTTTTAAGAAACGCTTTGAACTTGCGCTCGCCTATAAAGCAAATACCCGTGCTGTCTTTCTTTTTCGCAACGGGCAGCCCGAGTTCCTCCGCCGTCTGCCGCACCCACGGCTTTTGCACGTCCGCGAGCGGGAATAAAACGTTGCTCAACTGTTCGGTTTTGACTTGATTGAGAAAGTACGACTGATCCTTATTGAGATCGGCGGCGCGGCACAACGTGTCTCCGACGCGCTTGCAATAATGCCCCGTTGCGATATAGTCCGCGCCGAGCGCGGCGCAGTAATCGCGGAACACGCCGAACTTGACAACGCGGTTGCAAAGCACGTCGGGATTGGGCGTGCGGAACGCGCGGTACTCGTTCAGAAAGTACTCGAAAACGCCGTCGGCGTATTCTTTGGCAAAATCGACCGAATAGCACGGTATCCCGATGCGCGCGCAAACGGCTTGAACGTCCGCCCAATCGTCGGCGGCGGTGCACTGCCCGTCCTCTTCCCAATTGTGCATGAACAGTCCCGTCACGTCGTAACCGTCGCGTTTCAATATCCACGCCGCGACGGCGGAATCGACGCCGCCCGACATGCCTATAATTACACGTTTTGCGTTGTTTGCCATATCAAATATAATCCGTGTGTATCTCCGTGTCGTACGACAAGCTTTGCCGCACCGCCGCGCCTATCATCTGTTTGATCTCGCTTTCGGGTGCGTCGCCCGTAACAAGCACGTCCATGCGCACAAGTTTGTTTTCGTCGTCAACGGTTATATCGTGTACAGTCGCGCCGAGGTTTTCCACCGCGCCGCTCACTCGCGAAAACAATGCCGTTTCGCGTTCGGTACAACTATCGGGGTCGGCGTGAACGCACAGCCGCACCCCCGTCTTTTCGAGCACCGCGCGTTCTATCGCGTCGCACTCCGCATGCACGTCCACAAAACTCATGTCGTGCGGGAACACCGCGTCCACTTCGGCTATCTTGTTGCTTGCGCCGTAATCGTTTATGATAAGATCGTGCGAGGATATTACGCTTTTCGATTCGGACAGCACGGCGTTTACCGAGTTCACAAGTTCGGGATCGGGTCTGTTGCCCAAGAGTCTGTCGACGGTGCTCTTGAGTATGCGCACCGCGAACACGAGTATTACGACCGCGACGGCAATCGACACATAACCGTCGAAATGCACGCCCGTGAATTTTTCTATGAGCGCGCAGACCAAAACCACTGTCGTCACCGCCGCGTCGGACGCGGAATCCAACGCCGCCGCCCTTATGGTATCCGACTTCATCTTTTTACCGCGCAGCGCATAGAACGCCGTCATAAACGACTTTACGCCTATCGCGACGCCGAGCGTTGCCCAAACCGCAGCGCCGAAGTTTACGGTTTCGGGGTGCGCCGCGCGCTCTATGCCGCCGCGCAAAACCTCAACGCCTACCGCGACTATGACCGCGCCGAGTATGAAAGTGGAGATGTACTCATATCTGCCGTGCCCGTACGGGTGCTCGCGATCGGCGGCGCGCGCCGATAACGCCGTGGCTATTATAGTCACTACGGACACCGCCGCGTCGGACAGATTGTTCAGCGCATCTGACGAGACCGCCGTCGAATCGGACAATATGCCCGCGACGAGCTTTGCCGCGCCGAGCGCGATATTAAAAATCAAGCCTATTATAAGCGTGATCATTGCTTGTTTTGTTCGTTCGTTCATGCTTTCGTTTTATGCCGCAAAACATCGTGCGGTACTTATCAATTATAATACAACGCCGCGCTTTAGTCAAGCGCGGCGTTGCCGTATCGCGAACACGATCCGATTCCGTCGCGAAATTCAATAATCATCGGTAAAACGATGCCGCACGCCCGATTTGTCCTTATACTCGATGACGGTGCAAAGATTGACGTTTTCGGGGCTTTTGAAAATATTTTGTTCGATCTCGGGATCGTCGTTTTTAAGCGACGCTATAAGCTCTTTGACCTTTTGCCGCTTTGAGTTTGTTTCGCGGTCGTCAGCCGCGGCGGACGCTATGTTCTCCGTGAATCTGCATGCGCAGCGCAAAAAGCGCAGATCGCAATGGTCGCGCCACGCGACGATATCCGCTTCGCGAACAAGATACATCGGGCGTATGAGCTGCATTCCCGAAAAATTCGTACTCTTGAGCTTGGGCATCATAGTTTGCATCTGCCCGCCGTAAAGCATGCCCATAAGTATGGTTTCTATAACGTCGTCGTAATGATGCCCGAGCGCGATCTTGTTGCAACCGAGTTCGCGCGCCTTTGCATACAAATACCCGCGCCGCATACGCGCGCAAATATAACACGGCGATTTTTCTATTTGAAAAACATTGTCGAATATCTCGGTTTGAAAAATCGTGATCGGTATTCCGAGCACGCGCGCGTTGTCCTCTATCGTCTTGCGGTGCGCTTCGGAATACCCTGGATCCATGACCAAAAATTCAAGCTCGAACGGGAATTTATTGTGCTTTTTGAGCTGTTGAAAAAGCTTAGCCATGGCAAAGCTGTCCTTTCCGCCCGAAATACACACCGCGATCTTGTCGTTCGGTTGTATCAGCTCATACGTCGCCACCGCCTTCGCAAATCGCGAAAACATCGTCTTTTTGAATTTTTTAACGAGGCTGTCCTCCGCCCGACGTCTGACCGCAAGCTCGGCTGCCGTAATTTCTCCGTCCATAACACATATAATATACAATGCCGCAACGCTTTTGTCAATGTTTTGGATAAATGTAGACAAAACACTTGAAATGTTTTGTGCGCTTTGATATACTGTATATATCTCATGTTATCCATTTATCCTAAGGAAAGGTGAAGTAATGAATAAAACCGTAACGTTAAAATGCAATAAGTGCGGAAAAGAACACGTGTTTGAAGTAGGCACTAAGGATATGGCTACGCTCCAAGACGTAGTGGACAAAGTGCCCGAACGCGACGCGGAAAAACTGCTCGAAGCAGTTAACCGCATGCTCATGAACAAGACCGAAGCGCAACGCACGCGGTTCATGATGAACAACGCCGACGCGTTGTCCATGATAAACTACGATCTCTGCGGCGCGGCGCTCAATCTTTTCGAGGGCGAAGCCGTAAAAGATATATATGCAAAATATACCCCGCAACAAACCGAGCTTATGAACAAAAGTTTGGCTATGTGGGACGACGCGCAAAAAGGCGAGGGTTTTCTCGCTTTCGACGCGATATTCTATTGCAGAAAATGCAAAAAGCTCGTTCAGGGCTTGTATCTCAAGGTCCGCGCTATCGATGATAAACGCGAACGCGTGTTCCTGTACAACCAAAAATGCAAGACGTGCAACAGCGAGCTTGTGCTCGTAAACGACGCCAATATGGGCTATCTGTTCGAGGGCATGTCTTGCCGCGCGCCCTGCCCCTCTTGCGGCACGGTGGGACCCGTCGTTACCGACGTTAAATTCAAACCGTAACGCATAAACAACACGAAAAGCACGCTTTAAGCGTGCTTTTCGTTTGCGTAAATTTCATAACAGTAATTTCAACGAGAATATGTTTTTACGTAAAATACCGATCTGCCTGCGCCGCGGCGTTCTATACAACCCTCCTTTACAAGCTCACGCAACACCAATTCGACCGAACTGATGCTGACCGTCGGACACAGCTCGCATATCTCTCGCTTGGTAAATCTTACTACCGCAGTATCGACGGCTTTGCGTACGCGTGCTTTAACCGAGATTCCATCGTTTATTTCCATTCGCCGCTCGAAATCGCGATAAGACGAAACTATCGTACCAAGCAAATATTTAATAAACGGTAAAGGGTCGTCGCTGTTCTCATGCCAACCGCTTTGACTTGCCGCAAGCGAATCGTAATACAAGTCTTTATGCTCGGCAATTTTCGATTCGAGCGACACGTACTTACCGATATAAAATCCCGAACGACACAAAAGCAGTGTAGTCAACAGTCTCGACATTCTGCCGTTACCGTCGAGAAACGGATGTATACACAAAAAATCATGCACGAAAATCGGTATAAGAATAAGCGGATCCGCAATGCCTTCGCTCAATGCCAAATTGTATTGCTCGCATAATGACGCCATAGCCGACGGTGTTTCAAACGGAGAAAGAGGTGTAAACAACGTATACGACATACCGTTGCCGTCGGTTGCACTTATATAATTTTGTATGTTTTTGTATTTTCCGCCCATACCCGAATTTAGATGCCCGAGTAATATTCCGTGCAACTGCAATATAAAATTCGGCGTTATCGGAATTACATCATAGCTCTCGTGTATTACTTTCAATGCGTCTCTATAGCCTGCGATCTCGCTCTCGTTGCGGTTCTTCGGCGCGCTCTTTTCGGTCATTATCTGCTTAAATCTTGTACTTGTTGTGCGAATACCCTCGATCTCGTTCGACGCTTCCGTACTTTGTATTTTTGCAATTTCAACGAGGTCTTTCAATTCCGACGGCTTCTGCTTCAAGTACAATTCTTGCTTGCCCTTTTCGGCATATATCTGTGAGATATATCCCAAAATCTCGGAATCCCATTGCTTGTTTTTTAACTCGAAAAAATCGAATATTCTCATAACCATAACCTCTTTTCCCTTAAAATATAGCATATTTTAAGGGAAAAGTCAAACGATTACGGGAAACCTCGACTTTATCTTTTTTCCTAAACACAAAACCGAGCCGTTAAGCTCGGTTTTCTTGTTAGTAGATACATTATTATGCAATGTTCATAGTTCCGCAACTACTATAAGGTTCATCATTATAATTGTCGAATAATTCAACAGAATTACCGTCTGCGGCAAGTTGTATCCACAATGCTTCTCCGGAAGTAAAAGTGCTTTCATCCAAGAAATAATAATCGTCGTATATAGCGGCGGTGTAATCCGCAGTCGTTTCCTTATTAAACATATTTTTATAAGTAATCGTCAAAGCTCCGGTTTGAGTATTAAGTCTTATTGAAGTAATTGTGATTCCGTAAAATGACACGCTACCCGTAAAAGTTTTAACGGTAGAACCTGCCGCCGAAGTGAACGATGCTTCGATCGAAACGTCTGACGTCATAACGGCGGTAACGTCGAATTCGGTACTCGTGCCAGCTACGACCCATTTCGAGAACACTTGTCCTTCGGGTGCGGTGGGCGTAGGGAGTTTGGACGAATTGGGAGCAGAACCGTTATTGACTATTTGATTGAGCTTACCGTCCACAGTCAATGTAAAGAACTCGCCTGCGTTAAACGTCTGTGCCGCAGGTTCTTTTTCGGAAGCGTCGAAAAATCCGTTCAAGCTGTTTTCGCTCTTCGTCAAAACGTAAGAGTAATAATAACCTACAGCTTCATAATACATGATTAAATTTGCGCCGACTTTAACGGTTTGCACTTCGGATAGGTTATTTCCGTAATACGCTTTGCTTTCGGTTATGACCCAAGGTTGAGTGCCGTTGACTATTACTCGCGCCCATTTACCGGCAAACGACGGCGACGCAGCAAGTTCTGCTTTTTCCGTAAGCGTTATCGTATTCGTATTGTCATTTACATCGGTCAACACAAGTGTCGTACCGTTCAAAGCAATATAGTACGTCAAGTCGTAATCTATCGACGACATCATCTGCACATCGGTATCGACGATTATCTGCATGGCATATTTCCCGTCGAGAACGCCGAACCCGTTTATATTGGCTACATCGGTATTTTTTGCTACATCGAAAGTATGCGAACCGCCCGACCACTGTCCTACGATCTGATCGATAGTAAATGCGGGCGTCGGGGTCGAGCTTATCTCCCATATCGCGTACAACGTGAGCGTATCGTCGAGACCGACTATATTTTCATTGAGTTTTGTTCCGTCGGCAAGCGGCTGGCCGTTAGCCGAAGTTGCCCAGCCTTGGAACGTTCCGCCCGTGGGCGCGGTAAACTTACATGCGAACACTTTAGCCACAGAAGAATACGAATCATTGAATTTTTTGGACGTAAGCGGAGCCATTGTGCCGCTGCCGCCGTTTGCGTCGAAAGTTATCGTCAACGGGTTAGCCGCCCAAACCGCGACTATGCGCACATTGAATGCGGGCATTTCGATTTCGGCGGAAGGCGCATAGTTTGCAATGGTATCCCAAGACCCGTATTGACTATTATAATTCTGCACGCGCCAATACGTTTGAGTATAGTGCGGGAATGCAAAAGTGTCCGCGGGAATAGTAAACTTTTCGCCCACCGCTTTATCGTTAATAGTCGGGATAGCGCCGGTTATACTGCCTTCTTGCGAGCTATTCTGCGTCTTGACGACTGTAACGGAATACTTGACTTCGGGATCGATTTGGCTCGTATCGACTTTCCACGTTGCGGTAAACGTGACGTTCTTAGCGGGCATGGTGTAAGTTGCGCCGACTGCGTAATCGGTCGTGCCGTCGTTCCACTTATCGAATAAATACCCGGGCTTGGACAAACCCGTAGCTGCGGGCAATATGAATGTTGCGTCAGCTTCGTAAGATCCGCCCGTAGGCGCAGCGCCGTCTACGCCGACGCCGCCTCTGAACGTCACCGTATATTTTGTCGAAGGCGTGGGCGGGGTTTCTTCGTCCTCCTTCCACGTAGCGGTGAACGTGACGTTCTTTGCAGGCATGGTGTAAGTTGCGCCGACTGCGTAATCGGTCGTGCCGTCGTTCCACTTATCGAACGTGCATCCGTCCTTTGAAAGACCCGTAGGATCGGGCAATGCGAACGTTGCACCCGCCTTATACGATCCGCCCGCAGGCGCAGTTCCGCTGCCTTCGCCTGCGCTATACGTTACCGTATACTTGACCGGTTCTTCGGTTTTACCGCCGTCGTCGGGCTTGTCGTTGCATGCCGCGAACAGAAACGTCGCCGCAAGCGTCGCTGCCAAAACGGCAAGAAACTTGTTGATTTTTTGCATGATGTTTTCTCCTTATAGAGTTATTGATTTTTTAAGCTTTCGCGTATGAATACGTAAACGTTTTATTGTCGCTCGACACCGTAACGGTTATCGTGTACACGGTCTCTTGATACTTGCGCGTAAAAGTATAAACGTTGTTCTCGGTTTCGGTCGCGATCTGACTGTAATCGCTCCACGTCGGCATCGTAACGCCGCCGCCGACGTCTATCTTAAGCTCGCCGAATATGTATATCGAATTGCCCGTAAAGTGCAGGTTTATAACGCTGCCGTCGGTGCACGTTATGTTTCTGACGTACGTATTGGAGCTTTTCTTTGTATACGTGAACTTATCGCCGTCGAACGTGATCGCAAAGTCGTACAGCTTACCGTCGGTATCGCGGAATGCTATGATCTGTTTCGTATTGTAACCGTTTATGTACAATTGCACGGTCGAGCCGTTAAACGTCACTTCGGTATAGCCCGTATAGTTCTCGTAATAATCGGGCAGGAGCGCGCGCGGATCGCAAACGAGCGTATACAGTCCGTCGTCCGAAACGTACGTTTCGGTTTCGCCCACTTTCTTAAATGCGTACTGTTCGCCCGCGAGCGTTACCGTGATAACCGAGTTCTTATAAGTACCCGTCGTTTCGGCAAAGGTTTTAGTTTCCTCGTCGAACAGATACAGCGTAATGTTTTCTCCGACTATCTCGTACAGATAAACCGTAGAACCGTCGAATACCGCTCTGCCGTCGATATCGAGCGTGTGCGTACCGAACATGTACATGCCCTTCTCTTCGCCCGAAGGGATGAACAAGTGGCGGCAGTATGCCGTCCACGAGCCTGCCTCGTAGCAACGCTTGGCGACAATTATATTCTTCACAGCTATGCGGAAAGATATATTCCCGACGGCGATCTTTTCTCCCATGAGCGGCGCGGACAGACCTTCGAGTTCGATTACCAACGCATCCTCGCCGGCTTGCACTTGACACTCGGAAAAAGCAAAGCCGCCGATCTCGATGAGATTTTCGCCCATTCTTACAAGCCGCAAGCCCGTGCATGCGGCGAAAGCCGATTCGCCTATCTCGACTATCTCGGGAAGCTCGACCGTGCCGGCAAGCCCGCTGCCCGCGAATGCGCCGTCGCCTATTATCTGCACATTGGTGAACGTCGCGCTTTTGAGCGCCGAGCAGAACTCGAACGCACCGTCGCCTATCTTGGTAACGTTATTGAAGTTCACGCTCTTTACGAACTCAAGCCCGCGGAAAACTCCTGCGGCTATCTCCGTTACTTCGTCGGGGATAGTAATGTCCATTTCGTCGGGCGTGCCGTCCTGCTTATTGTATCTTACAAGCACGCCGTCCTTTATCTCGAACTCGGGCAGCACGGTGACTTCGACCGAACCTTTTATGGCGTGCGGACAATCGCTCCATGCCGCTCTGTACGCATCCACGCTTGCCTCGGGCACAACGATAACGAAGTCGCCCGCGGGCCAGCGGAACGGATCGTTCGCCGCGCTCCAATCGATAGCTACGGGCGTTTCCGAAAGGAAAGTCGCGCGATGCAACGTGCGGCTGTTTTCAAACGCGCACGCGCCGATGCTCGTCACCGATGCGGGGATGACCACGGACATTATCGAAACGTCGGTATGTACGTAGTTGAACGCGTTTGCGGCGATAGCCGTGACGGTATCGGGTACTACGATTATTTTGGACGTACCCTTATACTCGACGAGCGTTGTGCCGTCGATTATGTAACCTGTGGTATTGACCGTGAATTTGCCCGTTGCAAAGTCGATATTGAAATACATCGTGCCGCCTGCGGTCACGGTGTCGCCGTCCTCGACATACGGCACGAACGTGACAAGCGTACCGCTCTCGCCGACGGTGCAATACCCGACGTAACTCTCACTGCCTATCGAATACAATGCGCTGCCGTATCCGTCCATGCGGAAAGTGTCGCCGCTGCCGTCGGCTGCGGTAAACGACTTATCGTATGCGGGATTGTATTCTATATAGACGGGAATATTCTGATTCCCGCCCGATATCATATTCGTTATAAACTTAAACTCGCTCTTGCCTGACGTCGTGGGAATAAACACCCACTCGCCCATATAGTCTTCGTAATTCTCTGTGCCTTTGTACTTACCTTCGGCGAGCAGTTCCGTTGTTTCGGCTATAGGGTCGTACGCAAACAATTTGGCGTAACCGTAGCCGTTGAGATCGAGGCGCACATTGTAAAGCTCGCCGTTATCGTACATCAAGTACGAACCGCTCTCCAACCCCTGTACCATGAACGCGCCGCGGTAATTCTCGTAGTAATCGTCTATATCGACAACCGTAAAATACAATATGCGCGGCTTGCCGTCGACGAGTATCGGTTCGCCGTTTTCATCGGTATACATGAACGTATAGTCGTCGTATTCTTCGTTGTATTCGTAAAAACCGTACGCTTCGGTCTTTATGACGCTGCCGATCACGCTCGATAAAGTCGCCCAGCCGTAGCCGTCGGAGAAAAATATTATGCCCGTCAGCTCGTCGGTAGCGTAGTCGACGCCGATAAACCCGCCTTTGGTCGCGTCGGCATACGTGAACTCGGTCTCCGTAATCAAGTCTATGCGACCCTCAACGTCGCCGTCGTCATACATAAACGTGAACTCGAGATAGCCCGAATCTGTATCGATGCTCGCAAACCCGTACTTGCGCACGCCGTCGTCAAGCCTGATCGCGCCGCCCAAGCCGCCCGTAAAAAGCTTTTCGTAGAAATAAACCCAATCGTTGCCGTTCTTTTGCTTAAAGCCTTTAGCCCATTGCGCATACAGCGTTACGGTCTCGCTCGTAACGGTATAGCTTTCGCCGGCATTGTACTGTCCTTCGGCTTTGCCGTCGGAAAACTTGAGATCACCGTCTTTCTCGGTAGACCAACCCAAGAATAAATAACCCCCCCCCCCCGCGTTAAACTCGTCGCCGTCGGCAACCGTAACGGTATCGCCAGGCAATGCGAGAGAACTATTTATAGGGTCGAACATTGTAACGTCGTCGCGGTTGATATCGTATACCAAACCGCGCGCGCACTCGGGATCTATCTCGAACTTTGCATAGTATGTAACGCTCTTGTCTGGCATTGTCGTAGGGATACGCACGCTCTCGCCCGAAAACTCGGGATCGAGATACCAACCGACAAAGTTGTACCCTTCTTTTTGCGGCGCGCTCGGCGGAACAACGTCGTCGCCGGGCATGCCTTTTATATCGGATATGACAGTACCGCCGTATGTTTCAAACGACAGCGTAACGCCCTTGCTGCTGCAAGCGGTGACCGCGACGAACGTTGCAACGAGCATCGCCGTTGCCATGATTACGACTAACAAATGTTTACTGATTTTTTTCATGATTTTTCCTACCGCAAAACCAATTCCGCCACTTGCCGAACGATCTTACGGAAAATGATTTTCATCGTTGATTTTTGTATTATAACACACAAACGCCGTTTTGTCAATCACTATTCGCTCTACGGCGCCGTTGAGTATAAACGCGCGCTTTGCCCGAAAACACATGAAAAGCCGTACCAATACGATACGGCTTCATTGTCGTGTGATATTATTATAATAAATCGGCATTATACCAATTCGATCAAGGCTTCTTCCGCTCCGTCGCCTCTGCGCGGTCCCATCTTGAGCACGCGGGTATAGCCGCCGCGCGAGTTGGTGTCGCGGCTTCTCTGCAAGTACTTGATCGCATACTCGTTGAACACCTTTTCCACTACGGGGTGCTTGATGTCCTCGGTGCGCGCTCTGTACGCCGCGGGCGTCTCGCCGGGCTTGCGCTTTTCGGGCGGATTGTAAACCTGCGCCATGATCCTGCGGCGCGCCGCCAAACGACGCGGTCCGTCGTTGACGGTTTCTATCTCGATGGTCTTGCCCTTTTTGTCGACCGTGGCTTTTCTTTCTTTATTGACGTCGAGCACGGTATCCACGGCGTCTTGAATGATGCCGTCGACAATACGCGACACTTCCTTGGCGCGCGCAAAAGTGGTGACCATTCTGCCGTTCATTAAAAGTTCCGTCACTTGATTGCGAAGCAACGCCAAGCGCTGGTCGGTGGGACGGGATAATTTTCTCTGTTCCATAATTGTTAATCCTCCATGTTTTTGAGTGCACAGTCGCCCGTCGGACAAGCTACCGGCTAATAAAAGCTCGTTGCTTTGTCTTTCTTATCAGCCGTGTTTGGATATTGCTTATCGACACTGCGGCTGCGCGACGGATGTGCGCTCAAGCTCCTTTTAATCTTCCGAAGCCTTAAGATCGAGTCCGAAACTGCGAAGTTTCGCAATAACCTCGTCGAGCGATTTTCTGCCGAGGTTGCGAACTTTGAGCATATCCTCTTCGGACTTGCGCGTAAGGTCGGCTACGGTGTGAATGCCCGCACGCTTGAGACAGTTATAGCTGCGAACGGAAAGATCCATTTCTTCGATGTTCATTTCGAGCACTTTTTGCTGTCTGTCTTCCGAGCGCGATACCAAAATATCCAAGCCGGATATGGTGTCGGACAAAGCCACGAACAACTTTATATGATCCTCGAGCGCTTTTGCCGCAAGGCTCAAAACGTCTTTAGCCGACAGCGAACCGTCCGTTTTAACGTTGAGCGTGAGCTTGTCGTAGTCCATGGACTGACCGACACGCGTCGGCTCTACCGAATACGAAGCAAACTTGACGGGCGTGAATATCGCGTCGATGGGAATATACCCGATCGGTCTCGACGAATCCTTGAGATTCTCCGCAACCACGTATCCTCTGCCCTTGCCCACGTACAACGTCATATCGAGCTTTGCGCCCTCGTCGAGCGTGCACAAATACAGATCGGGGTTGAGAATATCTATTTCGGGGTCTACGTCTATATCGGCTGCGGTGACTGCGCCCGGCGTGCTCTTTTGCAAGTGCAGCTCTTTGACAAGCGTCTTGTCCGCATAGTTCGCTTTAAGGTTAAGCGATTTGAGGTTGAGTATGATCTCGGTAACGTCTTCCTTGACGCCCTTGATCGTCGAAAACTCGTGGTCGATGCCCTCGATCATGATACCCACGACCGCGGCGCCCGGGAGGTTGGATAACAGCACGCGGCGCAATGCGTTGCCGAGCGTGTGACCGTATCCGCGGTCGAGCGGCTCGACGACAAACTTGCCCGTACGGTAGCTGTCGCTTTCCTCCAGCGAGATCTTCGGCATTTCGATTTCCATCATAGCTCGTTAGCTCCTTATTACTTAGAGTACAACTCGACGATGAGCTGCTCGTTGATATTGAGATCGATGTCGTCGCGCTTGGGATTATCCGCAATCTTGCCGACGAAGTTTTCCGTATCGAATACAACCCACTTGGGCATCGTTATCTTGGCGCCGCGCAGCTCTTTGAAAAGCGCGTTGTCGCGGCTCGTTTCTCTTACGGATATTTCGTCGCCGAGCTTGACTTGATACGACGGAATGTCGACACGCTTGCCGTTGACGAGTATGTGTCCGTGATTGACTATCTGACGCGCCATCTTTCTCGACGCGCCGATACCCATGCGGTACACAACGTTATCGAGCCGCTTTTCGAGCATGGCGAGCATGTTTTCGCCCGTTACGCCCTTTTGCGCTTCCGCGCGCTCGTAGTATTCGCGGAACTGCTTTTCGAGTACGCCGTACGCGCGCTTTGCCTTTTGCTTTTCGCGAAGCTGCATATTGTACTCGCTGTTTTTATGCCGCGCCAATGCGTGCTGTCCGGGCGGAACGGGACGACGCTCCATAGCGCATTTTTTCGTTACGCAACGCTCGCCCTTGAGAAACAACTTCTGTCCCTCTCTGCGGCACTGTCTGCAATCTGCACAAATATTTCTTGCCATAATGCTTATGTTATCTCCTTTAGACTGTTGACGATGCTATTAAACGCGACGGCGTTTCGGCGGTCTGCAACCGTTGTGCGGTATAGGCGAAACGTCGGTTATCTCGGTTACGCTCAAACCGACCACTTCCATTGCGCGGATAGCCGATTCTCTGCCCGCGCCGGGGCCTTTTACGAATACCTTAACCGAACGCAGTCCGTGCTCCATCGCTCTGCGCGCCGCTTCCTCGGCAGCCATTTGCGCCGCGTACGGAGTGCTCTTGCGCGAGCCGCGGAACTTGAGCGCGCCCGCCGAGCATGCCGCGATCGCGTTGCCTTGCTCGTCCGTGACCGTGACTATCGTGTTGTTGAACGACGCATGGATATGGACGCAGCCCTTATCGATATTTTTTGTGACCTTTCTCTTGGTCGTCGATTTCTTGACTGCCATGGCTTATTTCTCCTTCTTCTTACGCGAAACGGTGCGCTTCGGTCCTTTACGGGTGCGCGCGTTCTGCTTGGTGTTTTGACCGCGAACGGGCAGGTTTTTACGATGCCGTACGCCGCGGTAGCAACCTATGTCTTTAAGACGCTTGATGTTAAGCTCCACCTCGCGGTGCAGATCGCCTTCGACCTTGATGTTTTTATCGATGTAAGTACGAAGCGCGTTCTCCTGCTCGCCGGTCAAGTCCTTTACTCTGACGCTCGGGTCGATGCCCGTCGCTTTGAGAATCTTGTTCGCCGTCGGACGTCCTATGCCGTATATATACGTGAGTCCGATCTCGACGCGTTTTTCCTTGGGCAAATCTATGCCTGCAATTCTTGCCACTTTGATGACTCCTTAAATTGATTTTTATTTATATGTTTTTCGCGCTGTTTCCGTCTCGGCGTGGAATGTCGCCGTTACGTTCACGCGGGTGTTTTCGATGTTGTTGCTCGGTTCATTTATAAGGTTGAGATTCCTCGCTGCGCTCGGAATATCATAAAACAAACCGCGCAATAATCATAAGTATGACGCTTTATTCGCTTAAAGCACAAGTAGGCGTTCGGCGAGTGCGAACAATGCGACGTAGCCGCGCGGCAGCCCGATTTCCCGAACAATACACGAGCCTTCGACGGCTCAGATGCAAGTTAGGCAAGGAAGTCCGAGCGCCGACCGACGGAAGTTTACATATACGTAAATGACCGAGGGCGTCGCGACGGCTGACGCAGCATAACGCCGCATATAAGCCGCCGAATCAGCCTTGGCGTTGCTTATGCGACGCATCCTTACTGCAAATGACCATCACTTTGCCGTGACGGCGAATGACTTTGCACTTATCGCACATGGGTTTTACAGAAGATCTTACTTTCATGATTTACTCCTTACGGGCTATTGCCCTTAAAGTTGGTTGTTAATATTTGCCAAACTAACATTATTTCTAACGGTGTAGGCGCGTCGCAGACGAGCAACAGTCGGTAAGCCGCCGAAGGGAGTGTAGACCCACCTACATGACCGAGGCGGCGAGCCGAACGTAGCTCGTATTCGACGATGCATACGCCGTTAGATTAGTTTTTGCTGCGGAATGTTATAATGCCTTTAGTTATATCGTACGGCGAGATCGCCACTTTGACGCGGTCACCCAGCAAGACTTTGATGTAGTTGACGCGCATTTTTCCGGCTATGGTGCACATGACCACCGCGCCGTTGTCAAGCTTTACCTTGAATTTAGTGCCCGGAAGACATTCTTCTACAACGCCTTCGGTCTCGATATTGTCACTTCTCGGCATACAACCTCCTGTCCGAATTGAATTGTTTGATACACTTACTTATATTGGCGTTCGTCGGACGCGCAATGTCGCTTTGTCCGACTGTCCGTAAATGTTTGATCCGCTTGAGCTTGGGTCTCTCGACCGTTCTCAGCTTGCCGTCGGCTATCAGCACAAACTCTTCGGACACCGTCGACGTTACGACGAAATACTTGTCCGTATCGTGCCCCGCACGGCTTATAACAATGTCGCCCGTTTGCATAGCGTTACTCCTAAAGCGTGAGTATTTCGGGCGCGCCGTCCGTCACTATTACAGTGTTTTCGTAGTGCGCGGCATTGCTCCCGTCCTTGGTGCGAGCCGTCCAACCGTCGCGATCGATCTTGACCTGCCACGTGCCGCGCGTTATCATCGGCTCTACCGCCAAACACAGTCCCGCTTTGAGCGGCGCGCCCGTGCCCTTTTTACCGAAGTTGGGAACTTCGGGCGCCTCGTGCATCTTATGCCCGATGCCGTGACCGGTAAGCGCTCTTACAACTCCGTAGCCGTGAAGCTCCGAATAGAGCTGTATCGCGCTCGACACGTCGCCGATGCGTCCGCCCGCTTTGGCGTTTTCGATCCCGATAAAGAACGCCGCTTCCGCCGCATCGATCAAGTCGAGATCGGCTTGAGCAACGTCGCCTACCGCGAATGTCCGCGCCGCGTCGCCTTGGTATCCGTTCAAAAGTGCGGTAATGTCGACAGACACTATGTCGCCCGATTTGATCACTTGCAAGCTCGGTATGCCGTGGACGACGACGTCGTTTACCGATATGCACGACGCATTGGGATAGCCGCAAAATCCTTTGCTCGACGGGATCGCGCCCATAGCGCGTATCGTCTTTTCTATCACCGCGTCGATCTCGAGCGTTGTCACGCCCGGTCTTATCATGTTCTGCGCTTCGTCGAGCGCCGCTTTTACCACGCGGCTCGCGGCACGCATGCCGTTTCGCTCGGTGTCGTACTTGACGATCATTTAAGCGCTTCCTCGATCTCGGCGTTTACCGCCTCGATACTGCCCATACCGTTCACGGTCTTGAGCACGCCTTTAGCCTTGTAGTAATCGACGAGCGGCGCGGCTTGTTCGGCGTAAACCTTCAAGCGATGTTCCACCACTTCGCGCTTGTCGTCGTCGCGGATAATAAGCTCCGCTCCGCACTCGCGGCATTTTCCGTTCGGCGCGGCTTGCACGCTCGTAGTGAACCCGCACGCAGGGCAAGCTCTGCGGCTCGCCATGCGGTCGGCTATTACCGACAAGTCCACGTCGAGGTACAGCGCAACGTCTATATCGACTATACCGCCGAGCACGTCCGCTTGCGCCTTGTTTCTCGGAAACCCGTCGAGCAAGAACCCGTTTTTGCAATCCGGCTCGCTCAATCGTACTTTTATCAGCTCGATGACGAGCGTGTCGGGTACAAGCTTGCCTGCGTCCATGAACGCTTTGGCTTGCTTGCCAAGCTCCGTACCTTCCGCTATGTTCTTGCGGAGTATGTCGCCGGTGGAAATATGAGGTATATTGTGCGTTTTGCAAATCTGCGCTGCTTGCGTGCCCTTGCCGGATCCCGGCGCGCCCATAATGATAATGTTCAATTTGTTACCTCGATTTGTTGTTGGCTTTGCCAATGTAATTGCCGTTCCTGCGTATAAATAAGGTGTAGACGCAAGTTAGGCAAGGAGATCCGAGTGCCGACCGACGGGAATGTAGCCCACCTACATGACCGAGGGCGGCGCGACGGCTGACGCAGCATAACGCCGCGGATACGCCTTATTTTAAGAAGCCCTTGTACTGCTTCATCATAAGCAAGCTCTGCAACTGCTTATCGAACTCGAGCGCGACCGAAACGACTATCAGCATACCCGTTGCCGAAAACGCGTTTACGAGCGACGTTCCGAACAATCCCGCGTTTGACAGCGGTGCGAATATTACCGACGGTATCAGCGCGATTATCGTCAAGAACAGCGCGCCGAACAGCGTAAGACGTTTCGATATAGTAGCCAAGTACTCCGTGGTCTGTTTGCCCGGGCGTATACCGTTTATCATGCCGCCGTATTGCTGAATGTTTCTCGAGATGTCCTCGGGATTGAACTGTATCTGCGCGTAAAAATACGAGAAAAACAGTATCAACAGCGCGACGAGTATATAATAGAACGGATAGCTGCTGCCCGCGCCCAACCACGTGTTCCACCAATCGTAGAACTTAGCCGCACCTTCGCTTGCTGGCGCGATCATTTGCGCGATCATTTGCGGGAAGGTGATTATAGCCGTTGCGAATATTATCGGCAGAACGCCGCTCGCATTGACCTTGATCGGGATATAAGTGGACTGACCGCCGTACTGCTTTCTGCCCTTTATCTGTTTTGCGTACTGCACGGGCACTCTGCGCTCGGCAAGCTCCACAAATACTATGAGCATGAATATCGCTATGACCAACAGCAAGAAGGTCAAAAGCTCCCAAGGCGCGGTCTCGCTCGGCGACGTATAATCGCCTACGCCGAACCATGCTTGGAATCTGTCTATGATCGAAAGACCGGCGGACGATATGATACCTACGAAGATTATCAGGCTTATGCCGTTACCTACGCCGTAATCGGTGATGCGCTCGCCCAACCACATCGTGAGCATAGAACCTGCGATGAGTATGATGCAAACGAACATTCCCACGAGCCAATCCTGCGTCATAGGTCCGAACAGGTTGGTGCTGAGCGCGCCGCTCGTCGCATACGACACCACGATACCTACCGACTGAATAGTCGCAAGCGCGATGGTGATGTAGCGCGTGATCTGCGTGATCTTCTTTTTGCCCTCGTCGCCCTGTTTCGAGTATTCTTGAAGTCTCGGTATGGCGACCGTGAGCAGCTGCAATATGATCGACGCATTGATGTACGGCGTTATGCCTATCGCAAACAGCGCGCCGTTTTGCAACGCATTACCGGTAACCGCGCCGATAAGCCCGAGCAACGAATCAGTACCCGTTTCGCTCTGGAATATCTCGGGGTTTATGCCCGGGACAGGTATCCAGCAACCCAAACGATAAATAAAGAGAAGCGCAAGCGTGATCAGTATCTTCGTGCGCACCTCTTTATTCTTGAAAGCGTTTTTCAGTGTTTCAAACATCGATCTCCGCCTTTCCGCCGGCTTTTTCTATCTTTTCCTTGGCGGAAGCTGTGAACTTTGCCGCTTTTACGGTAAGCTTTTTGGTGATTTCGCCGTCGCCCAAAATTTTGAGTCCGTACTCTTCGACCTTTTTAACGACGCCCGCCTCGACCAAAAGCTTGAGGTCGACAACCGTGCCGTCGTCAAAAACGTTGAGCTTATCCACATTGACCGTGGTGAACTCTTTGGCGAACTTGTTGTTAAAGCCGCGCTTGGGCAGTCTGCGCGAAAGCGTGATCTGTCCGCCCTCGAACCCGGGACGTACGCCGCCGCCGCTTCTCGCCCACTGACCTTTGTGACCTTTACCGGACGTTTTGCCGAGACCCGAACCCGTGCCGCGTCCCAAACGTTTGGCTTTGGTGCGCGCGCCGTCCGCCGGCATCAATGCGTGCATTTTCATAATTATGCCTCCACTTCGCTGACGCTAACCAAGTGGTTAACGACGTGAATCATTCCGCGCATGGCGTCGTTGTCCTTTACGGTTACCGACTGATGAAGCTTTTTAAGTCCCAAAGCTTCGACCGTGCGCTTCTGTTTTATCAAGCAGCCTGCGGTGCTCTTAACGAGCGTAACGCAAAGCAACTTTTCTTTTTCCGCTTTTTTAGTAGCCATTTTATTGCTCTCCGATTTCCAATCGAATGTTGGAAGTTTTTTATAGATTGGCGACGTTTATCGCACCGTTTATAAGATTCCTCGACTACGCTCGCTTTGCTCGCTCCGCTCGGAATGACAATTGGAGGGGAGCAATGCCGCGCTTGCATCAACTGCCTTTAACGGCGTAGATACGAGTAACGCAAAGCCCTTAATAACGGCGTAGCCGCGCGTCAGACGGGTAAGCAGCCCAATGCTGCGCGATCTTTTACTTACGTTCTCACTCTTTATTGTGTAGTGATTGACGAAAGCCAACCTGTGGTTGCGACGGGAGTGTACACCGATGTACATGACCAAGCCGCCGAGACGAACGTAACCCGTATCACGCGATGGATACGGCGTTATAATTCCTCTACGGTTTTGCCGCGTATCGCCGCCACCTCGTCCGCCGTTCTCAGGCTTTCGAGCGCGCACATGGTCGCTTTTACGACGTTTATGGGATTACGCGAGCCGTAGCACTTGGTCGTGATATTGTTGATACCGCAGACCTCGAGAACCGCACGCACGCTGCCGCCTGCGATAACGCCTCGACCTTCGGGTGCGGGGCGGAGCAATACTTCGCTGCATGCGAACTTGCCGACCGTCTCGTGCGGGATAGCGGTGCCGTTGAGCGAGATCTTTTTCATGTTGCGACGCGCCGCTTGTTCCGCCTTTTTGATAGCCTCGGGAACTTCGGTCGCTTTGCCCATGCCTACGCCGACTCTGCCCTTACCGTCGCCCGCTACAACGAGCGCGGCAAAGCTGCTGTTACGTCCGCCCTTGACAACTTTGCAAACTCTGCGCGTTGTTACGAGCTTGGTCTTGATGCCGTCGTCGACGACGTCCTTATCTCTTTTCTTTCTGAACTCTTCGCGTGCCATGATCACTCCTAAAATTTAAGCCCTGCGGCGCGTGCCGCGTCGGCGAGAGCCTTGACCCTGCCTGTGTAAAGATACCCGCCGCGGTCGAAAACCACTTCGGTAATTCCGCATTTTTGCGCTTTTTCGGCGACGGCTTTGCCGACAGCTTCGGCAGCCTGAGTCTTGCTCATGCCCTTTACGCTAACGCCCTTGGCTTTGGTGCCGGCGGAAACGAGGGTGACGCCTTTAACGTCGTCGATTATCTGAACGTACACGTTGTTCGTGGAACGGTATACGGAAAGGCGCGGACGCTCCGCCGTGCCTTTAAGGTCATGGCGCAGGCGCTTATGGCGCTTCATACGTATTTTGTTTTTATCTATGTTCTTAATCATTGCCTATTCTCCTATTTCTTACCGGCGGTCTTGGCTTCTTTTCTGACCACGACCTCGTTGCTGTAGTGCATACCGTAGCCGTGATACGGCTCGACAGGACGCTTGGCTTTGATCTGCGCGGCGACCTCGCCGACAAATTCTTTGTTGATACCGCTTACTACTATCTGGAGCGGATCGGGGCAAGTGACCGTTATGCCCTCGGGCACGGTGAACTCTACGGGCTTGGAATAGCCGATGTTCATTACGAGCTTGTTGCCCGTGACAGCGCACTTGTAACCGACGCCGGACACGATGACCGTTTTGGTGAACGGCTTTTGCACGCCCGATACCATGTCCGCTATGAGCTGACGGTACAAGCCGTGATACGCGCGGGTCTGTTTCGCGTCGTTGGCGCGCTCTACCTTGACCACGCCCGACTCGATCTTAACGTCTATATCCGAGCATTTGACTTCTCTTTTAAGCTCGCCGAGCTTGCCCTTGACCGTTACGACGCCGTTCTCGAACTTTACGGTAACGTCTGCCGGAACGTCTATATGTTTTCTGCCTATACGTGACATAACGTTCCTCCTACCATACGTAAGCGAGCACTTCGCCGCCTACTTTGAGTTCGCGCGCCTTTTTATCGGTCATGACGCCGCGAGACGTGGAAATGAGAGCTATGCCGTAGCCGCCTAAGACCTTGGGCAAGTCCTCGCATCCGCAGTACACGCGCAGACCGGGTTTACTGATGCGCTTTAAGTTGGTGATAGCATTACGGTTTTTACCGTCGTACTTAAGAACGACCTTGATGTTCTTGTGTCCGTTCTCTTCCGCAATGTCGCCCGATGCCACAAAGCCCTCGTCGACGAGTATGTCGACTATAGCCTTTTTCATCTTGGACGCGGGAATGGATACGGTTTCGTGACGCGCCGTAATAGCATTACGAATACGCGTGAGCAAGTCCGCAATAGGATCTGTTGTAACCATAACTCTACCTCCTTACCAGCTCGACTTCTTTACGCCGGGGATTTCGCCCTTGTACGCAAGATTACGAAAGCAAATTCTGCAAATACCGTACTTTTTGAGCACGGAATGAGGACGGCCGCAGACGCTGCAGCGCGTGTACGCGCGCGTCTTGTACTTGGGCGTTCTTTGCTGTTTATTTATCATCGCCTTTTTAGCCATAATACACTCCTTAATTCTTAAACGGCATACCGAGCTTTGTCAGCAGCAGTTTGGCGTCCTCGTCCGTTTTGGCGGTGGTGACCACGTCTACGTCGAAGCCGCGTATTTTTTCGATAAGCTCGTACGAGATCTCGGGGAAGATCGTTTGATCCTTGATGCCGAGCGCGTAATTGCCTCTGCCGTCGAAGGATTTGCCCGACACGCCGCGGAAGTCGCGAACGCGCGGCAATGCTATCGAAACGAGTCTGTCGAAAAATTCGTACGCGTTCTCGCCGCGAAGCGTAACTTTTATAGCTATCGACTGTCCCTCGCGCAGCTTGAAGTTACTGACCGATTTCTTCGCTTTGACGAGCACGCTGTGCTGTCCGGCTATGGAATCGAGCTCCGCCTGAGCGAGCTGAATGCTCTTGGAGTTGTCCTTTATGTCGCCGAGGCGCATATTGAGCACTATTTTGACAAGCTTAGGCACTTCGTTGACGTTTTTGTAGCCGCGCTCTTTCATGAGCTGGGGCACAATCTCGTCGCGGTAACGCTTGCGCAGTCTGTAACGATCCGGATTTGTCGATTTGCCGGCGACGGTTTCCGACGCCTTGGCTTTTGTTGCCTTTTCTGCCATTACGGTTTACTCCTTATCTGTTTTACCGTCCGACGCACTGTCGACGGGAACATTGTCCGTTTGCTCGGTCTTTGCCGATTTTTTGACGCTCTTCGCTGCGGGCTCTTTCTTGACTTTCTTTTCGGCTTTTTTCTTGGACTTATCCGCCTTTTTCTCGTCGAGATTAGCTCCGCACTTTGCGCACACGCGTACGGCTTTGCCGTTCGCTTCGCCGTGACGCACACGCGCGTTCTTGTTGCACGACGGGCAGATGATCTGCACGTTGCTCACGTCGATACCTGCTTCGACCTTCTTTATGCCGCCCTGCTCGGTAGCCGAACGCGGTTTGTTGTGATGCGTAGCGATATTGACACCCTCGACCAATACTTTGCCGGTCTTGGGACTCGTGGCTAATACTTTGCCGGTCTTGCCTTTGTCCTTGCCGGTCAAAACTATGACGTTGTCGCCCTTTCTGACGTTGAGATTCATTTGAGCCTCCTTAGAGCACTTCGGGTGCCAAAGATATGATCTTTGTAAAATCACGGTCGCGAAGCTCACGCGCTATCGGTCCGAAGATACGCGTGCCGCGCGGCTGTTTCTGATTGTCTATAATAACGGCGGCGTTGTCGTCGAAACGAATGTGCGATCCGTCGGGACGGTTTACGCCCTGATGCGTGCGCACGATGACCGCCTTGACGACGTCGCCTTTTTTGACGGTGCCGCCCGGCTGTGCGGATTTTACCGACGCGGTTATAATATCGCCGATATTGCCGAACTTACGCAAGCTACCGCCCATTACCTGTATGCACATGATCTCTTTGGCGCCGGTGTTGTCGGCGACCTTAAGATATGATTGAGCCTGTATCATGATTTACTCCTTGACGCTCTCGCGAGCGAGTGTGCCTGTGATTTGATTGCATGCCCGAAAAAATCGGACGTTTTTGCGAAAATTATTTCGCCTTTTCGACGACGCGCGAAACGCGCCAGCATTTGTCTTTCGAGATAGGGCGGGTCTCGGTGATCTCGACCGTGTCGCCGATACCGCACTCGTTAGCCTCGTCGTGCGCTTTGAAACGTTTGACGCGCTTTATGGTCTTCTTATAAAGGGGGTGCTTGTACTTTTCGATTACGGACACGACGACCGTTTTATCCATCTTGTCCGAAACGACTATACCCTCGCGAGTCTTTCTGCCGCTGCGCTCCATTATTTGGCCTCCTTGTCGGCGCGAAGCTCGCGCTCTCTTATGACCGTCTTGACACGCGCAATGTCGCGTCTTACGTTTTGTATCTGCATAGGATTGGCGAGCTGACCGGTCGCGTGCGAGAACCGAAGGTTAAACAATTCGGTTTTGAGCGATTCCAACTTTTGCTTAAGCTCGTCGTCTCTTAATTCATGAACTTTCTCTTTCATTTCAGCCCTCCTTGGTCTCGTCGTCCGAGGTCGTTACGTCCGCAGTTACGGGCGCAGCTTCCGACTTGTCGCGGATCATGACCTTGCAACGAACGGGGAGTTTGTACGATGCGAGACGCAACGCTTCTCTTGCGACGACTTCGCTCACGCCGGACATTTCAAACATGATAGTGCCGGGCTTTACGACAGCCGCCCAATACTCGGGCGCGCCCTTACCGCTACCCATACGGGTATCCGCAGGCTTTTTGGAATAAGGTTTGTGCGGGAATATGCAGATCCATACCTTACCGCCGCGCTTGGTGTAACGCGTCATCGCGACACGCGCCGCCTCTATCTGGTTGGA
>CAJUNM010000013.1 GCA_910587805.1 uncultured Christensenellaceae bacterium | reverse complement strand
GAGGGCGTGACCGATATAACAAGTTACGACAAAAAACTTTCAATATAATCGGAGGATTTTATGGTATCGGCAGGAGATTTCCGCAAAGGCACAACATTTGAAATGGACGGCAAAGTTTATACCGTCGTCGAGTTTCAGCACGTAAAACCGGGCAAAGGTTCGGCATTCGTGCGCACCAAGATCAAAAACGTCATCACGGGTCAAGTGCTCGAAAACACGTTTAACCCGTCTGATAAATACGAAGAAGCGCACATTGACAGACGCGAATATCAATATTCGTATTTCGACGGCGATCTGTATCATTTCATGGATACGGAAACTTACGACGATCTTCCGCTCAACTACGAAACATGCGCCGATGCGTTGCGTTTTATAAAAGAGGAAATGACGGTCACGATCTCGTCGTATAAAGGCTCGGCTTTTGCCGTCGATCCGCCCAACTTCGTAGAGCTTGTTATTGCCGAGACCGAAGCGGGTATCCAAGGCGATACGTCCAAGCCCGGCAATAAGCCCGCCACGCTCGAAACGGGTTGCACTATAAACGTGCCGTTGTTCGTTAGCACCGGCGATAAGATACGCGTCGATACCCGTACCGGAACATATATGGAACGCGTCAAATAGTAATTTTATTATTTTATATTCGGTATCGCATAACGAGCAGGCGTTTGATCGCATTGCTCGTTTTTGTTTGACTTTTGTGATAATTTAGTGTAAAATACAATCATCTGACACAAGGAGAAATTATATGGAAAATCTTGAAAAAATGTCTGTCGACGAATTGAACGCCAAAGCAGAGACGTGTTATAAAGCGGGTGACAGCGAGACCGCGTTAAAATATTACCGTGCGGCGGCGGACAAAGGAAACTCGCATGCGATGTATGAGATAGGGTATATTTATACATACGGCAAGGGCGTTGAAAAGAATGTTTCGGAAGCGGTCGAATATACGCTGATGGCAGCCGAACTCGGCGACGTAGACGGACAGTTCGCTATCGGGTTCATGTATGAAAAGGGCGACGGCGTAGAGCAAAACTACGATAAAGCGCTCGGTTGGTACTTGAAAGCCGCCGAACAAAACGATATGGGCGCTCAATATAATATAGGTTGTTTATATGCGTTCGGGCGCGGCAGAGAAGTCGATTTCGGCGAGGCGGTCAAGTGGTGGAGTAAAGCCGCCGCGCAAGGCTATGAAAAAGCTCAGGACAATTTAGGGATTTGCTACCGCGACGGAAAGGGCGTGGAACAGAGCGATACAAAAGCGCTCGAGTGGTTTTTGAAAGCGGCGGCGCAAGGATGGGTCCCCGCGCAAATAAATGCGGGGCTGTGTTATGCGAATACGAACGATTGCGACAACGCCGTCAAGTGGTGGCGCAAGGCTGCCGAGCAAGATCATGAGGAGGCGCAATATAATATGGGTTATTGCTATCTCAACGGTTTCGGCGTGCCGCAAAGCGATGTAGAAGCGTTTAAGTGGTATAAGAAATCCGCCGAAAACGGTCATGCCGAAGCGCAGTATAATATCGGATGTTACTATAACGAGGGCGAGATAGTGCCGCAGGACGACGAAGAGGCTGTATATTGGTGGAGCAAAGCCGCCGAGCAGGGTTGCGTTCCCGCAATGCATAATATGGGATATTGCTACGTCAACGGAATCGGCGTAGACAGAGACGAGGAGCTTGCCGCCGATTGGCTGTTCAAAGCCGCAGACGAGGGCTACGAGGATTCTATAGAGCTTTTGCGCTTGATGGGTTACAATGTTTGATATATAAGTATCGGCGATAGCGCCGATCGAAAAAGCGTATCGAACGACGGTATTCGATGCGCTTTTTGTTTTGCTAAAAAGCATATTGCCGATGCTTGTCCCATAAATATAACGGTATGGAAGTATTGTACAAGCTCATACCCGACGAGTATGCCGACGTGATAGCGTCGCGACTGTTTTCGGACAAGCTGAACGAGTTGCGCATACGCAACGGATTTCCCGTTCGCGTTTGTTACGACGGTATGTACAGATTCCTCGGTAAAAACGGGCTTTGTCAAAATGCTTGCGACGCTTTCGTCGCGTCCGCGCATGCCGCGGAGGACGTGATAATGCGCGCATGCGAACATTCGCTTTATACCGTGACCGATACTCTGAAAAAGGGTTACGTACCCGCTCGCGGCGGGATAAGGATAGGCGTATGCGGAAACGCCGTCGTTCACGGCGGCGAAATATTAACGGTAAAGAATTTTTCTTCTGTAAACATAAGACTTCCGCACCAAGTAAAAGGCTGCGCCGACGCGCTCTGTCCGCGCATAGCTGCAGCCGACGGAATAAAAAATACGCTCGTGATCTCTCCGCCCGGTGCGGGAAAAACGACGCTCGTGCGCGAGCTTTGCCGACTGCTTTCGGAGCGCGGCTGCAACGTGCTGTTGTGCGACGAAAAATACGAGATAGCGTCTGCGACGGACGGCGCGCCTATGCTCGACGTCGGTTGTTCGGACGTGATGAGCGGCGCGGATAAAAGGCGGGTATTCGAGGCGGGCGTTGCATACATGCGTCCGGACGTGATAATAGCCGACGAGTTGTTTCCGAGCGATATACCGGCAGTGGAGCGCGCCGTTCATTGCGGCATAGCCGTTATTGCTACGGTGCACGCGCGTGACTTTGCGGACTTTGCGAAAAAGCCCGAGTTTTCCGGCGTTATCGCTAATCGCGTGTTCGATCTGTTTGCGGTCGTATATCCGCCGCCGAATAGACGCATAGCGGTAAAGGAGGCGTACGGTGACGGGTAAAATATTGGTGGTTTGCTTATGCTGCGCGGCGGGTACTGCGATAGGCTTTTATATGATGTATTCTCATAAACGCCGATACGTTTATTATAACGCGCTCGTTGCGATGCTCGTAGAGCTAAAGCAGAATATAGCGTTCAGACGCGACAGCGTTGTTGCCGTACTCGGCGCGTACGCAAGCGAAAGCAAACCGCTCAAAAAGAATATAGACGAGTATCTTGCGCACATATCGAATAAGGGCGGAGAGCTTACTCTTTCGCGCGGGTTTTTGACGCGAGACGCGCATGCGGACGTTGTAAAGCTGTTTTCGCGGCTCGGCGGATTCGACGGAGACACGCAAAGCGGCGATCTCGAGATGTTTATTTCGCGATTTACCGTTCAGCGCGACAAGGCAAAAGAAAAGTTCGACAAGTACGGCGCGCTGTGCGTAAAACTCGGCTTTTTGATCGGGCTAGGCATAGGAATACTGTTTTTGTAGGTGGCTATGGACTTAAGTATAATTTTCAAGATAGCCGCGGTAGGGCTGATTACGGCGGTGATAAATCAGGTGCTCAAGCGCGCCGATAAGGACGAAATAGCCACGATCGTCACGCTCGCGGGACTTGTTATCGTATTGATCATGATCATAAACATGATAGGGCAATTGTTCGATACTTTGAAAACCGTATTCGGTATGTACTGACATGGAGATATTTCGCATAGCGGCGATTGCGCTCGTTACGGCGTTTTGCGTTATTCTGCTGCGCAATGTAAAAAGCGAGCTTGCCGCGGCGGTGGGGCTTGCCGGCGGGATCATAGTGGTACTGTCGGTAATAGATTATTTTTCGGACATATTCTCAGCGGTATACGCGATAGCAAAGCGCGCGGGCTTGGCAACGAGCGTTGTGACGCTTTTGTTCAAAGTGATAGCCGTAGGGTATATATCGGAGTTTTCGGCGTCGCTGATAGAAGATGCGGGAATGTCGTCTCTGGCGGATAAAGTGCTGCTCGGCGGCAAGCTTATTATAGTAGCGACGTCTATACCCGTGATCGTGCAATTGTTTGAATACATAGCGAAAATGCTGTCGTAATTCCCGATGCGCAAGGCGCGTATGCCCCGCAACAAACATATAGCGATAATCGCCTGCGCGATCTCGACAACGTAGTTAAAGCAGTGGTTATATGAAAAAAAAGATCAAAATTTTTATATTGGTACTGTTTGCGTCGACGTTGTTTTTGTCGGCGGCGTCGCCGTTTACGACAAAAGACGAGATAAACGCAGGCTCGCAAGCCGATGCGGTCGGCGCGGAGTCCGAGGAGACCATACCCGACAGCGTGGACGATCTGCTTGCCAATCTCGATCTCGACGGCTTGCAGAGCATTGTGGAACTTCTCGATAAAAATCAACTCGAAGTATTCGGCTTTGCCGACGTTGCGGAGCGAATACGCGCTATCGCAAACGGCGAGTATCAAAATGATTTCAACGGCATAGTTTCATACGCGCTGTCGCTCATCGGCGCTAATGTGCTCGAGTTTTTGCCGTTACTGCTTGCGGTGCTTGCAATAGTTATAGCATACAGTATCATAAGTTCGGTTAAAGGCAAGTTCGCGTCGGAATCCATAGAACGCGTGGTGTATTTTGCCACGGGCGGATTAGCCGTAACGCTTACCGTCGGCTACTTTTCGTCGGTGCTCGTCAGTTCTGTCAAACTCGTAGCATCCGTGAAAACTCAGATAAACGGCGTCGCGCCCGTGCTGCTCACGCTTATGACCGCCGCAGGCGCGAGCGGATCTGCCGGCGTTTATACGCCTACGGTAGCCGCGCTCGGCAGCGGCATGACGGGTATCGTCACGTTCGTCGCGTTTCCCGCGCTGCTTATGGCGTTGACGTTCGACGTGATAGATTCGGTATCGACGCTCAAGCTCGGCAAAACATCGGAGTTTTTCCGCTCGGCGAGCAAGTGGTTACTGGGTACGGCGTTTTTTTTGTTTATTACGGTTATCAGCGTTTCGGGCATAACCGCGTCGGTGCGCGACGGTATATCGGTGCGAGCGGCGCGTTTTGCGGTATCGAAGTACGTTCCGATCATAGGCGGGTATTTATCGCAAGGATTCGACTTTATTATGGCGGGTAACGTGTTGATAAAGAACGCGATAGGCACGAGCGCAGTTGCGCTCGTGGTGCTGTTCGTTTTGCCCGTCGTGTCGAAAGTAGCGGTGTTCACTCTCACGCTCAAACTGACCGCGGCGGTTGCCGAGCCGCTCGGCGGCGAAAGGTTTTGCGGGATCATGACTTCGGTGTCGAAATCGTCGTCGCTTATCGGTACGGTGATCGTCGCAATGACCGCGCTGTACGTGCTGTTTCTGACGATGCTCGTGTGCACGGGGAATATAGGCTTATGAGTTCGTTTGCCGCTTGGGGACTTACCATACTCGGCATAGCCATGGTTTCGACCGTCGCCGAAATGCTATTGCCGCAAGGCAAAACGCGCAAGGTCGTTCGGTCGGTGTTTGCAACGGTAGCCGCGCTTACGGTCATTACGCCTCTGCCTATGCTTATAAAGAACGGCATAAACTTCGATTTTACGTCCGATGCGGTGCATACCGACGGATCGTATATAGATTATGTGGGAAGCGTAAAAGAAAAACTTGTCGCCGAAAGTTTGCATGAACACTTAAAAGCGAACGGCTACGACGTAGAAGTCGAAGTAAAACTCGACGGCGCGTGGAACGCGGTATCGGCGACCATAAATTTCGAGGGTTTAGGCATTACCGAAAATATCGGGCATATAAATAAGAAAGAAGTAATCAAGCTGGTTGCCGAGTTCCTGAATATCGGCGAGGAGGCGGTCATGACTTATGGGTAAAGTATCGGAGCTTATATCCAAGATCAAAAGTATAAAGCACATCAATCTTATACTCGGCGCGGCGCTCGTTGCCGTCGTGATGACTGTGTACTTTTGTACTGTATCGTGTTCCGACAAAGAGTCGAAAAATACGTCGGTCAATATCGACGGTTCGGATTATTGCACGGTAATGCAAGTTCGGCTCGAAAAATCTCTGTCCGAAATGTCGGGAGTGGGTAACGCATCGGTGGTCATCAATTGGGATAAGACCGTTACGCCCACGTTCGGCAGCTCATCGTCGGAGAACCCGAAGGCGACCGGTGCGATAATCGTATGCGACGGCGGGAGCAATCCCAAAACGCAAATAGACGTAATCTTTGCAGTGTCAACGCTGCTTGATCTACCTATAGACAAAATCATGGTATATCCGAAAAAATAATATGGAGGCTTTTATGAGCAAAAAGAAAAAAATAATAGTTCTTGTCAGTATGGTGGCGCTCTTGGTTTTAACGGGGTGTCTCAACTACTTCCTCAACCGTCCGAAGTCTTCGGAAGCGGACTCTAACGGCACAACGATGTACACCGATTATTTTACGTCGTCGCGCAACGACCGCGAACAGGCTCGTAACCAAACCGTTATGGAATACAACGCCATAATCAAAAGCGAGTCCGCGAGCGCGGAAGCCAAAGCAAACGCCGAAAAAGAACTTGCGCAATTGGTGGCCGGCATGGAGACCGAGCAAAGGCTCGAAACGCTTATCAAAGCTTTGGGTTACGAGGCGTGCTTGGTCAGCGTCGGCGCGCAGAACATCAACGTTATACTCAAATCCGAAAAGCTTACGGATCAGGAAGTGGCGCAGATACTCGATATAATCATGACGGAAACCGACAAGACCGCGGCTAACGTCAGAATAAAACCGATCAATGTGTAAACTTAATAACGATGTTTCTAAAACGGACGCGAACGCGTCCGTTTTTTTGCGTAACGATATAAATTATCGAGCGTGTCTCTTTGCAAATTGTGCCCGAAAAGAATTGTAATTTGAATAAAAATGTGCTACAATATATGTAACGTGCGCTCGGGCGTGCGTCAGTCTATTTAACGGAGCGGAAATGAACGTCAAACGCAACAACAATTCATCGGGCAGCGTCACGTACGGAAACAACGTGTTACGCTCGATTATTCGTTTGGCGGCTCAAGAGATAAGCGGCGTGGAATCCGTTTGCGGCAGGGGCGTAAGATTTTACGTTACGGGCGACGTTGTCGATGCGGACGTGTATATAGAAGTAAACAGCGAGGTAAGCTGTTCGGATATTGCATACAAAGTGCAAGATAACATAAAGAAATCGGTCGAAACGATGACCGATTACAAAATGGGCGTAATAAATATCAATATTATTTCGGTCAAGTTTTTGAAACATTAAGTTCGGTAACGGAGGCTTTGATTTATGAAACGTCGTGCGGCGCGCGAAATAGCGTTTCGACTGACATACGAAATGACGGTTACGGGCGAATTCAATCCCGATACCCGTGCGGAGCTTACTGCGTCAGCCGATGCCGATTCCCGCGAATATATAGGTTCGGTGGTCGCGGGCGTTTGGGAAAACCGCGAGCGGCTTAAAGCCGTTATTTCCAAATATGCCAAAGGCTATGATTTTTCGCGCATATATAAGACCGATCTCGCCGCATTGTACGTGGCGTGCTATGAACTGCTGTATACCGATACGCCGCGCGCCGTGATAGTCAACGAGGCGGTCGAGCTGTCTAAATCTTATTCGGATACGCAAAGCTATTCGTTCGTAAACGGCATTTTGGCTTCGGTGATCAAAGGAGAACTCGATGGCTCGGATAATTGACGGAAAAGCGGTAGCCGCGGAGATAAAGGCTTCGGTTCGCGAAAAGGCGGAAGATTTTGAAAAAGCAAACGGCAGAAAGCCGGGGCTTGCCGTCGTCAAAGCGGGCAACGATCCCGCGTCGGCTATTTATGTCAGAAACAAAATAAAAGCATGCGAGGCGTGCAATATTGCCTCGTATTCGTATTATTTCGACGAAAACGTAACGTACGCGCAATTGGCGGAACTTATAGACGCGCTCAATTCCGACGGCACGGTGGACGGTATTTTGGTGCAATTGCCGTTGCCGCGCGGAATAGACGAGCGCAAGGTATTGTCTTTGATCGCACCGGAAAAAGATGCGGACGGTTTTCACGCGGTCAATGCGGGCAAGCTGTTCCTCGGCGAGCGCGGCACGGTAGCTTGCACGCCGCGCGGCATAATGGAGCTGATACGTTCTACGGGCGTGAGCATAGCCGGCAAGCGCGCCGTGGTAATAGGCAGATCGAATATAGTGGGCAAGCCCGTGGCGCAGCTTTTGCTCGCCGCCGATGCGACGGTCACGGTATGTCACAGCAAGACGGAAAATCTCGCGGAGATAACGCGTGTCGCCGATATTTTGGTAGCGGCGGTCGGGCGCAAAAAATTCGTCACCGCGGATATGGTAAAGCCCGGCGCTATCGTAATTGACGTTGGCATGAACAGAGACGACGAAGGGCTTTTCGGCGACGTCGATTTCGATAACGTAAAAGACGTTGCGGGATATATTACACCCGTCCCGGGCGGAGTCGGACCTATGACGATAGCAATGCTGCTATCGAATACTGTGGAGAGCGCGATTTGACGCGGGCGATGACCGTCGCGCAATTGTCGCGCTATATAAAAGGCGTGTTCGACGACGAAGAACTTTTGCACGACGTTACGCTGTCCGGCGAGGTCGCAGAAGTCTCGTATTCGGACAAGCACACTTATATCGTTCTCGCGGACGGCAACTATTCGGTGCGTTGCGTACGGTTCTTTTCACGGGACAGTGTGCATAAAGGCGCGCGCGTCGCGCTTCACGGCAGTGTGAGATTTTACGACAGACGCAATGCGGTGACGTTTGCATACGACGAGCTGTTCGTGTGCGGCGACGGCGAAAAGAACGCCAAGCTTGCGGAAATAAAAGAAAGACTGAAAAAACTCGGGTACTTTGAAAACAGACCGCAGTTGCCGGAGTATATATTAAACGTTATTGCGGTGACAAGTCCCGACGGTGCGGCAATACGCGATTTTTTACGCGTAGTCGGCGATAAGAGTCCGTTCGTTCGCATCCGCGTATATCCCGCAAGAGTTCAGGGCGACGGTGCGGGCGGAGAGCTTGCGCGCGCAGTGACCGCAGCGGGAAAGCTCGATCCCGACGTCATAGTGCTCTGTCGCGGCGGCGGCAGCGATGAGGACTTGGATTGTTTCAACGACGAAAAGCTCGCGACGGCAGTGGCGACTTCGCGCGTGCCGATAATTTCCGCGGTGGGGCACGAGGTCGATTATACGCTTTGTGATTTTTGCGCCGGCACTCGCGCGGGAACGCCGTCCATTGCGGGCGAAATAGTAAACGCGCATGCGACGGCGTTGTTGACCGATATGCAAGCTCTTATAGAACGCGCGGGGTATGCCGCGAACCGCAAGTTCGATGCTGTGCGGCAATCGGTAACTCGTTTCGGTATGCGCGTAGAGCGCGCTGCGAGCGCAATGACTGCGGGGTACGAGATCGATATAAAAGCGTTGATGCGTCGAGCGAGCTATGCGATTGAAAGAAAGATCGACAACGGGCATAAGCGCGTGCGCGCCGCCGCCGTCGAGTTGAGAAATTCTTGCGGCATGCTCGCCGAAAAAAAGAGCGCGCGCTTGCATAAGCTGTCTGCGGTGCTCGGCGCGCTCGATCCCAAGCGCATAATCGATAATGGCTATGCGGCGGCGTTTGCTAGCGACGGCAAACGAATTTCGAGCGTGACCGGTATTTCGGCAGGCGACGGATTGCGGCTTGTATTTGCCGACGGCGTAGCCGACGCCGTTGTAAGTTCGGTAAAAACGAATAATTAAAATTGAGGTAGCGCAAGTATGGAAATACAAAACGAAAAGAAATCTGCGGACTTTGAAAAAGAAATCGCCGCGCTCAAAGAAATAGTCGACAAGCTCGAGTCGGACGTTTCGCTCGACGAGGGCATGAAGCTTTTCGGCGAAGGATTGCGTCTTACCGAAGAGTGTATCGATTATCTCAACAAGACCAAAGCTACGCTCGCCGAGCTTAACGGCAAACTCGATATAATACTCGGCGAGGATACAAATGGCAGATAACGACAAAATAATGCTATGGCGCAAAGCGATAGACGAGCGTTTGCGCGGCATATTGCGCGTTTGCCGATATCCTCGAGATCTCGTAGAGGTTATCGAATACTCGTTATTTCCGAGCGGCAAGCGGCTCAGACCGATTCTGTTCCTTGCGTGGCACGATACCGTTTGTCCGCCGACGGATGCCGCCGTTTATTTCGCTTGCGGAATAGAACTTTATCATACGTTTACGCTTATTCACGACGATATGCCGTGTTTGGATAACGACGATTTTCGCAGAGGCAAACCTTCGGTCCACAAGACTTTCGGCGAAAGCAAGGCTTTGCTCGCGGGCGATGCGCTGTTCGCGCTCGCGTATACGGTCATGCTCGAAGCGTGCTCGGGCGGGCAATATGCGTTGACGGAGCTTGTGTCGTCGCTTTTCGGCGATCGCGGCGTAATTTCCGGACAATACGACGACGTATTCGATAACAGTTCGAGCGTAGGCGACGTAATGAAAATTTACGAGCGCAAAACCGCCGCGTTGATATATGCCGCATGCGTGAGCGGCGCGCTTTTCCATTCGGCGCGAACCGCGCATCCCGACGAGGTCAAAAGGTATATTGCCGACGGTGCGCTTGCGGACATGGACGGCGGTATGCTCGGCGCAAACGGTCTCGACTGCGCGAACGCCGCGGCGTACGGAAAAAGTTTCGGTACGGCGTTTCAGCTTTACGACGATCTGTCGGAGTATTCGGCGGGCGAATGTGCCGACGGCGCGTCCGTGCTCGAGTATATAGGGTTCGAGGACGCCAAGCGAGCGCTCAACGAACAGATAGCCGCAGCTAAGCGTGCCGCATATGATAAGTCGAGTGTATTGGTCGAGCTTGCAAACAAGTTCGACATTGCGTGATACGGCGCATAGATAATATAATGGAATTTGAAAGGATCAAATCGCCGCAAGATATCAAGCGGTTGAATATTTCGCAGTTGAGCGACGCAGCCGATTATATTCGGCGCAGGATCGTTTCCGTCGTGGAAAAGAACGGCGGGCATTTGTCGTCCAATCTCGGCACGGTGGAACTGACCGTAGCTTTGCATTATGTGTTCGACTGCCCGCACGACAAGATAGTTTTCGACGTCGGGCATCAAGCGTACGCGCATAAGATAATCACGGGCAGAGACGAAGCGTTCGACGGCTTGAGACAAAACGGCGGAATATCCGGTTTCCCAAAGCCCGACGAGAGCGAATACGACGCGTTCGGCACGGGGCATTCGTCTACGTCGCTTTCGGTGGCGCAAGGTCTTGCGGAAGCGGCGCGCGCGCAAGGTATAAATCAATCGACGGTCGCCGTAATCGGCGACGGCGCGCTCACGGGCGGGCTTGCATACGAGGCGCTCAATTCCATAGGTAGCGAGAGTTCGCCCGTTATAATCGTACTCAACGACAACGAAATGTCGATAAGCAAGAACGTCGGAGCAATGAGCAATCACTTGACGCGGCTCAGAATAGGGAAAAAATACTCGCGCTTGAAAAACGACATCAAGCGATCGGTATCCGTTATTCCGTTTTTCGGCGACGGCGCGATCGCGCTGATGGAGCGAGGAAAGAGTTTTTTGAAAAAGATCGTACTGTCCAATAAGATTTTCGAGTCGATGGGCATCACATATTACGGACCGTTCGACGGACATAATATAGCGGAGCTTGTGGACGTATTTTCTCAGGCAAAGAAAAAGAACGGACCGTTGCTCGTTCATGTGGTGACGGATAAAGGCAGGGGCTTGAAGAGCGCGGCTGTAGATCCCGTGCATTCTCACGGCGTAGCGGCGGTATCGGGACTTGTAACCGAGCGCGCGCAGTTTTCGCAAACGCTCGGAAAATTTCTGATATCGGCTGCCGAGCGCGACGACAAGATAGTCGCCGTTACGGCGGCCATGGCGATAGGAACGGGGCTTGAGGAGTTTTCAAAACGTTTTCCCGATCGGTTCAAGGACGTGGGCATAGCCGAAGAACACGCCGTTACATACTGCGCCGCGCTTGCGGCGGGCGGCATGAAACCGTATTTTGCGGTATATTCGACTTTTTTGCAACGCGGGTTCGACGAACTGTTGCATGACGTTTGTATAGGCGGGTATCCCGTTACGTTCTGTATCGACCGTGCGGGTACTGCCGGATCGGACGGCGTTACTCATCAGGGACTTTTCGATTTGAGCTATCTCGGAATGTTGCCTAACATGACGGTCATGTGCCCGACCGACGGCGACGAGCTTGCGAGCATGCTCGAGTTTTCGCGTTCGTTCGGCAAACCGCTCGCCGTGCGCTATCCAAAAGATTATGTCAACACCCGCGTCCATGCGCCTATCGAGTACGGAAAATGGGAGATTTTGCGCAAGTCCGATTCCAAAACGTATGTGCTTTGCTCCGGACCTCGAGCCGTCGACGAGGCGGAAAAAGCGGCTAAACGCGTTGATATGAACATAGTGAACGCGCGATTCGTAAAACCGCTCGACGCGGAATTTTTGAAAAGCATAAACAAAGTCGGCAACGTCGTTGTAACGATGGAGGATAACGTGTTGCACGGCGGGTTCGGGCAAAGCGTGCTTTGCGCGCTCGACGCATTCGGCAGAAAAGCGGAGTGTATTACGCTCGGCTATCCCGACGAGTTCGCCGACGACCGCAGCGTGCGCTCGTCGCTCGAGAAAGCGGGGCTTACGGAAGAAAATTTGATTAAGGTGTTAAATAGCTTGAAAAGAAAATAAATAGGGTGTATAATGATTTTATGAAATTCGGAGTTTATGCCAATCCCAATAAGGACAAGGACGGAAAACTTTACGAGCTTGTCGTTCAAAGTATCGAGTCCAACGGCGCGATTGCGGAAAAATTCGCAGACGGCAAACGTTACGATTTTGTGGTCACAATAGGCGGCGACGGAACGATTCTGCACGTTGCGAGACAGTGCGCGCTCATCGGCGCGCCTATCCTCGGCATAAACAAAGGCACAGTCGGGTTTTTGACGGAGATAGAAATTTCAGAAACGGACAAGGCGATCAAAAACATTCTCGAAAACGATTATATATTGGAACGCCGCGCGCTTATCGACGTCGGTATACGCGATAAACATTACTATGCGTTGAACGATGCCGTGGTCACGCGAACAGGCGGAAGTCTTACCGCAATGGAAGTGCGTATCAATAACGAGCTTGTCGATAAGTTCCGTTGCGACGGATATATCGCGGCGACGCCTACGGGTTCGACGGCATACTCGCTTTCCGCCGGCGGTTCTGTCATAAGCCCGAGCACGCCCGTGATCGCGCTTACTCCGATAAACCCGCACACGTTGCGCACGCGCCCCGTCGTAGTCGGCTCGTCGGAAAACATAACGCTCAAGTGCGTGGGAAAAGCTCCCGCCGAACTCTACGTGGACGGGCAGGGCGTTTGCGCTTTGTCGAACGGCGACGAAGTTAAAGTGACGGGATGGTTCAACAGCGCGCTGTTCGTGCGCTTCAACAGCAAGAGCTTTTATTCGAGATTGCTCGATAAACTCAATTCTTGGTCTGCGGAGGGCTGATGCTGCAAAGGATAACTATAAACAATCTCGCGTTGATAGACGATCTCGAAATAGAGTTTTCGGGCGAGCTTAACGTTTTTTCGGGCGAGACGGGCGCGGGTAAATCGATCATAGTCGATTCGCTCATGTTGCTTATCGGCGCGCGTTACGACAAAACCATGCTTAAGTACGGTGCGGATAAGGGATTTGTCGAAGGCGTGTTTTCGTGCGAAAACGTCGCGCCGCTCGAGGCGTTAGGGATAGAGAGCGACGAGCTTATGATCGTTACACGCAAGTTTTTCAAAGACGGCAGGAACGAGATCAGAGTAAACGGCAAGCAGATCACCGTTTCGATGTTGCGCGAGCTGATGCAGAGTTATGTCGATATTTACGGGCAAAACGAATATCAGTCGTTGCTCAAAATAAACGAGCAACGCAAGATACTCGATTATTTCGTGTTCAAAAAGGACGATGCGCCGCTCGGGCGCCATAAAGCGTTATTCGACGAATACAAGCGAGTTTGCGTCGAAATGAACTCGCTCGGCGACGAGCGCGAGCGCGCGCAGCGCATAGACATTTTACAGTATCAGATCGACGAGATAGAGCAAGCCAAAGTAAAGAAGGGCGAGGAAGAATCTCTGCTCGATCGGCGACATTTACTCATGGCGTCGGAACGGATCAAAAACGGGCTTGCCGAGTGCATAAACAGTCTCGACGGCGAAGTGGGGGCTGTGTCGGGCATTTCCGACGCGTCGCATAAACTCGCGTCGGTATCGTCGTATTCGGACGGGTTGGCGGAACTTTATTCGCGGCTCAATTCCGTAGCTATCGAACTCGACGACATCAACGAGTGCGTAAAAGACGAGCTTGAAAAATTCGATTCGAGCGAACGCGAGCTTGACGAAGTTCTTGCGCGGTTGGATAAACTCCGCACGCTCAAAAATAAGTACGGTCCGTTCGATTCGATGAACGAGTTTTTGAAAAGAGCAAAGCTCGAACTTCCGCGATTGCTCAACGGCGCGGATGAATACGACAAACTGTCAAAACGAAAATCAACGCTCGAAAGCGAGCTTATAGCGAGCTGTAAAAAACTGTCCGAACTGCGCAAAGCGGGTGCGGGCGAGCTTGCGGCGCGCATAGTGACCGAGCTTGCCGATCTCGGTATGGCTAATTCGAGATTCGAGGTACGGTTTACCGAACCCGAGACGGGCAAAGAATTGCAAGCCGTTACAGCGAACGGCTACGACGTTTACGAATTTTATTTAAGCCCCAATAAAGGTCAGCCGATGTTGCAGCTCGCAAAGATAATATCGGGCGGCGAGATGTCGCGGTTCATGCTCGCTATAAAGCTGATAACGGGCGATCTCGGCGGTATAGGCACGATGATATTCGACGAGATAGATACGGGCATCAGCGGCGCAGTCGGGCTGGGCGTAGCTAAAAAACTATGCTCGCTGTCGCGCGGCAGACAGGTGCTGTGCGTGACGCACTTGCCGCAGATCGCCGCAATGGCTGATACGCATTTTTACATAGTAAAATCGGACGATGGCGGCGCTACGCATACGCACGTGACTTTGCTCGACCGCAAAGGGCAGATCGGAGAGGTTGCGCGGCTTTCGGGCGGTCTCGGCGTATCGGGCACTGCGGAGAAAAACGCCGAAGAAATGAAAGATTGGGCGGACAAGTATAAACTTTCAAATGCTTAACGACCGAGCGACGGCAAAATCCGTCGCTTTTTTCGTGTGGTATGTATATAATTCGACACGGTGCAAAAACTATTTTTTGTATGAAAAAATTACGGTCGTGTATATGTTTAACGGCAATATTATTATTGCTTGCGGCGTCTTTCGCGCCGCAGTTGTTCGCAAGCGCGAACGCCGACGCCGAAATTCCGTCGTATGCGTACGTCGGCGGCTTTCCTATAGGGATATCGATAGACGTGGGCGGATTGTTGGTAGAAGACGTTACGGGCGTCGAGACGGAATACGGAACGGTATTCGCAGACGGATTGCAAAAGGGCGATATTATCAAAAAGATAGACGGCAATGATGTGAGCAACGCCGACGATCTCGGCGGAGACCTCGGCGGTACTGTACGGCTCGATATAATACGCGGCGGCACGGAAATGACTTTGGACGTAACGCCTATCGCGGAGTTGTACAGCGGTAAACGCAGGCTCGGCGTTAGGGTCAAGGATAAAGTATACGGCATAGGCTCTATGACGTATGTTGACGAAAACGGCAAGTTTGCCGCGCTCGGTCACGAAATATTCGATTCCGACACGAACACTCATATACCTTTTTCGGGCGGCAACTTGCACGATTGCAAGATTGTCGGCATAAAACGCGGGAATAAAAACGAGGCGGGCGCGATACTCGCTACGTTGATGTCCGATTCTTTGTCGGGTAATATTACTTGCAACAATAATTTCGGTATTGCCGGCACTTACGACGGCAGCGATTACGGCGAGCTTTTGCCGATCGCTTCGCGCGACGAAGTAAAACAGGGCAAAGCGCAGATACGCACGACCGTCGAGGATAATCCCGAATATTACGATGTGGAAATCATAAAAGCGTCGGGTAAAAGCGGACGGCATGAAAAGAGCATGGTCATTCGCGTTACCGATAAGCGATTGCTCAAAAAGACGGGCGGGATAGTGCGCGGTATGAGCGGATCGCCCATAATTCAAAACGGCAAGATCGTCGGCGCGGTCACGCATGTTTTTATGAACGATTTTACAAAAGGCTACGGTTTGTATGCGGATAGCCTGAACGCGGCTTAAGCCGCGATTATGCTGAATTTAGGGGAATAACCGCGAAGTGTCAAACATAAAGTAGTTTTATGAGAAGCTTTGCTGTAACCGATTTTTTACACGGTATTTCGTGCGACGCAAAAAGAAACCGCGTGGTGATATTGCTGTATGTGCTGTCATGCGTGGTTTTTTTGATAATCGGTATAACCGTAGGGGTTGGGATAGAGGACAAAAACGATTACATCATGCGCAACGGCGCGGTCGTTTTTTCGTTTTTACGCGGCGATACCAACGCGTTCATGTTTTTTTTCAAAGACTTTATCTTTAATTTGTTGTATGCGCTTTTCGCCGCGTCCATGTTTTTTTGGCGGTTCTTGCCGTTGCTGTCGTTCGCTCCGTGCTTGTACTTGTCGTACGCGCTCGGACTTCGCGTTACCGTGATCATAAGCGTTTACTCGGCGGCGTCGTTGCCGATGCTGTTCGTGCTGTATGTGCCGATGTGTATCGTGCAGATAGTGGTCATGTGCGTAATATCCAAAAAATGCTTTGAATTTGCGGCGATGAACAACAGATGCAAGCCGTCGAAGCGCGAAGTAAAAGATTATTATTTTTCGTTGCTGCCGTGCTTTATCACTATATTGGTAAGCTCGGCGTTAAAAGCGATAACGGCGGTGTTTTTCGGGTCTGCGTTGATAGGGATAGTGTAATGAATAAAAACGTGTACTATTGACAAAATATACTTATATTATCTAACGAGGTACTGAAGAAAAATGAAAAAAAGACTCAAGAAAGGCGTAACTGCGCTTGCGGTAGCGCTCGCGGCGTTCTTGCCGTTTGTGTCCGCGATCCCGAGCGCCAATGCCGAGACCGCAGAACTGAAGCTTGCGGCAACTTCGCGCGCCGCGCTTTTGATGGATTGCGATACGGGCGCGGTCATATTTGAAAAAAACGTGTCCGATCATTTGCCCATAGCGAGCATGGTCAAGATCATGACGCTCGGGCTTTGTTTCGACGAAATCGAAAAGCGCGAAATACCGCTCGATACCATGGTGACGGCGTCGGAAAACGCCGCGTCGATGGGCGGATCTCAGGCGTTTTTGGACGCAAATGCGGATTACAGACTTGACGAGCTGTTGAAGAGCATTGTGGTAGCGTCCGCGAACGATTCGTGCGTTGCGGTTGCCGAATATCTCTATGGCAGCGTCGATGCGTTCGTTGCGGAAATGAACAACCGCGCGGCGGAATGGGGAATGACCGATACTTCGTTCGTCAATTGCACGGGACTTCCCAAAGACGGACAGTATTGCTGCGCCAAAGACGTTGCGGTGATGTTCAAAAAGCTCATAAAGCACGAAAAGTTCTTTGAATATGCGGGCGTATGGATGTACGATTTCGAGCATCCGGACGGACGTGTTACGGGACTTACCAACACTAACAAGCTTATCAAATTTTACGACGGTTGCGACGGCGGCAAAACCGGCTATACCGATGCTGCGCGCTCTTGCATTACGGTAACCGCAAAGCGCGGCGATACTCGGCTTGTTTGCGTCACTATCGGAGCGGAAAACTCCAAAACTCGCAATAAAGAGGTCTCCGAGATGCTTAATTACGGATTTTCAAATTATAAAACGGTTCGCGCAGTCAAATGCGGCGACGTAATGGGCAATTACGACGTGACGGGCGGAAAGACCGATTGTATTTCAGTCGGCGCGGCGGACGATTTCTCGCTGTTTGTCAAGTCGGGCGATAAATGCGAGATCGAGCTTAAGCCCGTCATCGACGGACTCAAAGCGCCGATCTCGGCTGGCGACGTCGTCGGCAAAATTATTATCGAAGTAAACGGCGAGGAGCGCGGCAGTGTAGACGCGATAGCTCTCGACGGTTGCGAAAAGAAAGGTTATACGCAGATACTCGAGGAATTTTTCGAGAATTGGTAAAATAGCGCTTGACCGACCGAGTCGTATTTGCTATAATTAAAACGTTATGAAAAGCAACGTTTTGATAGCCCCGTCGATATTGAGCGGCAATTTTGCCGACATGGGCGGAGAAGTTAAGCAAATGAAAGATTTAGGCGCGGATTGGATCCACATCGACGTTATGGACGGCGTGTTTGTGCCGAATATCACGTTCGGGTTTAAGATGATCAAAGACATCAGACCGTTGTCTCCGTTGTTTTTCGACGCGCACTTGATGATAACCGAGCCTAAGCGGTATGTCGAGCGTTTTTGCGACAGCGGTGCGGATCTCGTATCGTTCCACTTCGAGGCGGAAAAAGACATTTCGGGCGCACTCGAGCTTATAAAAGGTAAGGGCAAAAAATGCGGGCTTGCGATAAATCCCGATACCGATCCCGATGTGTTAATACCGTATGTAGGCGAACTCGACCTGATACTCGTTATGAGCGTTTTTCCGGGATTCGGCGGGCAAAGTTTTATCGAAGGCTCGCTCGAGCGCATCGAAAGAGTCAAGAAAATGCGCGACGAACTTGCGCCGACGGCTGTGATCGAAGTGGACGGCGGAGTAAACGCCGTAAACGCGGCGAGCATAGCGCGATCGGGTGCGGACGTGCTTGTCGCGGGAAGTTCGGTTTTCGGCGCGAGCGACAGGCGGGAAGCGATAACGGCATTAAAAAAGTAACACTGTTTGCGCCGCGCACATAAACTATAAATGGAGGTGCGGCATGGCGAAAATAATCTGTATAAAGCTCCCGAAGTTTTTGGGTAAAATAATAAGACTGTTCAAGCGAAACCCAAAGTAAAAAACGAGATAACGAAATAAAAAATCCGAGACGAAAATCTCGGATTTTGTTTTGCGATTTTTACGGAAGGTTTAGTCCGCTTCGTTCTTTTTAGCCGTACGCAAGCAACGCGTGCAAACATATTCGTGAGATATTTTGCCGTCGACTTCCGTCGTTACCTTATGAACATTTGCGTTAAAGCTGCGCTTGGTTTTCTTGTGCGAATGGCTAACGTTATTGCCCGAAACCCTGCCTTTGCCGCATATCGAACATACTCTACTCATGAGCTACCTCCTAAAGTGTCGGTGAATTTCTATATCAATATACCACTTTTTGCCCCTTTTAGCAACCGATTTTGACCATATTTTAATGTAAATTTGAAAAATTTAAGTTAAAACCCTTGCAAAAATATTTTGAATGGGGTAAAATATAGGTGTAGGTACATATAATTACCTTCGGAGATAACAATGAGCGTCCACACTTCCAACGCCTACGGCAGAATAACGGTAACCGAGGATTCGATCGCTCAGGTCGCAGCCGATACGGCGCTCGATTGCTACGGCATTGTGGATCTCGTCTCCAAAACTTTCTCGGATAATTTGTCCGACTTGTTCAAGCGCAAACGTCTGTCGCGCGGGGTAAACGTGTTTACCGACGGCGGCAGAATATTTATGGATCTTTACGTAATTATCAAATACGGTCTGTCTATCGACGCCGTTGCCCAATCTCTGAAAAAAGCGGTCAAATACCGCGTCGAATATTTCTCGGGCATGGTTGTCGATACAATCAATGTTCATGTAGTGGGTATTAAGGTTTGACCCATAATTATCGGAGGATATAATGCAAAAATCTATCGGCGGCGCTATCTTTCGCAAGATGATATTGAACGGCGCAAAGCTGCTCGATACCAACAAGGCGCACGTAAACGAATTAAATGTTTTTCCGGTTCCCGACGGCGATACCGGCACAAATATGTCTATGACGATGCTCTCCGCCTCGCGCGAGGTGAGCAATTGTTCGACCAATAATATGCCCGAGCTTTGCGATGCGGTCGCAAAAGGCGCACTCCGCGGCGCGCGCGGCAACAGCGGCGTTATTCTCAGTCAGATCCTCAAAGGTATGACGAGCGTCCTCGCAAAGAGCGCCGATATTTCCGCAAAGACTTTTGCAAAGGCTTTTGCGGCAGGCACCGAGGTCGCGTATAAGGCGGTCACAAAACCCAAAGAGGGTACTATACTTACGGTCATTCGCGCCATATCCGATTCCGCGGAGAAAGCGGCGAAAAAGAACGTCGAGCTTAAAGACTTTATGGCTGCCGTTATAGAAGGCGGCGAAGCGATGCTCCGCCAAACTCCCGAGATGCTCCCCGTGCTCAAAGAGGCGGGCGTTGTGGATGCGGGCGGCAGAGGATTGCTCATCATTCTTCAAGGTTTCCAAAACGTGCTTTTGGGTCAAGAGGAAGCCAACCTCGAGTTCGACGACAGCTACAAGCAAACCCAATCTGCGGATAACCCGTACGGCGAGCAAGCGCATTTTAACTATAACAACCTCGCCGAGATCGAATACGCATACTGCACGGAATTCTTTATCGTAAATATTTACAAAAAGACTACCGAAGCGGATATAGACATGTTCAGAGAAAAGCTCATGAACATAGGCGATTGCGTGCTCGTTATAGGCGACTTGAGCATGGTCAAGGTTCACGTTCATTCAAACGCGCCCGGTCAGGTGCTCACTTACGCGCTCGAACTCGGCGAACTCGATCATCTCAAGATCGAAAACATGCTTCAGCAGAACCGCGAGCTTAAGAAGCAGCAGGTCGAGGAACTCAAGCCGTTCGGGCTTGTGTCGGTTTGCGCCGGCGACGGCATAACCGCCATTTTCAGAGATTTGCTCGTAGATCGCATAATCGAAGGCGGTCAAACCATGAATCCGTCGGCGGAAGATATTGCAAAGGCTTGCGATCAGGTCGCCGCCAAAAACGTGTTCGTGTTCCCCAATAACAAAAACATAGTGCTTGCGGCAAATCAAGCGAAAGCGTTGAGCAAGCGCAAAATACACGTTATTCCCACGTCGAATATTCCCGAGGGGTTGTCCGCGGTGCTCGCTTTCAATCCCGAGGACAATGTCGACGGCAACATCAAAAACATGACCGACGCTATCGGCGGCATCAGATCCGGATCGGTCACCTATGCCGTTCGCAAAACGTCCGTCGGAAGTATGGAGCTTAACGAAGGCGATATTATCGGTATCGACTCCAAGGACATCGTCGCGAAGGGCGACAATGTCGGCGCGGTAACCGAGGAACTCATCGACAAGATGATGGACGACGATACGAGTTGCATTTCTCTGTACTTCGGTAACGACGTAAAAGAAGACGAGGCGAACGCGATAGCAGCCGATATCGCCAAAAAATACCGTTCGTGCGACGTAGACGTGCACTTCGGCGGTCAACCGTTATATTATTTTATAGTTTCGCTCGAATAATCGCTTCCGTATAGTGGAGCTGCAAGAGATAAAAGGAATCGGAGCAAAGCGCGTAAAAGCGCTTAACGAGATGGGTATTTTTACCCCGTCCGATTTGCTGTTGCGTTTTCCGGACAAATATATATACAAAAATGCCGTAATCGATCCGCGCGTCGTTCGCGAAGGCGACGAGATCTCGTTTGCCGCAAAGGTGAGCGCGGAAGCGAAACGCTCGTATATACGCAAGGGGCTGAGCGTCGTTACGTGTTCTGTGGTCAACAACGGAATAACCGTGCGGTGTTCGTGGTTCAATCAGCCGTTTGCCGCGCGTTCGCTTAAGATCGGCGATACGGTGTACGTTTGCGGAAAAGTAAAAAAATTCAAAAGCATATTGCAAATGACAAATCCCGCGTTCATTGCTCCGCAAGAGGATGACGGCGGGATTATTCCCGTGTACAAAACCGCGATCCCTTCGCGGACTTTTGCGTCGGCAGTGCGCACGGCGCTCGAAAACGTAACGGTCAACAGTTATATACCGCGAGACGTTGCGCTTAAATTCAATCTGCTTCCGTTGCAAACGGCGTTGACCGAGGTGCATATGCCGACCGATAAGGTCATGCTGTCGCGCGCGCGTAGGTGCGTTGCAATTGAAAACATGTGCTATGTGATAACTTCGTACAGACTGTTAAAGGACGATCGGCGCGACTTCGAGTACGGCGCGCCGCCGTCGGTCGTCGAGGATATAACGAGCAGGTTGACATACGAACTCACGCACGATCAAAAACTCGCCGTCAAAAACATTATAAGCGAGATGCGATCGGATAAGCTCATGAACGCGCTTGTTCAGGGCGAAGTCGGATGCGGCAAAACAGTGGTCGCATTGATCGTAATGTATTATGCGGCAAAAAGCGGACATCAGGCGACGCTCATGGCGCCGACCGAAACGCTCGCGCGGCAGCATTACGAAAATGCTGTAAAGCTGCTCGAACCGCTCGGTGTAAACGTTCAGCTTTTGTGCGCGTCTATGAATAAGACTCAAACCGAAACGGCGCTTTTCAATATTAAATACGGTGTGGCGCAATGTATAATCGGCACTCAATCGTTGATTTCTGACGGGATAGAGTATAACGACTTGCGTCTCGTGATAGTAGACGAGCAGCAGCGGTTCGGCGTCAACCAGCGCGCGAAACTCGAGAGCAAAGGCAAAAAAACCGATATGATAGTTATGACGGCTACTCCGATACCGCGCACGCTCGCATTGTCGTTATACGGGGAACTCTCGCAGACGGATATTCGCACAATGCCGAAAAACCGCCCGAGCGTTCAGACGTCTATAGTGCCTCCGAGCAAATTCGACGGAATGTTCAAGTATATCGAAACATGCGCGTCGCGCGACGAGCGAACGTACATAATCTGTCCGCGTATAGCCGATGACGACGACGATGTTACGGGCGTGGATAAAATCTATGCAAAACTGAAGGCTATGCCGATAGGTAAGTTCTGCGGTTGCTTGCACGGTAAAATGCGAGATGCCGAAAAGAATTCCGTTATGAAATGCTTCAAGAACGGAGAGATAAAGGTATTGGTGTCCACTACAGTCGTAGAAGTCGGTATCGACGTGCCGGAGGCGACTAACGTTATAGTTTACGATGCCGAAAGATTCGGATTGGCTCAGCTTCACCAGATACGCGGACGCGTCGGACGCGGAACAAAGCAGTCGTATTGCTTTTTGATAAGCGAGAACGGTACGCCGGAGAGCGACGAACGATTGAAAAAATTTTGCGGTATGCGCGACGGATTTTCGGTGTCGGAGCTTGATTTCGAGCTGCGCGGAGCGGGTGATTTTGTGGGCTTGCGTCAGCATGGCAATGTGCTCGAGCTTGATAAAGATACTATACTGCGTGCGCGCGAGCTGTCGGACGCGATCATAAACGACGGCAGAGCGTCGGAAGGCATAATCGATTCGCTCAAAAGCCCCGAGTTTATCAAGTCGGTGACAATGAATTGATATGAAATCGCACAGCCCGATAAACTTCAGACCGTTTTTGGTGATAGCGCTGTTCGTACTGTCGACGGCTTTTGCGGTGTACGTATATGCACTCGAAAAAGCCGCAGGAATCGTCGTCGGCGTTATTCTTATTTCGGGAACAGCTTGCGGATTTACAGTAGCGCTCGTAAAATTCATAAGAAAAACCGCGAAACTGCGTTTTTGCATAACATTCGGTTTATGCACGGTTTTATGCGTGCTGTCTATGGCTTTGGGCGCGAACTACGTAGACTTTCGCGAGACGGCAAACGACTTTTCGGGTTATCGCGAGGTATACGGCAGAATTTGCTATATAAATTCAAACGGCGGGATCGTGCTCGATAAGCTCGAGATAAACGGCGAACGCATAGGCGGCAAGCTCAGCTTGAAAGTGGCAAGCGACGATAACTCCGATTTGAACTCCGTGCGATGCGGGGATTATCTGCATTTCGACGATTATGTTTCCGTCGGTAATTTTATAAACGACGACTATACGGTCAACGGTTATTCTGTTCGCACGGGCATAGTTTTCTATACCGACGTGAAAGCGGACGACGTTGTCGTATCGTTCGGGAAGTCTATGCCGATAAAGAATTTTCTTCGCGCGCTAAACGAATTATTCGTCGGAAATATGGGCGAGCGATACGGCAATCTCGCGTTTGCCATGCTCACGGGCGACAAAAGCGGGTTAGCCGATCAAGAAATGTATTTTAACGAAGCGGGGCTTGGTCATATAATGGCGGTTTCCGGACTTCACGTGGGATTTTTTATTTTGTTGCTCGATTTTATATTGGCAAAGGTAGATAAACGCATAAGGTTTCCGATTATCGGCGCGGTGCTGTTCGCTTATATGATAGTTGCGGACTTTTCTCCGTCGGTCGTTCGCGCGTTCATTATGGCGGCGGTGGCGATGATCGCTTTTGCGGTCGGCGGAAGACGCGATATTCTGTCTTCGATGTGCTGCGCGATGTCGCTGATTTTGGCGTTTAAGCCGTTATATATTTTCGAGGCGGGGTTTGTGTTGAGTTTCGGCGCGATATTCGGCATAGCCATGTTTTCGGATACGATAAAGCGTGCGCTTGGCAAGTTCAACGTACACGATAAGGTCGGCGAAGCGATGGGCACGTCGATTTCCGTTCAGGCAGGCATCGTTCCTGCGCAGATTGGGTTTTTCAACGAAATACAGGTGTTTGCGCCGATCGTCAATATGATACTTATCCCGTATATTTCCGCGGTGTTTATCGTTATTTTGGTGAGCGCGCCCATAGCAGCGATCCCCGGATGCGGACCGTTATTGAAACTCGGTATGTACTTGCTTATGCCGATAGACGCAATATCGCAAGGCATAGCCGCCGCGCCGTTTGCGGTAATAAGTCACTATTCTACGTTTGCTGTGTTTTTATGCTATCCCGTAATGTTCTTTGCGAGCAAGTTCTTTATGATGCCGCGCGGAAAAGTTTCTGTTGCGGCCGCGGCTGTTTTCACTTGCGCAACGCTTTGCGCCGTGCCGTATCCTTCCGCGAAAGATTTTCTGTGCGTTGTCAATTGCGGCACGACCGAATCGGTCGTTTATGCCGACGGGAAAACTTATGTGATAGGCTACGCCGCTGATAGATATAAGCTGAAAGACGCGCTCGACGCAAATCATTTGCACAAGATTGACGCGGTTTATCTTTTGGGCGCAACCGACGACACCCTCGATACTTTGCTGTATCTCGACGAGCGGTACGAGCTTGGCTCGGTCTACTGCCACGAAGCGGGCGATTTCGGCGTGCGGTTATTGCAAAACGGAATAGATTTTCGCCTTACGGATGACGGCAACGACGCTAAAACGGTGCGGCTCGCGGGCGAGTTCGTCGGTTACGAATACTGCGACATATTGTTTGCGGCGGACGACGCTGACGAAATCGGGTTTTTGCATTACGCTTACGTTCGCGCGGACGGTGTGGAGTATTTATGCGACGGCGTGACGTATTACTGCAATCGCAGGCTCGATCGCGAGTTCGACGGCGACTATTATGCCGTTTACGGAAGGAGCTACTATATTGATTTGTATAATTCGCGTCCGTTATAGAGCATTTGTATAAGTCCGTACGGCGATCTTACTCGCGTCGTCGGCATAAAGATGCCGTCTTATGCCGGGATAGGGGTCTTTCGTGCGCTTATCGTCGCGCCGTTCGACGCGTTGAGAGAGCGGCGATACATACGTATACACGGCGGGAACGCATACCGAAGCCGCAAGTACGGCGCATAGTGCAAAGCAGATAAAACGTTTCATGCCGTTAGTTTTTATATTTGAAAAATTTTTATACGGTATCGTGAATTTTGGGTAAAAAACGTTTGACAAACGAGTGTAGAATATAATATAATTGTTAGGCAAGCAGATTTGATCTCACCGTTCGGGACTACTCGGAACGGTCAAACATCAAAATATTTCTTTATTTTTGTTGTGAGTTATATTTGCTTGACTCGCAATTTTTTTATTCGGAGGTTTACGACCATTTTTAAGGAGCTTGTAACTAACGACGGGATTTCGGATAATCTCGAAGTCAGAGTCAAGGACGAAACGGGCGCTATGCTCGGCATTATGCGAGCGGCTCGAGCCAAGGACATCGCGGACGAACGCCGCCTCGATCTCGTGCTCATCACGCCCAATGCGCAACCGCCCGTGTGCCAGATAATGGACTATGGCAAATACCGTTTCGACGCTGCGAAAAAAGCCAAGGACGCGCAAAAGAATCAAAAGAAAACGGACATCAAAGAGATACGGCTTTCGATGACGATCGATTCGGGCGATCTCAATACCAAAGCAAAGCAGGCGAACAAATTTTTGTCGGACGGCGACAAGGTAAAAGTGTCCATTCGCATGCGCGGACGTCAGCAAGCGCGACCTCAAATGGGCGTTGACGTAATGAACTCGTTTTACGAAACCGTTAAGGACATCGCGTCCGTAGACCGCAAGCCCGTCGTAGACGGCAGAAGTATCGTTATGATACTTGCACCGATAAACAGCAAATAATCTTTCGGAGGATATAAATATGCCTAAAATGAAAAGCCACAGCGGCGCGAAAAAGCGCTTTCGCGTAACCGCAAACGGCAGAGTTAAAAGAGCGCAACAAGGTAAAAACCACATTCTCAACAAAAAACCGAGAAAACGCATTATGAGATTGCGTCAAGGCGCATACCTTAAGTCCGCAAAACAGGAAAAGACCATTCGCAACATGGCGCAAAAGTAATTAGGAGGCTATCATGAGAATTAAAAGAGCAGTAAACGCAGTTAAAAAGCGCAGAAAAATTTTCAGACTCAGCAAGGGCTACTTCGGCTCGAAATCCCGCTCGTACCGCATAGCGCGTCAGGCGGTGATGAAATCGCAGATGTACGCGTATATCGGTCGCAGACTTAAAAAGCGCGACTTCCGCTCGCTGTGGATAACGCGTATAAACGCCGCCGCGCGTGTAAACGGGTTGTCGTATTCCAAGTTTATGCACGGACTTAAAGTTGCCGGTATCAATCTCAACCGCAAAGTTTTGGCGGATATCGCCGTCAACGATATTGCTGCGTTCAATGCGCTTGCGCAAAAAGCGGCAACGGCGATCGGCAAATAATCACGAGGTACAAAAGCGCAACATGTTTGCGCTTTTTTTCATTATGGAAATCATCAAGTCAAGCGATAATAAATTCGTTAAAAAATTAAATAAGCTCAAACAAAAAAAATATCGCGACGAGTACGCCGAGTTCTTCGTCGAAGGGCTTAAGAACGTTACAGACAGCATAGCGGCGCGACCGGATACTCTTGTTACGCTCGTTTTCAGCGAAAAAAATATAGCGTTGCGCGAAAAGTTTGCAAATTTCGATACCGTAGTGTTGACCGATGCGCTGTTTGAAAAAATATGCGAAGCGGAGAGCAGTCAGGGCGTGATTTCTGTCCACAAAATACCCGAAAGCGTTTTTCCGAAAAGAAACGTTGTTTTGCTCGACAGAGTGCGCGATCCCGGGAATGTGGGCACGATTTTGCGCACGGCGCTTGCCGCGGGCTACGACGTAGTAGTCAACGGTTGTGCGGATATATATTCGCCCAAAGTAGTGCGCAGCGCTATGTCTGCGGTACTAAAATGCAGGATCGGTGTTAATGTAGACATCGGAACGCTGAAAGCCGGCGGATATAGCATATTTTGTGCGGATATGGGCGGTAAAAACGTATTCGAGCGTGAAAAGCCTCGCGGCAAGTATTGTATCGTGATAGGGAACGAGGCGGAAGGAATAACTCCCGACATATTGCGCGATTGCGACGAGGCGCTGTCGATCCCGCAAAGCGGCGATATAGAATCGTTGAACGCCGCTGTTGCCGCGGGTATTATGATGTACGCGCTAAATCGTTGAATATAGACGCGTGTCGAGTAAATACGCTTGCGGCGCTTGGGCAACTGCGCTATTAAATAATTGACAATCAACTGCGTTTATTGTATACTGTTATGTGAAAAATCAAACGATTGGAGAATATTATGTCCGGACACAGCAAATGGGCAACCATAAAACGTCAAAAAGGCAAGACAGATGCGGCGCGCGCCAACGTTTTTACCAAGATAGGCAGAGAGCTTGCCGTTGCGGTAAAGAGCGGCGGACCCGACCCCAATAACAATCCGCGTCTTCGCGACGTCATATCCAAGGCGAGAGCCGCTAATATGCCTAACGACAATATAATGCGTTCCATTAAAAAGGCGAGCGGCGAAGAAGGCAACGTGAACTACGATGCGATAACGTACGAAGGCTACGGTTCGGGCGGTGTAGCCGTTATCGTAGACGCGCTTACCGACAATAAAAACCGTACGGCTGCCGCCGTCAGGCATATATTCGATAAGTGCGGCGGCTCGCTGGGCACGACGAATTGCGTATCGTACATGTTCGAGGAAAAGGGCATAATCACGGTAGAACGCGCTGCGAGCGACGACGAGGAAGAAATAATGATGGTCGCGCTCGATCTCGGCGCGGACGATTTCGATTCTTCGGACGACGAATTTTATATATTTACGAGCAAATCGGAAATAGACAACGTTCGCGACGGACTCGAAAAAGCGGGCAAGACCGTGCTTACTTCCGAAGTGCGTCAAGTGCCTGCGTCCACAATCGATATAGACAGCGAGACCGAGGCGAAGATACGCCGTATGCTCGACATGTTCGACGAAAACGACGACGTGCAAAACGTTTATCACAATGCCAATATGGCTGACGACGAGGACGAAGAATAGCTTTTGAAAAACTACGGAGACCTTAAAATCAAAGATCATTGCTTAACGGTCGGCGGGTGCAAAGCATCCGCGCTTGCAGAAAAGTACGGCACGCCCATTTACGTTTTCGACGTGAACAGGGCTGTAAAGACCGCAAAAGCGTATGTCGACGTGCTCGAAAAAGAGTACGGCAATTTTACGGTGTGCTATGCGTCGAAAGCGTTTTGCTGTACGGGTATTTATAACGTTTTGGCGCCGCTCGGATTGGGCGCGGACGTCGTTTCCGGCGGAGAGCTTTATACCGCATTGAAAGGCGGAATAGACCCGAAACGCATATATTTCCACGGCAACAACAAATCCGAAAGCGAGATAAAATACGCGCTAACCGTTGGCGTCGGGTGTTTTGTGGTTGATTCGATCGACGAGGCGGATATTATTAGCAAGCACGCCCGCGCGCCGCAACGCGTCATAGTGCGCGTTAATCCCGGTGTTGAGGCGCACACGCACAGATTCATACAAACGACAATGCCGGACAGCAAGTTCGGGTTTTCCGTTGCCGACGGCACGGCAAAGCAATTCATACTGTCGATAAAGGACAAGCCGAATATCGATTTTGCGGGTGTCGCTTGTCATATCGGGTCGCAGATTTTCGAGAAACAGTCTTTCGAGATTGCGATCGATAAAATGACCGACTTTATAGCGGAACTCGAAAAGCTCGGCGTCAAAGTGAAAATTCTCGATCTGGGCGGCGGATTCGGCATCAGATATATCGACGAGGATAATCCGCTCACTCCCGAGCAATATATGGCAAACAGCGCGCGGTATCTCAAAGCCGCCGCCGAACAAAAAGGCATAACGTTGCCGCATCTCGTAGTCGAACCCGGGCGTTCGATAGTCGGCGAAGCGGGCATAACGCTGTACACCGTCGGGAGCATCAAAACCATAAAAGACTTAAAAACGTACGCTGCCGTGGACGGCGGCATGTTTGAAAATCCGCGCCCGTCGATGTACGATGCGGAATATACGGCGGTCGTCGCCGATCGCGCCGATGCGGAAAACACAAATACGTATTCGATCGCGGGCAAGTGCTGCGAAAGCGGCGACGTGCTCATAAAAGATATAAAACTGCCAAAGCTCAGCCGCGGCGACGTTTTGGCTGTGCTGTCTACGGGCGCATACCACTATTCAATGGCGTCGAATTACAACCGTAACGCCGTGCCGCCCGTGGTGGCGGTCAAGGACGGAAAGTCCGATTACATGATCAAACCGCAAACTTATGAAGATTTGGTGCGTAACGACGTAATCCCTTTTTCGGAGAATAACAAGTAATGCTGCTTAGAGGTTTGGATTGGAGAGCCGCTATATACACGGTTTTAGGCGTGTATTTTGCGCTTGTGCTGCATGAGATAGCGCACGGGCTGGCGGCGTTGTGGAACGGCGACACAACCGCCAAAAACATGGGACGGCTTTCGATGAATCCCGTTAAACACTTCGACCTCGTAGGGCTTGTGATGATGCTTGCCGTCGGGTTCGGTTATGCGAAACCCGTGCCGGTAAACCCGTATAACTTTAAGCATTATAGGCGCGGTCTGTTCACCGTCGCCATAGCCGGTATTTGCATGAATTTGTTGCTCGCGTTTTTCGGATCGCTGTTTTCCTCGCTGTTTTTGTTCGGATATATGCGTACTACGGGCGTAGGATCGAATGTGCTGTTTTATATAGGCGATTTCTTTTCGTACTTTACGCTGTTGAACTTGGCGTTCGCGTTTTTCAATCTTTTGCCTATATATCCGCTCGACGGGTTTAGGATAATAGAAACGTTTACGCACGAAGGCAATAAATTCTGCCGTTTTATGCGTAGCAACGGTCAATACTTTTTGTGGGGGCTTGTCGGTTTGAGTTTTATCGTATCGTTTGCGCAAAGCTTTGCGCCGACCGTAACGTGGCTGCGGTATGTGGATATACTCGGTTTGTATATCGATACGTGCGCAGGCGGCTTGCAATGGGTGTTTGATGCGTTTTGGGGGTTGATGATACCCGTATGAGCGAAAACAACGATATAACTACCGTGACGACCGAAACTGCGCCTACAGTGTCGGCGGATAAAAGCTATAAAGTAGTGCTTAAGGACTTTGAAGGTCCGCTCGATCTATTGCTTTCAATGGTCAAGGAACGCAAGATCAATATAGAGGACTTCTTTTTGTCCGATATAACCGAGCAGTATTTATCGTACATGGATCAAACCGAGGAACTCGATATGGAACAGGCAGCCGATTTTATAGAGGTTGCCGCATCGCTTATCGAGATCAAGTCGCGCGCGCTGTTGCCCGTCGAAAAGACGGACGAAGAGGAAAACGCCGAAGACGATCCGAAGACCGTGTTTATAAACAGACTCGAGGAATACAAGCTGTACAAGGAAGCCGCGGAAAAAATGCGCGACCGCGAAATAGTGAACATGCTTTACCGTGCTCCCGACGACAGTGTCGGTCAGCCGCGGCTTGTACTCAAGGATATGACCACTAAAGGGCTTGTGGACGCTTTGCGCAAGATGTTCGCAAAAATGATGTCGCCCAAAAACGCAATAGTCATACGCAAGATCGAGCGTGAGCCGTACACGGTCGCGGATAGGATGGAGTACATAAAAAAGCGAATAACGTTCGATAAGCGCGTAACGTTCGACGAGCTTTTCTACGAAGATTTTACGCTCGATCAGATCGTGACTACGTTCATGGCGCTGTTGGAACTATTAAACAAGCAATTCGTTTCCGTCGAACAGAAAGAAATGTTCGATACGATAACGATAATCGGCAAAAATATCGAAAATAACGCAATCGAAAACAACGGATAGGTCTACTCAAATGGAAATCGAACAAATTGACGATATATTGGAATCATTGCTTTTCGTCTCGGGCGACGGGTTGAAAGTCAGCGATATTTGCGAAATGCTCGAATTGCAAAAGAGCGAGGTGACGAGCGCGGTCAAACGTTTGCAAAAGCGTTTCGGCGGCAAGCACGGCATACACCTCATTTCGTACAGCGGAAAATTACAGCTCGCGTCAAACCCCGATTATGCGGAGACGATCTCTTGCGTGCTCAATCCCATAATGGAAAAGGCTTTGTCGTCGCCGGCGATGGAAACGTTGTCGATAATCGCGTATCGTCAGCCCGTCACGCGTATGGAAATAGAGAGCATACGCGGCGTGAACAGCGATTACGCACTGCAAGCGCTCATGCGCAACAATTTGATAGAAGTCGTCGGGCGCAAAGACGCTATCGGTAAGCCGCTGCTTTTCGGAACGACCGAAAACTTCTTGCGTCGGTTCGGTATAGAGAACATAGAGGAATTGCCCGACAGGGATACGCTCATCGAGCGCATACGCACTATCGAACTGACCGCGGAAACGGAAGTAAAGCCGGAGGAAAAAATTGTTCAGCTTTATAATTTCGAGAATAAAAGCGCGGAAAGCGGAGTAAACGTTGCGCCCGCATCGGCACAAGCGGAAGTTGCCGCCGTAGTTGCCGCCGTTTCCGACGAAAATACTCCCGACGGCGGCGTATAAATCAAGTGAACCGAATGTAAATATAAAGACCTATAACGGCAAACACTACCGATATGATCTACTTGGTGCTTGCCGTTTTGTTTTTGCATATTATTTCCGCACCGATACTGTTCGGCGTGGATTTTTCGTTGAGTACCGAAAAGCGCGTTATTCGGTTCGGCGCGCATGTTAATGCTTTGCCCGTTTTTTCAAAGCGTGTGGACTTCGATACCGTGGAGCGCGCGTTGTATAAAAAGGACAAAAGCGCGGAGACTGCGGAAAAAACCGAAAAAGCGGGAAATAAGATCAAAGCTAACGGCGCGCTCGTCGAAGCGGTAAAGAGGTTGCTGTTGCGCATGAACGTGCGACGTTTGTCGCTCGACGGATCTGTCGGGCTTTCGGACGCCGCGGTGTGCGCCGTGGTATGTTCGACTGTGAACATTATGTATTCGCAAGCTTGCGCGTATTTTCATGCGATCGGCACGAGCGGTTTGGCGGCAAACAATAACGGCATCACAGAAGTTGCCGCCGACGGAATATTTTCGCTGACTATTGCGGATATTATAATCGTATTGTTAAAAACCGTATTCACAAGGAGTTTTCATGAAAAACCTTCCCGAAGAGTGCAGAGAGCACCCGATTGAAAAAATAATGGATAGCGCATTCGGAAAAATGCGCACGCTTACCGATGCGGATATCATAGTCGGCGAGCCTATAGCAATGCCGAACGGCACGAACATCATACCGATAAACAAAGTGAGCATAGGCATAGTATCGGGCGGCGGCGAGTACGGAAATATATCGCGCGACGATTTTCCGTTCGCAGGCGCGTCGGGCGCCGGCATGAGCATGTCGCCCGTGTGTTTTCTCATAAGCGACGGAAAGGGCGTGCGCGTGCTTAATACGGAGAGCAAAGGCAGCGTCTTCGACAAGATCATGGATACCGTGCCCGAAGTGGTCGGCTCGTTCTTCGGCGGTAAGAAAAAGAAATGATAAGAACCGATATTATAATCGCGGCGTTGATCGCGCTTATTATAGGTTTGTCGGTAAACCCGCTGCGCTCGGCTTTGTATACCGAGACCGCCGCGCCCGTGACTGCGGCAAGCGAACAAAGCACCGCCGCGGCGATGGCGCTCATCGACGGCGACACGGGCGAATTGCTGTTTTGCAAAAACGAGAACGAGCGCAGAGCGCCCGCGAGCACCACAAAGATATGTACGGCTATAACCGTGCTCGAGCATTGGAGCATGCTCGATCTTCCCGTAGCCATACCCGACGAGGCGATCGGCGTGGAAGGTTCGAGCTTGTACTTGCAAAAGGGCGAGGCGTTGTCCGTGCGCGATCTGTTGTACGGACTTATGCTTCAGTCCGGCAACGACTGCGCAGTTGCCCTCGCGATTATCACGGGCGGGAGCGTCGAAGGGTTTGTGAAACTCATGAACGAAACGGCGCATAAAGCGGGCGCGGAGAATACGAATTTCGCGAACCCGCACGGATTGCCGAACGACGATCACTATACGACCGCGCTCGATCTTTGCAAGATCTCGCATTACGCAATGAAAAACGAAGTGTTCCGCGAGATCGTTTCCGCAAAGCGTCATACCACGCCGTATCACGGACACGATTATAAGCGAAATTTCCCTAACAAAAACAAGATTTTGTTCGACTATCTCGGCGGCAACGGAATAAAGACGGGCTTTACCAAAAAAGCGGGCAGATGCTTGGTCTCGTCGGCAACGCGCGACGGCAAAACGTATATTTGCACCGTGCTCAATTGCGGCAATATGTGGGAAGAGAGCATGCGGCTTTTGGACAAAGCATTTACGGAAAATATAGGTTAACATGTAGCAAACATATCGTCAGGTTCGGCTATGTCGGTGATTCGCGACGATATTAAAACGCTTGCTTTTTATCGGAAAAAAGATTATCCTAATAGGGTAGTCTTTTTTCGGTATAAAGGAATTTTTATGAGAATAAACAAATATTTGAGCGGATGCGGAATAGACAGCCGCAGAAAATGCGAACAGCTCGTTTTGGACGGCAGGGTGAAAATCAACGGCAAAAAAGCGACCGAGCTTGCAACGGACGTTAAAGACGGCGATTACGTCGAAGTGGACGGGCATGCCGTAACGGTCGCGCATAAGCTTGTGTATATTATGCTAAACAAGCCCAAGGGCTGTATCTGCTCGTTGAGCGACGAGCACGGTCGTAAGACCGTGTTGGACATCGTTAAAGTCAAAGAACGTATTTTTCCCGTGGGCAGGCTCGATTACGACACCGAAGGGTTGCTTCTTTTGACAAACGACGGCGAGCTTGCGAATAAGCTCGCGCACCCGAGTTCGGGCGTAAAAAAGACGTACTACGTGCGAGTGGAAGGCGTGCCGACGGCGGCGGAACTCAAGAGGCTGCGCGACGGCGTTACGTTCGGCGGCGTCAAGTATGCCGGCGCCGAAGTTTCTATAGTCGACGAAGACGGCGGAAATGCGCGGCTTTCGGTCACTATATCGGAAGGGAAAAACCACGAGATCAAAAACATGATAGAGTCGCTCGGGCGGCGTGTCATGCTGTTAAAACGCGTCGCTTTGGGCGGACTGCGGTTAGGCGGACTCTCGCGCGGAGAATGGCGGTATTTATCTGCCCGCGAAACGGAGCGGCTCAAAGCTCTGTAAAATATTATTGCAAAATATTTTATTTTTCACGAAAAACTGTTGATTAAAATAATTGTTCATGATATAATATATCATGAACAATGTGGCTTTATATAAAGCAATATAATTGTGTTTGCGAGGACGTATTTATGGAAACATTGAAGAGCGCAAAATCCAAGCTCGCCGCGGCGAACAAGGAAATTACGGGATTTATAGGCGCGTTCGTCGACGACAGTTCGTTCGTCGAAACGGACGCGTTTGTGTGTTCTCAAAACGATTTCGGCAAAATGCCGAGCGAAGGCGTAGTAAGCGGTATCGCAACGGTAGACTCGAGATACGTTTGCGTTTTCGCCACTAATCCCGAGGTGCTCAAAGGCTCTATAGGCGCGGTAAACGCCAAAAAAATCGTTCGCACAGTAAACAATGCGGTAAAGACGGGCAGACCGTTGATAGCCGTTTTGGATACGAGCGGCGCGCGCATAACCGAAGGGTTGGAATGTTTGGAAGGCTATGCCGATATTTTCAAGAGCTTTACGGTAGCGTCGGCGAACGTTCCGGTGATCACCGTCGTTAAAGGCAAAAACCTCGGGCACTTGTCGTACTTGACGTCCATGAGCGATTTTATCATAGCTTGCCCCGACGCCGTGAGCGCGTCGGCATCGCCGCTCGTCATATCAGCGCAGACCGGTTTGCCCGAAAAGGAAGTCGGTTCGTCGAAGAAACTCGCCGAAAACGGCATGGTAACTCATATCGCAAAGAAAACCGAACTTCGCGCGTTGATAAACGATCTTTTGAGTATTTGCTGCGATACGGAAAAGAGTTCCAAAGACGATCCCAATAGAGTTTGCAAAGGACTTAAAGCGGGCATAAACGCTCAAGCCGTTATCAATCAAATAATCGACGATAAAAAATTCATTCCGGTTGCTTCCGAGTATGCAAAAAGCGTTACGACGGGTTTTGCGTATTTATCGGAAATGCCCGTCGGCATAGTCGCCGTACAGGGCAAACTCACCGCAAAAGCATGCACAAAGATAAACGACTTTTTGCATTTGTGCGATAAGATCGAAAAATCGGTTGTATTCTTGGTGGATTGCTCGGGAAGCGAGATCACCGCAGCCGATGCCGATCTCATGCGAGATATGTCAATGCTTATAGATGAGATAAATGTATTCGATCAAACGAAAATTTCTGTCGTGTTCGGTAAAGCCGTGGGTATTGCGTACACCGCGTTCGTGTCGCTTTGCGATTACAAGATCGCATGGGAAGACGCAAGCGCAAGCGTGCTCGAGTCCGAATCTGCGGCGAGACTGTTGTATTCCGACGAGATAGCCAAAGCAAAAGACAAAGATAAATCTGCGGCGAAGTTCGCATCGGCGTATGCCGAAGAAAACGCATCGGCAATGGTCGTTGCGCTTTCCGGACATTTCGACAACGTCGTCAACCCCAATCACACTCGCGCATACTTGATAAACACTTTGATGGCTTTCGGAGGTGTCGGATGTATCTGACGTTTCTCGCGGCGAGCGACGTTAAACTCGGCGATGCCGCGCTTTACTCGCTCATAGGTTTTTTGATAGTGTTTGCCGTGCTTGCATTGCTTGTCGGTATATTCTATCTCATGGGCGCAATATTCCGTTCAAAGCTGTTCAATATGCCCAAAAAGGAAAAGAAAAAGGGCAAGAGTGCGACGGAAACGGTCGCCGCGCCGTCCGCATCCGACGATGACGAGGACGAAGTGGTGGCGGCTATCACTGCGGCTATTTCGGTAATGCTCGAGCAAGAGAGCGGAGAGCCTGCGGAATTTGTCATACGCCGTATAACGCGCAAAAAATAATGCGCCGCGGTTTGTAACTCAATTCAAAAAAAGTAAAAATCCATTTGTGGAGGGATCATGCGTAAATTCAATGTGGTCGTAAACGGCAAAAAATACTCGGTAGAGTTGGAAGAGGGCGAAGGCTCCGAGATCGTATCGGCGGCGCCCGTTGCCGCCGCGCCTGCCGCAAAGCCCGTAGTCGCGGGCGGCACGGCTGTCAATTCGCCGCTTCCGGGGCTTATTTTGAGTCTCGCGCAAAGCGAAGGCGCAACGGTCAAAAAGGGCGATAAGCTTATCGTTCTCGAGGCAATGAAAATGGAGAACGACGTTTTTTCGCCCGCAGACGGTACTGTATCGTATGCCGTAAAAAAAGGCGACAACGTAGAGACGGGCGCAGTGCTTGCCTACATCAAATAACAGAGGGCTAAATGAACTTCGTCGAAATGATGAAAAACCTATGGCACAGCACCGGATTTTATCAATCCGAGTGGCAAAACTACGTTATGCTCGCCATTGCGTGCGTTTTGCTGTTTGTGGGTATAGGTCTTAAAAAAGAGCCGCTCTTGTTGGTGCCTATCGGTTTCGGTATGCTGTTCGTCAATATCCCCGGCGCATACGGTATATTGATGAAAGAACCGTCAATGGACATAAGCTTTACCGAAGAAGTTTTGGCGGATTTGTTCAAGGGCGGGAGCTATTCCATTAACTTGATGTCGAGCGATTTCCTTACGCTCGGCGACAATACCGTCAAGATAATCAACGCGGATATTGTCAAAGTGTTGCTCGAACAGGACGGCATGAAAACATTGATAGCGGGCGGATTTGCCGAGGTCGCGGAAGATTCCGCGCTCATAGTTCGCGGCGTTGCCGACGTTGCATCAAGCTCCGGCGGATTGCTTTACTATATGGAAAAGGGCGTGGAGTGGGTAATTTTCCCGCCGCTCGTATTTTTGGGTATAGGCGCAATGACGGATTTCGGTCCGCTCATCGCAAGTCCCAAGAGCTTTATTTTGGGCGCGGCTGCTCAGCTCGGTATATTTATCACGCTTTTCGGCGCGATACTTTTAGGGTTCGACGGCGCGGCTGCCGCCGCCACAGCCATAATCGGCGGGGCGGACGGACCTACTTCGATATACGTTACTACCATGCTTAAGCAGTTCGATCTGCTTCCCGCGATCACTGTGGCGGCGTATTCGTATATGGCGCTCATTCCGATAATACAGCCGCCCATAATGAAATTGCTCACGACCAAGAAAGAGCGCGCGATAAAAATGGAACAGTTGCGTCCCGTTTCCAAGCGCGAAAAAATAGTGTTCCCTATAGTCGTAACGCTCATCTGCGGACTTATCATACCGGACTCGCTGCCGCTTTTGGGAATGTTGATGCTCGGTAACTTACTCAAAGAATGTCTCGTCACCGACAGACTTGCGCAAACGGCGAGCAACGGATTGATGAACGTTATAACCATACTTCTCGGAATATGCGTCGGTGCAAAAGCTTTGGGCACGTCGTTCCTTACTTGGGATACGCTCAAGATAGTTTTGCTCGGGCTGCTTGCGTTTACTATGGGCACTTCGGGCGGCGTGTTAATGGCAAAACTGCTCAACGTCATGTCGCACGGCAAGGTCAATCCGCTCATAGGCAGCGCGGGCGTTTCCGCAGTGCCGATGGCGGCGCGCGTTTCGCAGACAGTGGCGCAAAAAGAGGATCCGAACAATTACTTGCTCATGCACGCTATGGGTCCGAACGTCGCGGGCGTTATCGGTTCCGCAGTAGCCGCAGGCGTGCTCCTCTCGATATTCGGTTAATTTTATCAACGATAATAAGATAGGCTCGTTCGCCGCATCTGTTTATCGCAGTTCTTTAGTTCTTTTTCGGAGAATAATATCATGGCTAAAGTCAAAATCATGGAAACTATCCTGCGCGACGCGCATCAGTCTCAAGCCGCGACGCGCATGCGCACGGACGAAATGCTGCCCGCTGCGAAAATGCTCGACGAAGTAGGGTTTTACGCGCTCGAAGCATGGGGCGGCGCAACGTTCGATTCATGTTTGCGTTATCTCGACGAAGACCCGTGGGAGAGACTGCGCGCGCTCAAAAAAGCTATACCCAATACAAAACTGCAAATGCTGTTCCGCGGACAGAATATATTGGGTTATAAGCACTATGCCGACGATGTTGTGGACGAGTTTTGCAGACTTTCGCTTAAGAACGGCGTCGATATTATCAGGATCTTCGACGCGCTCAACGACGTGCGTAATATGCGTCAAGCCATCGAGAGCACAAAAAAATACAACGGTACGGTCGAAGCCGCGCTTTGTTACACTACGAGCAAAGTGCATACGGTCGAGTATTTTGTCGATCTTGCCGTCGAGCTTGAAAAAATGGGCGCGGATATCATATGTATAAAAGATATGGCAAATCTTTTGTTGCCGTATACCGCTTACGAGCTTGTTTCAAAGATCAAGGATAAAGTCAAGATACCCGTGCATTTGCACACGCACAACACTGCGGGTACAGGCGATATGGTCAATATGAAGGCTATCGAAGCGGGATGCGATATAGTCGATACAGCGCTGTCTCCGCTCGGTAACGGTACGAGCCAACCCGCGACAGAAGCGTTGGTCGCGTCGCTCAAGGGAACGGAATACGATACGGGGCTCGATCTCGAAAAACTCAACAAGTGCACGGAGTATTTCCGTAAGATAGCCGAAAGACTCACTGCGGACGGATTTTTGAATCCGCGCGTGCTAAAGGTGGACGTCAATGCGCTTATATATCAAGTGCCGGGCGGAATGTTGAGCAACCTCATAAGCCAGCTCAAACAGCAAAACGCGTCCGACAGGCTTACGGAGGTGCTCGAGGAAGTTCCGCGTGTTCGCGCCGATCTCGGATTCCCGCCGCTCGTAACGCCGTCGTCGCAGATAGTCGGAACGCAAGCCGTGCTCAACGTGCTCGCGGGCGAGCGTTACAAAACCGTCACAAAAGAGACGAAAGGCGTTTTGGCGGGAGAATACGGAAAGCTTCCTCTCGAGCCTTCCGCGAATGTTGTTAAAAAGATCATAGGCGATACGCCGCGCATCACTTGCCGTCCCGCGGATAATATTCCGCCCGAGCTTGACAAGTATAAAAAGGAGATAGAGGAGTACGCTACGTGCGACGAGGACGTGCTCACGTATGCGCTGTTTCCGCAGCTCGCTATGCCGTTTTTCAAAAAACGCGAGGCGAGACTGCACGGCGTGGATAAGGTCATATACGATGCAGATAACAAAGTCCAACCCGTGTAGGATCGTATGAGAATATTGTTTACAAACGACGACGGCTACGATTCGATTGGATTGCATGCCGTCGCCGATTTATTTTGCGGCGGGCACGAAATCGCGGTTGTTGCGCCGAGTACGCAACGTTCGGGATATTCGCATTCGCTGTCGATGCACGCGCCCGTAACGTGCGAAAAGATCGCGGGATATGATTATCCCGTCTTCGCTCTCGACGGTACTCCCGTCGATTGCGTCAAGTTCGCGTATACGCGTTTGTTCCCTACGCCCGATATTGTCGTATCCGGAATAAACAGAGGCAGAAATCTCGGCAGCGACGTCATGTATTCGGGCACGGTTTCCGCAGCGAGCGAGGGTGCGTATTTAGGGCTTAAGTCGTTTGCGTTATCGCTCAATTCCGTAGAGCCGCGCGAAGACTCTTATCGTGCCGCAGCGAAGTTTTTTGCGCGTAATTTCGATAAACTTTGTTCAATCGAATTGCCGAAAGGTTCTATGTTCAATATAAACTTCCCGAGCGGGAAACCTAAAGGCGTTAAAGCTGCGAAAATGAGTATCGATATCGCTTTCGACGACGCTTACAATCCGCGCGACGGCAAGTATATGTACAAAGGCGCAAAGCGAACCGAATACCGCGAGGACACAGACGAAATGTTTTGCGAAAACGGATACGTAACGATAACGCCGTTGACGATCGACCGTACCGATCGCGTAACGCTCGAAAAAATATCAAAAGAGAAGTTTGAATTATGAAGATAGCCGTTATCGGCGGAGGCGCTTCGGGACTCGTTGCCGCAGGCAGCGCAAAAGGCGCGGAAGTCGTAATTTTCGAGCGCACCGACAAACTGGGCAAAAAACTGTACATAACTGGCAAAGGCAGATGCAATTTTACCAACGTGTGCGACAGTCAAACGTTCTTGTCGAACGTAGTGACGAACGCATCGTTCTTGCGCTCGGCGCTGTCAAAATTTTCGCCCGACGACGCCGTTCGATTGATCAACGAAAACGGATGCAAAACGAAGATAGAGCGCGGCAGACGCGGATTTCCGCAGTCCGACAAGGCGAGCGACGTTATCAAAGCGTTGCGTAAATATGCCGAAAACAACAACGCGCGTATCGAGCTGCACGCAGAGATCGATCAAATAATACCCGATGACAACGGTTTAATCGTTAGGCATGCAGGCGGCAGCGAAACGTTCGATCGCGTTATAATATGCACGGGCGGAATGAGCTATCCTCAAACCGGCTCGGACGGGCGTGCTTACAACATTATCCGCGCGCTCGGGCATAATATCATTGCGCCCGTTCCTTCGCTTGTCGGGCTTATCCTCAAAGAGGATATTTCGTCGGCTCAAGGTCTTACGCTGAAAAACATAACCGTGCGCACCGACGGCATAAAGCCGATCTTCGGCGATATGATGATCACCGACAACGGCATATCCGGTCCGATAATACTAACGCTGTCCGCTTATGCCGCGCGAAAGCAGACCCCGTATACCGTGTATATCGATTTCAAGCCGGCTATGACTACGGACGAACTCGACGCGCGACTCGTAAGAGACTTTTCCGACAGGCTAAATAAACAATTCAAAAATGCGCTCGACGATCTGCTGCCGCAAGCGATGATTAAACACGTTGTGGCGCGTTCAGGTATCGGCGCGGCACGACAGGTAAATTCGGTGACAAAATCCGAACGTCGCGCGCTTGCGGAACTGATAAAAAACTTTTCGCTTAACGTCACGGGCAGTGAAGGATTCGAGCGCGCGGTGATAACGAGCGGCGGCGTAGACGTGCGCACCGTCAATCCGAAAACCATGGAGTCGCGCATAGTCAAAGGTTTGTACTTCGGCGGCGAGGCGATAGACGTTGACGCGCTTACGGGCGGATATAATCTTCAGATAGCTTTTGCAACGGGCTACGTTGCGGGTACGAGCGCGGCGCAAGCCGACGATTAAACACAGAGGAGCATTAAATTATGAGCAGCAATATAGTTTCGATTCGCGGCGCGATAACCGCGAACAACGATGAACAGAGCATAGCTAAAGCGTCGGAACTGCTTATGCGCAGGATATTTTTCAAAAACGGTTTGACAAATGCCGACGTTGTAAATACGATGATTTCCACGACAGCCGATTTGACGGCGTTTTATCCCGCGCGGGCATTGCGCGAAGTCGGATATTCTATGCCGTTGTTTTCGTGCCTCGAACCGAATATCGACGGCGCGCTCGGTCATTGCATACGTTTTCTCGTAACGGCGCGTTCGGATAATCCCGTCAGCAACGTTTATATCGGTGCGGCTCGCGCTTTGCGCAAAGATTTGACCGATTATTACGCAATTGCGCTCGACGGACCGAGCGGAGCCGGCAAGAGCACCGTTGCAAAGCTTGTTGCGAAAGAACTCGGAATAACGTATCTCGATACGGGCGCGCTGTACCGAGCGCTCGGTCTCAAAGTGTTGTCCGAAAAATTACCGACTACGGACGAAGCCAAAGTCAAAGCTTGTATAGAGCACGTCAACGTGTCCATCGAGTATGCCGACGGCGTGCAAAAGGTACTGCTCGACGGAGAAGACGTTTCTGCGTCAATACGCACGCCCGAAGTCTCCATGGCGGCGTCGAACGTTTCCGCGTTGCCGTACGTACGCGCAAAACTGCTGTCCATTCAGCGCGAAATCGCGCATGCGAGTTCGGTCATACTCGACGGCAGAGACATCGGCACGGTAGTTTTGCCGGATGCCGAATTCAAGTTCTTTTTGACTGCGTCCCCCGAAATTCGCGCAAGACGCAGATTCGACGAGTTGAAAGCGAAAGGTCAAAACGTCATATACGAAGACGTGCTTGCGGACGTAAATGCCCGCGATCGCAACGACAGCGGCAGAAAGATCGCGCCGCTCAAAATGTCGTACGATGCGGTCAAGATCGATTCCGACGAAATGTCCGCGCATGACGTGGCAATGTCGATAATAAACGACGTAAAAGAGGTTGTGCAATGACGGGACGGTATTTCATGACTTTGCGGTTTATCTTGTTTCCGCTCGCCGCGATAGCCGCGCCGTGCAAAGTAATGGACAAGGAAAAACTGAAAAAGTACGACCACGGCAGATTGTTGATATCAAATCACTTGTCGTGGATGGACATCGTTTATCAAATATTTTGGGTGCCGTCTTTCAAGCGGTTCTTATCCAAAAAAGAAAACGGAAACAATAAGCTGTTGATGCGGTTTCTGCGCGACGTAGGCGTAATATTCGTCAACCGCGATAAGCCCGAGCTGTCGTCTATGCGCGAGTGCATAGAGTCTTTGAAATCGGGCAAAACGCTTTCGCTTTATCCCGAGGGCACGCGTAATCGCGTAAGCAGAGAACTGCAGCCGTTGCACGGCGGCGGCGCGTTGTTTGCGCTTAAAGGCAAAGCTTTTGTTATTCCGATCGCCGTACATCACAAAGGCAAGCTGTTCAGACGAAATTATATGGGCGTAGGCGATCCGGTAGACTTGAGCGATCTTTACGAACGCCGCTTGGACGAGAGCGTGCTTTCCGAAGCAACCGAAAGATTTCGCGCGGGTATTCAAAAGACGTTGGATAAGCTCGACGCATGGGTGGAAAACAAGGGATGGAAAACCGACAAAAAACGCAAGCGCGCCGAAAAACTCGCGCTCGAAAAGCAGTATAAAGCTGTGAAGAGAGAATATGATAAGAGTACTCGTTGCGAATAACGCCGGCTTTTGTTTCGGCGTTAAAAATGCGGTCAAAGCGGCGCGGGAATGCGTCGGTTCGGACTGTTATATGCTCGGCAACATAATCCATAACGAGAAAGTTGTCGGGGAGCTTTTACGCTCGGGCATAAAAAGAGCGAACGACGTGTCGGAGCTTCCCGACTTAGATCCGAACGCAACGGTAAAACCGAAAGCGATCGTCAGATCGCACGGCGCGGGCAAGACTACATTCGACATTCTGCGCGCTAAGGGGTACGATATAATCGACGCCACATGCCCGTTCGTAAAAAAGATACACGACATTGTTCGCGAACATTACGAAAATGGCTATCATATAGTCATTATAGGCGAGCCTACGCATCCCGAGGTGATAGCGACAGCCGGCTGGTGCGATAATTCCGCCACCATAGTTTCGGACAAAAGCAAGTTAGCTGCGCTTGTACGCTACGACAAGCTATGTTTTGTGTGTCAAACTACTTTCGACGTTAAAAAATTTAGAGAAATTTCCGAAAATATACATAAAATGTGTTCAAAAACGGTTGTCATTTTCGACACGATTTGCTATACTACTAATGAGCGTCAGAGCGAGGCTGTAAAACTCGCCGCACAATGCGACATAATACTCGTCGTAGGCGATAAATCAAGCTCGAACACAAACAAGCTGTTCGACTTGTGTGCGGCTGTAAATGCCGAAACTTATTTTATCGATTCGCTTGCAACGCTCGAAAAAATCAATTTTCCCTGCAGCGGCGTGGTAGGTATCGTCGCCGGGGCATCGACTCCGACAGAGTCGATTATGGAGGTAAAGGCTTACATGGGTCAAGAGTTCGGCGAGGCGAAGAATCAGGAGTTTATCGACGCCATCAACAACGAAAACGTGTCCGGTCACCGCGAAGGCAAGGCGGTCAAGGGTACGGTCATCTCCGCAGGTGAGGACGGTATAAGAGTCAACATCGGCGGCAAAAACGACGGATTTATCGATAAATCCGAAGCGTGCTATGAATGCGACTACAATCCCGAGGATTTTCCCGCGGGTTCGGAAATAGAAGCGATAGTTATCAAAAAACGCGACGACAATCTCGGTTGCGTGTTGCTTTCCAAGCGTCGCGCGGATATGATGCGCAAAACCGACGAGGAAGTAGACAAGATCCGCAATAACGAAGAGTTCGAGATGGTCGTCAAAAAAGACATCAAGGGCGGACTCATAGGCAATCTCGGAACATACCGTGTGTTTGTTCCCGCATCGCAAGTTCGTCTCAAGTTTGTGCCCGATCTCAAAAAGTTCGTCGGCAAGACCCTTCGTTTACGCGCGCTCGACATAGACGATCTCAATCATAAGATCGTAGCGTCGCAACGCGTCATTCTTCAAGACGAAAAAGACGAACGCGATAAAAAAGCGGAGATATTCTGGGAAAACGTCAAGCCCGACGTTATCGTTGCGGGCGAAGTCAAACGCATCAGCCCTTACGGCGCGTTTGTCAGCGTTGACGGTATCGATTGTTTGGCTCATATCGACCACTTGTCGTATCAGCACATAACGTCTCCCGACGAAGTGCTCGAAATCGGCAAAACGTACGACTTTTTGGTACTTAAGACCGATCGCGAAAAGCAACGCGTTTCGCTCGGTTTCCGCGAACTCCAGCCTCATCCTTTTGATAAATGCATGGAAAATCATCCCGTCGGCAGCGTATGCGAGGGTAAAGTCTCGAGCGTGTTGCCTTACGGCGCGTTCGTAGAGATCGAACCGGGCGTAGAAGGTTTGGTTCACGTATCCGAGGCTGCGGCAACGTATGTCAAAGACATAAACGAGATTTTGCACAAAGGCGACGTAGTAAACGTTAAAGTCATGGCTTACGAACCCGATCACCATAAGACCACGCTCAGCATAAGAGCGTGTCTCGAGACCGAAAAGACCGTCAAGACCGAAAAGAAACAGGTCAAGAAAGCCGAAGAGAGCGAGGTCTACAGCGACAAGAGCGAAAAGAACAATATTTTTGCCGAGCTTTTGAAAGATGTAGGCGAAAGTTCCGACAATAAATAACAATAACAACATTCGCGTGCCGTACGGCGCGCGTTTGTTTTGTGACGGCGAATGCTGTTATAGCATAAGAATAGTTTATGATATTCGATTTGCATAACGATTTCCCTACGGCATTGCCGTCATACGAGTTCGCCCGATATATCGAGCGTGCCGCCGCAACGGTCACTGCGGCTATATGGACGTCCGAGCTTTCCGATCCGCGCGGATTTATCGAAACAATAATGCCGACGCTTGAAAACAGCGGTATGCCGATAGCCTTAGAGGACATCGGGTTTTTATGCGGCAGCGACATTGAAGAATTCGATTTTTCGCGGTTTTTGTATTGTTCGCTCACTTGGAACAATAAAAACGGTTTCGCAGGCGGAGCGTCGGACAACGGCAGTTTGACCGAAGAGGGCAAAAACGTTATCGAGCGCATGAACGGCGTTTGTGCTGTTGATCTCGCGCATATAGGTAAAAGCGCGTTCTATGCAGTACTCGATGCGGCGCAGCGTCCGATATGCTCGCATACGGGCTTTGCGGATAGCGGCAATCCTCGGTGTTTGGACGATTCGCAAATATCTGCGCTCGTCGCACGGCATGCGCCGATCGGCTTGTGCGCAGTCAGGCGCTTTACGGGCGCGGACACCGCTGTAGAATTTGCAAAAGTCATAGATTCGTTTGCTGAACGTTACGGCGTCGATTGCTTATGCTTGGGAACGGATTTTTGCGGATCCGACGATCTTCCGCCCGATTTGAGCAAATACTCGCATTTTTCCGCGGTATCGGCGGAGCTTAGCCGATTAGGCTACGGTGAAAGCGATATAGACAAAATATTTTACTCGAATGCAAAAAGATTTTACGAGGAGATACACAATGAAAGACATTTATGAAAACCCGCTTATCACGCGTTACGCCGACAGATCTATGGCGTACGTCTTTTCTGACGACTGTAAATTCAAGCTGTGGCGAAAGCTGTGGATCGCGCTCGCCGAGAGCGAGAAAGAACTCGGTCTTGACATAACGGACGAACAGATCGCCGAAATGAAAAAGTACGCGAACGATATCGATTACGAATATGCGGAAAAAGAGGAACGCAAGGTGCGTCACGACGTAATGGCGCACGTGCATGCGTTCGGCGCGCAAGCTAAAAAGGCGGACGCGATAATACATCTCGGCGCAACAAGCTGTTTCGTCACGGACAATGCCGAACTCATTCAGATATACGACGCGCTCGAAATCATACGAACGAAGTTGCTCACCGTAATGGACAAGCTTTGCGTTTTTGCCGAAAAACACAAGTCGTTGCCCGTGCTCGGATACACGCATTTACAACCCGCTCAGCTCACTACGCTCGGCAAACGCGCCACGTTATGGCTGTACGAACTGTATTTGGACTATCAAGACCTTAAGCACGTTATGCGCGATTATAAGCTTCGCGGCGTTAAGGGAACTACGGGCACTCAAGCGAGCTTCTTATCGCTTTTCGACGGCGACGGAAAAAAGGTGCGCAAGCTCGAGCAAAAAGTAGTTAAACGCATGGGTTTCGATCACGTTTTTGCCGTGAGCGGTCAAACGTATACGCGCAAATTCGATTATCGAGTTTTATCCGTATTGTCGCAAATTGCGCAAAGCGCGTATAAATTCGCCAACGATATGCGGATCATGCAGTCTTTCAAGGAGATAGAAGAGCCTTTTGAAAAGACGCAGATCGGGTCGTCGGCAATGGCGTATAAGCGCAATCCGATGCGCAGCGAAAGAATTTGCGCGCTTGCGCGTTTCGTGGAATCTCTGCCTATGAACGAGGCTGTAACGGCTTCGACGCAGTGGTTCGAGCGCACGCTCGACGACAGCGCCAATAAGCGTTTGACGATCCCGCAGGCATTTCTCGCGTTGGACGGCATTTTGAATATATATATCAACGTTGCGGATAATATCGTCGTGTATCCAGGCGTTATTTCGAGGCGCATAGGCGAAGAATTGCCGTTCATGGCGACCGAAGAGATACTTATGGAATGCGTCAAGGCGGGCGGAAACAGACAGGAACTTCACGAAGCTATACGCACTCATTCGATGGAGAGCGCAAAGGTAGTCAAAGAGCAGGGCAAGCCCAACGACTTGATAGACAGAATAAAAGCGGATAAAAAATTCTCTGCCGTTGCCGACAAGGTGGACGAAATATTAAAGCCCGAAAATTTCGTCGGAAGGGCAAAAGATCAGGTGGATGAGTTCCTCGGCGAATATATCAAGCCGTTGCTCGATACAGAATCTTTTGAAAGCTATAAACCGGATATTAAAGTTTGAGCATGATCACTATAAAAGCGCGCCGTTCGGCGCGCTTTTATAGTGATAGCTATTGTTTATGTTTCGAGAAGTTTCATTCCTTTTTTGGCTTGAGCGTATTCGTCGCGGTGCGGTATTTTGTAATGTTTGCCGTTATAGATAAAGTTCGATCCTGTTTGGTGAAAATCGAATTTTACGCCGAATTTGTCACAGTCGCATTTTATTTGTTTTATCCAAGAAAAATCGCATGTGCGTGCATTTTTGTATGATTCGCCGCCTGCGAAAACGGCGTCGATTTTACCGTCTTTCAAAAATTCGCCGAAATCCACATATTCGAGCAGCGGCGCGGCAAAAATGTATTTGCGTTTGCATTTTGCGTCGAGCAGGTAAGGCAAGCGTTCTTTAGCCGCCGCTTGATTTTCGCACGATACTGCTATCGTAACATTGTCGTATCCGTCGCCCCAATCATCTGGCGTGCAGTCGCCGAAACGACGAATACGTTTTGTGCAAATCAAAAAGTTGAGATCGGGTCGGGTTTTAATAATATCCCATGCTTCGTCTCGCCAAGGATCGGCTTCTTCGATAAAAAAATCGGACGTGAAGCAAGTAGCAACCTCGCTTCCGCTTGCGATCTTATACGCTCCGTCTCGCGTCTTTTTGCGCGGTAGATCGAATCCCGATTTTGAACGGGTGACGGTGTTTGCGTCGCGTTCGCGCTTTCCGTCGAAAAAATATACGAAACAGTTTTTACAGCCGTCGCTGCATTTGTGACAGCCGTGCCACGGATTCCACATTGCGCGTTTCATGTCAATTTATATTCATTCCCGTCGTGATGTTGTCGGCTGCTTTTTCGGATAGCTCGACGGTATAATTCGCTCCCCAAGCGGACATGGCGTCGAGAATCGGTTTTAGCGTTTGCCCTATATCGGAAAGCGAATATACCACTCGCGGCGGAACTTCGGCAAAAACTTCACGTTCGATAAACCCGTCTTTTTCCAGCGCGCGCAAATTATCGGTCAAAACTTTTTTACTGATCGCAGGGATGGTTTTTGTAAAATCGGTAAACCGCTGCTCGCCTTTATAAATCAAATTGCGAATTATAAGCAGTTTCCACTTATTTCCTATGAGTTGTACGCAGGTTGCGACGGGGCATTCGGGTAATTCTTCTCTTGTCAGCATGATTTTTACCTACTTTTTGCGGGATATATTTATTATATCGAAAATTACATGCAAAGTCAATAGTTCTGAAAAGTAACTATGTAACAAAACTATTATCGGATAATATAAAAGTAACGTTCTTGCGTTAATTTCTTTTTGTGATATACTGCGAGTGTGATCGATGGATCGCAAAAATAATTTTCGGGAGAAGTAAATATGACAAATTTTACCAAGGTAAGCGTAGCGGATGACGCGCGTACCGAACTACACGACAAACTCGTCCTTACGGGCGCGGAAGTAAGCATAAACAAATTGCTTGCCGGAACAAGCGTGCCGTTCGTTCATTCGCATAAGCAAAACGAAGAAGTTTATGCGATATTGGACGGAGAGGGCATAGCAGAAATAGACGGCGAAAAAGTGCCGTTGAAAACAGGCGATTGGTTGCGTATTGCGCCTTGCGCTAAAAGACGGTTTTTTGCTTCAAGCGATAAAGCGTTAAAATATGTATGTATACAAGTTAAAGCGGGGTCATTGGACGGCTACACAATGTCCGACGCCGTTGTGTAAACAACGGAATAATACGCAGACGATAGCCAAATGGTAAAATTAAAAGACAACGGTTTACGCTCGTTGTCTTTTTCCGTTTCTGATCTGAAACGATCAAACACTGTTGTCATGACAGTTTTGCAAAAACTTTTCCAAATATATATTGAACTCTTGCGGAACGTCCATATTTACGCAATGTCCTGCGCCCTTCATAATTATTTTTTCGCAATTCTCATATTCAGCCCATTCGTTTACGATCTCAATTTCCGTCGGTATATCGTGTTCGCCGCAGCCGACCAATAATTTATATTTCCGTTGCTTGTTCGGGTATTTATTAATGAGATTTTGAAGTCTTGCCAAATACATGAGCGAGCTTTTTTTGAATCGAATATTGAGATCGTAAAATGCCGTTTGCGCTTCGCTCGTATAAGCGGAGATTTTTTTGTTCGCTTCTGCAAACCACTTGATTGAAAACAATGCTTTCATCATCATTTTCATTTGACTTTTTGAGTTAGCTTTTTGTTTTGCAATATCGAAATTATTGATATCATAGCCGCCGAAACATGCAAGCGATAATACTTTGTTTTCGTATTTGTTGGCGAAGTCCTGTATAAAAACAGATCCTAACGATACCCCGACGAAGTGAGCGGCGGGAATATCGTGTTTTTGAAAAATACGGTTTACCCAATCGGACATTTTTTCGATCTTATCGCCTTTTTTCGTGTGGATAGAATTACCGTGTCCCAAAATATCGATAGCCAATAAATTATATTTACCGGAAAAGTAATCGAATTGTTTTTCAAACATTCTGTGATCGACGAATGCGGCATGAATAAAAACAAGCCACTCTTTGTTTGCGGCGTCGTCTATATAATAGGCAATAGGCGAATTTTCGAGATAACAATTTTTCACTTCGATTTGCTCCTTATGATCTAATATTAACATTTTTGAAATGTATTGTCAATTCAAAATATAGACAGACAATACTTATTGCGCGGGTTGCTTTATCGCGTGCATAAAATACGGCGCGGCTCTATTATTCGATCAATGTAAGCGAATTATCTGTTTTTCCGTTCATGCATAGTATTTTTTGATTGATGTTTTTTTGAGTCAATGATATAATTGTTATATTAAAATTTTGCAGACATTGCAATAAATCGGTCGTTCAAATTGTTTAATAAATAGTAATAGCCAAATAGACGGTATTGACGACTTACTGTAAAAGGAACTAACTATGAATAAGCGAGAGATAGATATGGCTCTCAATAAGATAGCGCAAGGCGACAACCAAGCATTTGAGCGATTATACATAGAAACAAAGCGCGGGATATACGCTTTTATATTACCGTATTTTAATAATTCGGCGGATTGCGAGGACGCTATGCAATCAACATACTTAAAGATAAAACAAAATATAGGACAGTACAAGAAAGGTAACAATGGGTTGGCGTGGATATTACAGATTGCAAAAAACACGGCATTGAACGAACTGAAAAAGCAAAAACGAACAGAAAACTTATTGGATTATAAATCTGTATCGATTGACGAACAAAATAATTCCGCAATAGACATTCTGCGAAAAATTTTATCGGAAGATGAATATGAAATTGTGGTTTTACATGTTATATGGGGTTATAAGCATAAAGAAATAGCCAAACGTTTTAATTGCCCGATCGGGACTATTACATCAAAATACAATAGAAGCGTCAAAAAATTCAAACAGGCGTTAAAGGAGGAAAGCCGATGAAATCATGGAAGAGACTTCTTAAAGAAGATATCGACAAGCGAGTTCCGAATCTGCGGGACGATATAAAGAACTATCCGATTCCCGTAACATCCGAAGATGATATGTATAACGGAAACGACACGCTTGCTAAAAATCGAAAACCCATTGTTGTCGGGTTGTCGTCGCTTTGCGCTGTTGTTATAGCTTTTGTTATAATAATGTGTTCCGTCTTTATCAAACCCGTTTCGAGCTTTGAAGAATTTGTTTTTACGATTGAAATAAACCCTTCTATTACGCTTGCGACGGATAAAAACGGCATCGTAACTGATATAATGTCATCGAACGCAGATGCGGACGTCATATTAAACGGTGCGGAAGCCGAAAGCAAAATGAAAGGTAAAAAAATCAGCGAAGCCGTAGTTTGGTACACGGATAAAGCGGCAAGGCTTGGTTATTTGAATGTGCAAGCGCAATCTGCGGTACGGCTGTCGGCTTATGATAAAGGCGAAAAAATCTTGCAAATGACACAATCTGCGCTTGAACATTATTTTATGGATAACGGTATTTTCGCTTTGGCAATAGCGGAAACCGTCAATAACGAAAATTTTGCTATACGTAGCGGCATTAAAGATGTGCAGAACGCCGAAACGGCAGCGAAATACATTAAGCACCGTGAAACGCTGTTTGCGGAAAGACAAGCGGACATACTAAGCCTAAAAGAGTTATCGCAACTATACGAAACTTATATTACTACGGGCACATTTATTGAAAAATGGTCGGAATTACTCGAAAGCGAGTTGACAAACATTATGAAAAATGCGGAAGATATCCAAACAATATGTTCATTGTATTCGGAAATTTATAATCATAAGGACAATCCCGCAACGCTTTTGAAAGACTATTGGAATGTAAAAAAGTATTACGGAACGAATTTGTCGGGAGAGTTCGGCGCGCTTGTTATCGAAATGGATGTTGCGATTGCCGATTATAAAACAAGTTACGGAGTGGAAATAGCAAACGAAACGCAGATGTGGGATGCGGCAGCGAGATATGCACTTTCGTCCGTTGATAAATTGTCGGACATTATCGAAAAATTTTCGGCAGATTTATTCGTAAACAATCTATCTTTCATTGCCGATTTGCTGAAAGGGGTAGACATAATAGGTAATCCGCTTGTATCGATTTTGACTTTGCCGGCAACCGAAAAGGAATTTACGCAGAAGATCTCGGATGTTTTGACAATGGACTATTCGTTCCGTGAAAGTAAGTTTGAAAAAATTTACAATATACCGCGCGAAAAAATAGCCGCGGATGATTATAAATCATTTCGAGATAATATTATTTCAGAATTCGGAACTTTGAACAATTATTGGAATTCGGTAAAAAAATTTTAGAAAGTTGCAATAAAAACGCTGTGATAGCTGTTTAATAAATACAAATAAATATTCGGAGGCATTTATTATGAAAAAGAAGTTTTGGGCGCTTGTATCGCTTTTGTGTGCAACGGCGATGTGTTTACCGCTTGCTGCGTGTGGCGGTAACAATAACGGAACTGCGAAGGCGGTTGCTTATGTCAGTATGGACATTAACCCGTCCATAGAGTTCACGCTCGATAAAAACAATAAAGTTATCAGCGTTTACGGCGCAAACGAGGACGGGCAGGTTCTTCTTTACAAAGAAAGCGGCATTATCGGCGCGGATATTGAAAACGCAGTTGAAAAAGTAACGAATCTTGCAATAGAACTCGGTTATCTCGACGAAAACAATACCGTCGTACAAACGAGCGTTACGGCAAATTCCGCTGCCGAAAAACTACTTGAAAAAGTAAACGCCAAGATTACCGCAACGGCAAACGGTTCTTCTCTTTCTGTGACCTGCGACGGAGCGGAAGCGTATTCGTTGTTGCGTAAGTTTGATAATATTAAAGCGCAATATCCCGATAACGCCGCAATTCAAGCGCTGACGCCCGAAAAATTGAAACTTGTAATTTCGGCATCCGAAACAGGCAAAATATCGTTGGAAGCGGCTGCCGAGTCGGATACGTCGAAGTTGCTCGAATTTGTATCCGACGCGCATAAGGAAGCGAAAGAATATGCTACGGTTGCTTATAACAAAGCGAAAGCTGCGGCAGACGGCGTGTACGATAGAGCGGTGAGCGCGGCGGTTGACGGTATTTACACTGCTTATTATACCGTACATCATCCCTTAAACGCATATTACGGACTCGCATATCAAGGTTATAAAACAACGGCAACGGCAATGCGCGTTCTTTCGGAAACGCTTTTCTATGCGGAAAGAGTTAGCGAAGAGCCTTTGAACGAGCAACAGATCGCCGCAGTATCCAAGGCTTTGGGCTTGGGTGAAAATGTTGATGCGCTAAAAAATTCCGACGGAGAAATAACCGTAAAAAGTATAGAGGCATATGCGGATAAGCTGTTCAAAAACAGTCAAACCGCCGTACAACTTGAAGAGGTTAAACAAAAGCTGACAGCCGCATTGAACAGCGCAGAAAACGAAATAAGGACAAAAACAGCCGAAGCGTCTAAGAAATACGAAAACGAGATTAATGTGATTAAAGAATCTTTGATCACGATTGCGGACGGGATTAAAAATCTTGAAAATCTTGTCCCCGCAACCGTAAAAGAACAAATAACGGTCATGCTTAAAGATTTCGGCGATATTGCAAAGCAAGTCGAACGTGTAGTATCGGACGGAAAGATAACGGCTGACGAGGTGAGAACGATTGCCGACAGCTTAAACATAAAATCAGAAGAGATGCTTAAAAAGATTGAAAGCGATTTGACTGCGAACGAATTGAAAGAAGTTAAAGATTTACAGCAGAAAGCGCTTGACGCCTTAACCGACGCGAAAGCGAAATTCGACCAAGCGGTTACAAAAGCCGAGACAGAGGCAAAGCAAAGGCTTGAAGATTTGAAAAATACTCGTGTCGAAAAGCGCTGAAGCGACGAAAAATATTCAAAAAGAAAGCGCTTTAATACAATTCAATAGAACGGTTGACCGCCATAGAGCGATCGGAAGTTGCAAAATACGGTTAAAAGTCGATGATTACGATAAAGTATCATCGACTTTTTGCGCCACTTTCAGATTTCTTCCTTTATTTTGGCGGTCGAGATAAATAGTATTAAACGGCAAACACCGATATAGCAACAAACTATATCGGTGTTTTTCTATGCTCGGAAGTTCTCAAATTCTTCCATTAAACAAAATAGCCCGAACGTTCTTTTTACGGTAAAGAAGTTCAAGCTATTAAGACTTGGTGCCCGAAGCCGGACTTGAACCGGCACGGCATTGCTGCCGAGGGATTTTAAGTCCCTTGCGTCTGCCTATTCCGCCATTCGGGCGAGAGTACCTTATTGCGACCGCGTAGCGGTACGAACAGTAGGGTATACAAAAACGCGCAAGCGTTTGCGCGTTTATTGGAGGCGCCACC